>CAYGEJ010000006.1:0-63296 GCA_964348935.1 uncultured Candidatus Saccharibacteria bacterium | reverse complement strand
CTGTTAGAGTACTGAAGCTTGGAGTAGAACTGACAGCAATGGTGGAGGTGCCGGAGATAGAGATATTGGATCCAGCAGTCAGCAAAGAAGAAATATTAGCAAAGCTTGGAGTAGCGGAACCATTAGACTGTAAAATTTGGAATGCGGTTCCTGGGGAGGTAAAACTAAAGCCGCTACCATTACTATAAGCTACAGATCCTGCAATACCGGCTGTAGTTGTTCCGGTACCACCATTTGAAACAGCCAAAGTCCCAGAAGTGATTTGACTTGCACTAATTGCTATTGAAGTATTCGTTACGGCAGTTACTCTACCTTGCGCATCGGTAGTTATAAGCGGAACTTGAGATGCGCTCCCGTAAGAACCGGCAGTTCCAACTGATTTCAAACCTAAAATACCAGAAGCAGAAATAGTCGCATCTCCGACAATGCTTTGCGTAACCCAATCCGAACCTGAACCTATTAATAAATTCCCGGCAGTTGCAACAGTAGAACCAAGAGATACCCCGTTAATTTTGGACACAGTTGGATTTGGATAAGTACCTGACAAGTCCCCACCAGCAGAGCCACCAGGTGTAACTCCGGCAATGGTTGTTGTAGAAACAGCAGTTAACCTTCCTTTGGTGTCAACAGTAAATATAACAGTCTGCGTAGACGAACCATAAGTACCAGAGGTTACCGAAGTAGTAGCTAAAGTTAACGCTCCACCCACTGCCAGACTTGCATCTCCTGTAACATTTACGAAAGTTGGAACAGAGCTTCCATTAGCTTGTAAAATTTGAGCACTAGTTCCAGCAGAAGTAACTGATAATGCCGAACTTCCATTTCCGTATAATACTCCGTTTGAGATTAAGGTAGAGGTACCAGTACCTCCATTCGTAACTGGAAGAATTCCGCTAACTTCAGAAGTTAATACAACCGGAGAGGAGCTAATTACACCAAAAGAATCACTATGAGCAATTCCACTTCCTAAAGATGAAAATTGAATCGCTCCGGTTGCAAGCAAGCTTCCAGAGACTGTTAAAGTTGAAGAAGGGGTTGTGGTATTTATACCCACCTTAGCACCACTAGTAACATATAGAGCTGAAGTAGAAGAAGCGGTTATTGAAAAAGGGTTTAGAGCAGAACCATTTGCAGTAGTTAAAGAAAGCAATGTTCCAGTACCAGTATTATTTACTGAGTCGGTAACGTTAAATAAGTTTGCAGAAGCTGTATTATTTCCATAAGTAAAATTGGTTGTATAGGACGCCATGCTTAAAGACAAATTTGAAACTGGATCGATAATGGCCGACCAAGCTGTGCTTCCCCCTCCGGCACCACAACCTGCATCGGTAGTGTTACACAATATTTTAGTAGTGCCATTTTCAACAACCTTAAATTTATCCGATGTTGAATTATAAAAAATAGTACCATCGGCTAACCCACCTGGATCAGCGACATAACTACCAACTGTTAAAGTTCCGGCAATGGTTAATTCACCAGCTGAAGTAATTTTATTACTAGAGGAAAAAAATCTTATGTCTCCAGTACCAGCTCCTCCTTGTAGGACTAAAGCATTCGTACTCGAAGCATTAATTTGAGGATTAGTTCCTCCTAAAATTAAATTTCCAGAATTTAAAACTGGGATCTGGTTTCCAGTAGCCAGCTGACTTGGAGCAAAACCACCGAGAGTGTTCGCGTTGATTGCGTAACCACTCGAGGTAACTTGTTGTCTTGGAGACAAAGTCTCAAAGGTTGAATTATCATCTGAAACTTCTACTTGCAAGAACACTGTATCGCTGTCATTAAAATTATAATCTAGTGTGTCCGGATAGCCATTTACAGTGTCGCCAATATTTACATTAAACACACCATCGGTGACTGTTGAAGTTGTCGTTCCAGGAGCCCCGGTTGGCCATAATTTTACCCCACCACCAACAGTTGAGCTGCTCCAAATAGAAAATTTAAAATAATAATTAGTACCGCTTCCGCCCAATAAATTTCCAGAAGAATCCGTTAAGCGACCTTGGTAGCTGAGAATAGCTGGTGCACCAGTCGCTGCCAAAAGACTTGTAGAAACGAAAGGGAAAATAAAGACCAAAGACGCAAAAACCATACCTACAATCTTGAATTTGGAGGACAGATATTGCTTAAAATTTAACTTGGTTTTCGTATTGTTTATTTCTTGCATCTTGCACCAATTTTTTACGAATGATTCAATTCTATTTTTCGCATACTTACTAGCAATTCCGCCCCTGTATTTTGCTAAAATTGCTATAGTTTTTTGTCAATTAATCTATATGTATTATACGGAATAAATAACTCTTTTACTAAATATTTTTTTATAAAAAATATTTAGTTACCAAATCCTAGACACATAGCACTCTATATAATTCACATCCGTTTCATCAAACAAAAGAGATGCTATAAACTTTTAATAAATAACGATAGACTATAATTAAATAAATTAAATTATAAAAATTCAATCCATAAAGTGCAACAAGTTTCACAAAAAAATATTGTGAATTTTAGAAATAATATATTTCAATCCCCTTCTACAAAAATGCCAAACCAAATAATAGGACTAGAAAATTTTAGCTACTAGTTTTCCACACTATTTTCAAAAAAATACTTCTTTTATATAAACTCAAAGGTTGGGTAAAAAGTTAGCCTAGAATATTCTTTTTTTAATTGTTATAGTTACTATGCATGAAGAAAAAAATACTCTCCTCTATATTAATAATATTTATTTCACTTTATACTTTAGTATTCAGTGTAGATTTTGGAAGTGCCGCCAGCTCCTCCTCAACTAATTTTCAAATTAACAATCCTATCATTTCAAGCGGACAACAAAATAGTTCTTCTACCAATTTTAAGGCTGGTCAATCTGTCTATCAATCTGTTACTGGAAAAGCCAGCTCTACTAACTTTCAGCTTTGGAGCGGTTTCCAATATTTTTTCAAAGCTAACACAAATACCCTGACTACAACAGCAGGAGATTCTGAAGTAGATTTATCATGGTCAGTACCTCAAACTTTTTTAGGTATTACAGTTGGTAGTTACGAATTGGGTGTAGGTACAATTTCTGGAACCTACACATACGAGAACGTAGGGAACGTAACCACCTTTACAAAAACAGGACTTTCAAACTCTACACAATATTATTTTAAAATAAAAAGTAAAACTCTTGGTGGAACAGTATTAACCCACTCTAATGAATCTTCCGCTACGCCCTCTTCCAGCACTAGCCCAACTCCAGGAGGCGGAGGTGGTGGGTCAGGAAATTACGGAACAGGACAGATAATTTTTAAAGGAACCGCTTACCCTAACTCAGAAATCTTTTTACTTAAAGATGCCTCTTTAGTCGGAAGCGTAAAAACTGATTCTTCAGGAAATTTTCAAATTAGCTCAACAGGTCTCAGTGCCGGAACATTTGAATTTTCACTATACGCAAAAGATCCTCAAGGTATAAGATCCGCACTCAGTCTTTCTTCTACTAGTCTCAGTCCTAACGAAACTAAAAGTATTCAAGATATTGTTATCTCACCTACCATATCAACTAACAACTTAGAAGTTAAGCAAGGAGAATTCCAAAATATTTTCGGCTTCGCTCAAAAACAAGTCACTGTAACAATTTATTTAAATGACGGTTCCAATCTAAAGACTTACGTAACCCAATCCAACCAAGATGGTTTTTATAATTTTAATCTCCCAACAGCCAATCTTAATTTAGGCAGATACACTACATATTCAAAATCTTTTTATAATAATATTAATAGTCCTAATAGTTCCTTTCTGGAATTCATTGTTGGCAAAAAGACCATTCAATCCCCCAACTTCAACGGCTGCCCTGCCCGAGGCGATTTGAATGGAGACTGTAGAGTAGACCTAATAGACTTTTCAATTTTAGCCTTCTGGTATTTGAAACCTAACTTTCCAGCTGAAATAGATTTTAATATAGACGGTGTAGTGGACTTAATTGACTTCTCTATACTCGCTTATAATTGGACAGGCTAATTTATGAAAAAATATTTAATTTCTATTCTACTACTTATTATATTTCCACTTGGAGCCAATGCTGCCAATGTGCTTTTTAAATTTAACACGAATGAAATTATAGCTGGGCAACAATACCAGCTTGATGTTGTATTTGACCGACAAACTGACCAAATAAACGCAATTGAGGCTAGAATTATTTTACCAATTAGTTTATTTTCAGATATCACAATAAAGGATGGTAATTCCACTGTATCCTTATGGGTTCAAAAACCCAAAATTGAAATAACTAACGGTGTAGGATTAATCGACTTCTCAGCTGTCAGTCCTTCTGGAATTAACGGATTACTTTTCTCTATACTATTCACCGGCCAAGAAGCAAGTACTGGGCTTTTCTCTTTTGAAGGAAATATACTACTCTCTGACGGTAAAGGTACTCGAATCGGATTACCTCCTCAGGAAATACCTCTTACTATTCATAAACCAACCACACAAGCTACAACTACTAGTGACACTAGCCAAAATTTCAATTCAGACAAAGAATCCCCTGAGGATTTTGAAATTTTTGTAGCTAGGGATGCGAAATTGTTTAACAATCAATGGTTTGCCGTATTTAACACACAAGATAAAGATAGCGGTATAGGGTTTCACGAAGCCCTAGAAACAGACGATGAATCGCCCCCAGAATCCCAAACGGGATGGATGAAAACAGAAAGTCCTTATTTATTTAAAAATCAGAGCCTGAAAAAACTCCTCTATATTAAAGCTGTTGATAGAAACGGAAATTCCAGAATTTCAGTTTGGAAAAACCCCAACCTAAAAACCTCACCACTTGAGCAGAAAGTGAAAATATATGTTATAATTATCTTAATATTTTTAGTACTCTTAGCTGTAATTTTTGAACTGTACTTAAGAAGACATAAAAAATAAAATTTAAAACTTTAAAAATGAGAAAAAGAAATAACATACAGTTGATAATTGGCGCTCTTTTGCTTTCTTTTGTATATTTTTACCCCCCTGTAATACCAACAGCCAATGCTTCTTCTCTTAGTGTCAGCCCAGCAACGGGTACTTTTACAGTTGGAAGCACTTTTGATGTTTCTATCTTTCTTGATACTGAAAATACCCCCGTTAACGCCCTAGATATTGGTATATCTTTCCCTCCTGACGAACTTCAACTCGTATCCCCTTCAACAGGCAAATCGGTAATTGGAGTTTGGACCGCGCAACCTGTTATTAACAATCAAGTAGGTAAAATTACCTTCCAAGGAGGTATACCTGGTGGAATTAATGTTTCCAGCGGACTTGTTACTACATTAACTTTCAGAGTTAAATCTGTTGGGACTGCAGCTATTAAGTTTTCTGACAACTCCAGAGTTTTACTACACGATGGCAAAGGAACCAATGATTTAAATAGTACAAATAGCGGGGTTTATAATCTTACCTTACCACCACCTGCCGGACCTATTGTCTCTTCCGAAACTCATCCTCAGCAGAACATCTGGTACCAAAACACTAACTTATTACTAACCTGGGCCGGCGAATCTAAAGTTGAGGGATATAGCTATATCTTCTCAGATGAACCAATAGACACGCCTGATGATATAGTTGACTCAAATAAAAATTCTATTACCTACAGAAATGTAGCTGATGGCACTCATTATTTTCATATTAAAGCATTCAGTAACGGTGGCTGGGGAGGAGTAACGCACTTTGCTGTTAAAATAGATAGCAGTCCTCCTGCTGAATTTGAAATTAACGTCATCCCAAGCACAAGAACGGTAAGAAACCAGCCAATTTTTGAATTTCAAACAACAGATGCCTTATCCGGAATTGATCATTACGAGTCTAAACTCATCGCACTCAATCAAAAACAAGAAAAGGGTAATCAAAATCTGTTTGTAGAAACAACCAGTCCATATATACCAAGCGCTCTTCAATTAGGAGATTACGACTTCATTGTTCGATCCTATGATTTAGCTGGAAATTACCGAGAACACACTCAAAGAATTTCAGTTGTCACTTGGGCATTTGAATTTGTTAGTAGCGACGGCTTCCAATTAAGCAATGTCTTAATACCTTGGAAATGGTTCTGGTTGTTACTGGCGACAATTGTTATTCTGCTTTGGTACTTTGGAAGAAGACTTAGAAAATTACATTATACTGTCGCTGAACTTCACAATAGTAAAGAATTACCCGACCATATTCAAGACAGACTAGAAGAACTTAATCGCTATCGAGAAAAATACGGAAAAATACTTGGCGTGTTCTTATTGTCAATACTTATATCTTTCTTAGGTGTGCAACATGTTAAAGCTGAAGGTTCGGAGCTCTCTCCCCCATATTTAACAACTATCTCAAGTAGAATTTCAAATCAGGAAATTTTCTACGTCGGTGGCAAAACCGACAGCATTCAATCCGAGGTAATTCTGCATTTACAAAATTTACAGACCGGAGAAACTTACAGTTATGAAATTGCTTCGGATAAAAAAGGCGACTGGTTCTACAGACATAACCAATTTCTGCCTAGTGGCAAATATATTGTTTGGGCACAGACCAAAATAACCGATCAAACAAGCGCACCAAGCCCTCAACAAGAAATAGTAGTCACCGCTACCGCACTTCAGTTTGGATCCACCAGACTAAGCTACGAATTTATTTACCTAATCCTCCTTGTTATAGCTATTATAATAATTTTCGCTTTACTCTTCTATAATTTATTTCACTTTAGAAACTACCGAAAAAAACAAAAAAACGTTTCCAATGAAATCCATAAAGCAGAAGAGTCGCTCAAACGAGGTTTTGCCATAATCAAGCGTGATATCCAAGCAGAGCTTGATACAGTTCACAAAATAAAGTTAAAGGGACCTCTTTCAACTGAGGTTATAGAAAAAGAAAAACAACTCTTAAAAGACCTTTCTGAAGTAGAAGATTTTGTAGGACAAGAAATTTGGGAATTGGAAAAATTACAAAATTAAATTAGTTTAATGTACAAATATTTCATAGTTTTTTTACTAGGAATAATGTTTTCGGCTACTGGAATTTTATACTACAATTCACAGTATCCGTTCAACTCTTCAAATAGCGAAGTACAACGCTTACCTCAAAACCAGGACTATACCTATACTATTGGTTTATTAGGACAAAGCGAAACCATTAAAACTGTCTTCGAAGGCTTTAAAACACAGATGGAAGACATTGTTAAAGAAAAGGATATTACAATAAAATACGAAACCTTAGATATCGGATTTAGTAAAACAAATACTGAAAATGCTACGGAATACTTTATTAAACAAAATGTTGACCTTATTATTACTGGTCAATCAGAATTTATAATAATGAAAGAAATGGGATTAAAAATCCCAGTTGTAATAGCACCAGCGGCAAATGTTGTTCAGGCTGGTTTCGCCAAAAGTATGAAAGGAAGTGGAACCAATGCTGCTTTCGTTGAAAGTGGTAACACAAATACTGCCGGACAAAGGTTGGATTTTTTTATGAGAATCGCCCCGTTGGCTAAAACTATCTTAATCTTAAGAGGAGATCCTTCTATCCCGGGAGAAAGCGAAACACCACTAGAAGATTTAAAAAATATATCTAGTAAATACAACTTAACGCTAATTGATAAAAGTTTTAAAGACAGGGAGGGATTAAATAAATTTATTTTGTCTTTTGATTTTAAACCTATTGATGCTGTCTTCAGATATCCTGGACCCTTTATGGCCAGCTCTATGGATTTAATTTTTAAATTTACATCAAAAATAAATAAACCAATTATAACCCTAACTCGTGAAGAACTTTCACAAGGCGGAGCACTATCTTATGCTCCTGATTATAAAATTTTAGGATCAAAAGCAGCGGATGCAGCCTACCAAATTTTAACTAAAAAAACAGCCCCTGGATCCATACCTGTACAAACCCCAATCAAATTTGATTTAGGTCTTAATGAAACAATCTTAAACTCCTTTGGCTTATCTATCCCTGAAGAAGCAAGACAGGAAGCAGACTATATAATTAAATAGCTTACCACCTACTAAACTTTAACTAAACTGTTAGCAATAAAAAATCCCGCTCTTTAGAAGAGCGGGATTTTTAAACTAATTATTCAGTTACTTCCGAAGCAGCCAAAGCGGCAGCCTCTTCCAATTGCAAGTTTTGCTTAGCTATCTCATCGGTAAAACCTGTCCCAGCAGGAATCAACTTACCAATAATAACATTTTCTTTAAGTCCTCTTAAATAGTCAGTCTTACCTGTTACAGCAGCCTCAATAAGCACACGGGTAGTTTCTTGGAAGGAAGCGGCGGCTAGGAAAGAGTCGGTATTTAAAGAAACTTTGGTAATACCCATAAGTAACTGCTCATAAGTTGCTGGACGTTTACCCTTGGCAATAATCTGCTCATTTACAAAACCAAGTTTGGCTTTGTCGGCAATCTCACCTGAGGTTAATTCGCTTTCACCAGAATCGGCAATGCGAACTTTAGAGAACATCTGTTTTACTATAACTTCAATATGTTTGTCGTGAATATTTTGACCCTGAGAAACATAAATATCCTGAACTTCTTTGACAATATATTTCTGGGCTTCTTCCATACCCTTTAAATTCATAATCTGGGTTGGATTTAAATTTCCTTCAGTTAACTGCTGACCCTTGGCAATCAAGTCCTCGTCTTTTACCAACAAAGACAACGAAGCCGGAATAACATATTCCTTCACCTGATCACTTTCGTGAACCACAATTATCTTGTCTTTTTCCAAGCGTACCAAACCGTCAGATTTAGCTTTTACAGATTTACCATCTGCATCAATATACAAAGTCTCCCCTGCGGTTACCTTACTACCATCTTTAATTGCAGACTGCATGCTGGAAAGCGGATAGACATCTTTCTCCACATCTGCACCTTGGATTCTAACAATATATTCTTTATTATTTGGCTTCGCAATAAATACTTGCCCGTCGATTTCAGTAACGTAAGCCACACCCTTTGGCTCTCTAGCTTCAAACAATTCTTCAACCCTAGGAAGCCCTTGAGTAATATCTTTAACGGAAGCACTACCCCCAGTGTGGAAGGTTCTCATAGTCAGCTGTGTTCCCGGTTCACCAATAGACTGAGCAGCCACAATTCCAACCGCAGCCCCCAAACGAACCATATCGTTAAAACCTAAATCATAACCGTAGCACAACCTACAAACTCCGCGGGAAAGCTTACATTTCAATACACTTCTACATTTTACTTCTAAAATTCCAGCTTCAACAATTTGCTTGGCTTGAAGGTCATCAATACCATTATTTTTAGCAACGATCAAATTACCAGCTTTATCACTTACATCTTCGGCTGTTACCCTACCGAAAAGTCTACGGTCAAAGGCTTTGTTCATTTTTTCACTCTCTTCAAGAGTAATATAGTCGAATTCTTGAGTACCACAGTCCTCGCTGTTAACAACAATATCTTGAGCGACATCCACTAAACGTCTGGTTAAATAACCAGCGTCAGCGGTACGCATAGCAGTATCGGACATACCTTTACGAGAACCGTGAGTAGAAATGAAATACTCCAAGATATTCAAACCTTCTTTAAAAGAACCTTTTACCGGAAGCTCAATGACATCACCAGCTGGGTTTACCACTAAACCTTTCATACCGGACATTTGTGTAACCTGAGAAAAAGACCCTCTAGCACCGCTAGATACAAAATAATTAACAGAACCGAATTCTGCCACAGTGTGCGTAACATCCTTTGCAACCCTTTCGCTCACATCAGCCCAAATTTCTACTACGCGATTTTTTCTTTCTTCCTCTGTCAAAAGTCCTTCTCTGTGCTGTTGGTAAGTACCTTCAACCTCAGTATCGGCGTCTTTAATCATAGCGTGCTTTGTTTGAGGTACTAATAAATCATCCATACCCCAAGAGAGCCCTGAGCGCTTCATGTAATAAAAACCAGTGCGTTTAATTTCATCAATCAATTCTGCAGTTCTGTCATTGCCCAAAGTCCTATGTGCTTCTCTAACTAAGGCCTGTAATTTCTTCTTGTCAAAATTTTCATTTCTAAAACCCATTTCTTTCGGAACAACCTTGTTGAAGATTAAGCGTCCTACGGAAGTCTCAAGCATTTGAGTACTAGTCCCGTCATCAGAAGGAACACGAACTTTAATTTTAGCCTGGATGTGAACATGACCATTGTTATAAGCAAGAGTAGCTTCACTTGGCTCACTAAAAACCTTACCCTGACCTTTTACCCCCTCACGCATACGGGTAATATAGTAACAGCCCACGACCACGTCTTTGTCCGGAGTCATAACCGGGTCGCCGGAAGCCGGCTTTAGCAAGTTATGAGCAGAAACCATAATTTCTCTGGCTTCTTTTTGTGCAGCTTCGGTTAACGGTACGTGAACAGCCATTTGGTCACCATCAAAGTCAGCGTTAAAAGCAGCACAAACCATTGGATGAAGCTGCATGGCCTTACCTTCTATAAGTACTGGCTGAAAAGCCTGAAAACCAAGTCTGTGCAAGGTTGGAGCGCGGTTTAATAAGACATAATGGTCTTTAGTTACTTCTTCCAAAATATCGTAAACTTCAGTTCTGGCTTGTTCAATCAACCTGTTGGCGCTTCTGACATTGTGTGCAAATTCTCTACCAATCAATTTAGAAATTACAAAGGGCTTAAATAATTCCAAAGCCATCATTTTTGGAATACCACATTGGTGTAATTTTAAATGAGGACCCACAACGATAACACTACGCCCAGAATAGTCCACGCGCTTACCAAGCAAGTTTTGACGAAAACGACCTTGCTTACCTTTTAACATATCGGCTAAAGAACGTAATTTTCGCTTCTGACCGGTACTGGCGGTAACTTCTTTTCCATGCCTTATAGAGTTATCAATTAACGCATCTACAGCTTCCTGTAGCATACGCTTCTCGTTACGAGTAATAACTTCCGGAGCTTTTATTTCTAAAAGCTTCTTTAGACGGTTATTTCTGTTAATTACTCTTCTATATAAATCATTCAAGTCACTTGCGGCAAAACGTCCACCATCCAGCTGAACCATAGGTCTTAGATCTGGCGGAATAACTGGCAGACTACCAATTAACATCCATTCCGGTCTAAGTCCGGAATTTATTAAAGACTTAACTAATTTTAAGCGCTTTAATAATTTTCTCTGAGCCTGTCCTTCTACATTTGGAAGTTCGGTTTGCAGGTCTTGAGCGAGCTGTTCCAAATTTACTTCTTCCAAAAGACCTTTAATACCTTCGGCACCAATACTGGCATTAAAAACCGGACCGTACTTTAAAGAAAGATCACGGTATTGCAATTCGCTGATAATTAAATTCTTCTTTATAGATTTCAATTCGCTTCTGGCTTGATCTCGAATACTTTCCAAAGCATCTAATTCTTTACTCCAGGCATCTTTCAACCTGGTCACTTCCCCATCGATACTAGCTTGTACTACATCGGCATCCTTGCCAGGCTTAGCACCGGCGCCGGACTTAGCCTTGCCAATTAAAGCTTCGTATTTATCTTCAATTTCTTTTTTCTTAGATTTAAACTCACGTTCAATTTGATCCAAAGTAGACATTCTAACTTCTTCGTCTACTGAATTAATAATGTAGGCAGCAAAATAAACTACTTTTTCCAATTCCTGAACACCCAAGTCTAAAATTAAACCCAAGCGGGAAGGGACACCACGCAAGAACCAAATATGAGCGACTGGAACACTGAGTTTAATGTGCCCCATACGTTCACGTCTTACGGAAGACTTTGTCACCTCCACACCACACTTGTCACAAACAATTCCTTTATAACGAATACGTTTGTATTTTCCGCAATAACACTCCCAATCTTTAATTGGTCCAAAAATTTTCTCATCGAATAAGCCGTCCTTTTCCGGACGTTGTGTTCTATAGTTTATAGTTTCAGGCTTGGTAACTTCACCATGCGACCAATTTAGAATTGTGTCGGGACTGGCGAGTTTTAACCTAACACCTGTAAAATCTTCTGTTTGTGTGAACATAATATATAGTATTTAGTAGTAAGTTAATAAGTTGATAGAAACAAGTTATAAATTATTTTTTCTTCTCTTTCTTATATTTCTTACTATCCTTTTTTACCTCATCTTCAAACAAGGAAGAATCCGGAACCGCTGGATTGGCACTTGGCATATTAGGTACAATTATTTCCGGCTCTTCAGAAGCACTACTGACTTGACCATCGCGTCCCAAGAGTTCAACATCGAGACACAAACTCTGCAATTCTTTAACCAACACTCTAAAGCTTTCAGGAATATTTGGTTTTTTAATTGCTTCGCCTTTGACAATAGCTTCGTAAGTTTTACTTCTACCTACCACGTCGTCGGATTTGATGGTTAACATTTCTTGCAAAGTGTGAGCTGCTCCATAACCTTCGAGCGCCCAGACTTCCATTTCTCCAAAACGCTGTCCACCGAACTGAGCTTTTCCACCAAGCGGTTGCTGAGTAATAAGCGAGTAGGGTCCGGTTGAACGTGCATGCATCTTATCATCTACCAAGTGGTGAAGTTTCAAGAAGTACATAACACCCACAGTAACTTTTTCGTCAAAAGGCTCACCAGTCTTTCCGTCATAAAGAACAACCTTACCGTCTTGAGGAACGCCTGCGCTGGCCAACTCCCCTTTAATTTCTTCTTCGGAAATACCATCCAAAACAGGAGAAGCAACTTTGTATTTCATTTTGTATGCAGCCATACCCAAATGAGTTTCCAAAATCTGACCTAAGTTCATACGAGATACAACACCAAGAGGATTTAAAATAATATCCACCGGGGTGCCGTCTTCCATAAATGGCAAATCTTCTACCGGAATAATTTTAGAAATTACACCTTTATTTCCGTGACGTCCGGCCATCTTGTCCCCAACTTGAATTTTACGTAAAACAGCGACTGAAACTTGAATAGAACGCACCACTCCGGAAGGAAGCTTGTCGCCTGCGGCTCTAGAGAATTCACGAATGTTTACAACTTTTCCATATTCACCGTGAGGCAACGTTAAGGAAGTATCTTTAACATCGCGCGATTTTTCACCAAAAATTACACGAAGCAATTTTTCTTCGGCAGTTAAATCGGTTTCACCTTTTGGAGTAATTTTCCCAACCAAAATGTCTCCGGCTTTAACCTGAGCTCCAATACGGATAACTCCGGTTTCGTCTAAATCCTTCAATTTTTCTTCACCAACATTAGGAATATCACGGGTAATTTGTTCCGGTCCCAATTTGGTATCACGAACATCAATCTTAAAATCGTCAATGTGAATGGAAGAATAACGGTCTTGCTGAACCACGCGCTCAGAAACCAATATAGCATCTTCATAATTACCACCTTCCCATGACAGGAAAGCAATAACCATGTTTTGTCCAAGTGCTAATTCTCCGCCTTCAGTGGAAGCTCCGTCTGCAAGCACATCACCCTTCTTAACCTTTTGCCCTTTGTTAACACGAGCAATTTGGTTTATAGAGGTAGCGGAGTTAGTTCTTAAAAACTTTAACAAAGGATATTCTTTTTTCTTACCTTTTTCACCAACAACCACAATCTTCTCACCCATAACTGAAGTAACTTCACCTTCTTCTTCTGCCAAAATCATAGTGCCGGAATCTCTAGCGGCTTTACTTTCCATACCGGTACCAACAAAAGGCGCATCCGGTTTAATACATGAGACAGCTTGACGTTGCATATTACTACCCATAAGCGCACGGTTTGCATCATCGTGTTCTAAGAATGGAATCAATGAAGTAGTAACAGAAATAATCTGCTTTGGAGAAACATCCAAGGCATCTATTTCATCGGTGGAAGCAATAGAAGGTACGGAGTGAACCCTAACAGAAGAGCGAGGTTCGGTGAAATAATTATTTTCATCAATACCAATATTACTCTGACCGATAATTAATCTTTCTTCTTCATAAGCATCAAGGGATATAATCTTGTCGGTAACACGAGGCTTAATTCTAACTTCTAACAGTTGGTTAATTTTCCCTATCTCTTTAGCCTTTGTTGAAGTAATAACTTCGCCGGCTTTAACCACAATATTTCCTTTTTCATCCTTAACATCGAACAAAGAAATTTCATCTACTGTGTCCTTGCCGTCATTTCTAGCTGCTTTTTTTACAAAACGGTAAGGGGTTTCAATAAAACCAAATTCGTTAACACGAGCATACGTTGCCAAGTGCGCCACCAAACCAATGTTTGGTCCTTCAGGAGTGGTAATAGGACACAACCTACCGTAGTGACTTCTGTGCACATCACGCACTTCGAAACCTGCGCGTTCACGGGAAAGACCACCAGGACCCATAGCAGAAAGACGGCGTTTGTGTTCAAGTTCAGCAAGTGGGTTTGTTTGGTCCATGAATTGTGACAACTGAGATGAAGAAAAGAATTCTTGCATAGTTGCTACAATTGGACGAACATGAATTAATTGAGCTGGAGTAACTGTATCTAAGTCAGCCAAAGACATTCTGTCTTTTGCAATTCTTGCCATACGGGCAAGCCCCACGCGGAAGCGAGTTTGAATAAGTTCACCAACTGCGCGAACACGGCGGTTTGCCAAGTGGTCAATGTCATCCCCTGCTTCTTGGGTGTTGTTTAAGCGAATAACTTCTCTTACTACTTTAACTAAATCTTCTGGAGTGATAAGTGGGCTTTCGTTTTCTTTTACATTTAATCTTTGATTAAACTTGTAACGTCCAACAGCGGAAAAATCGTAACGTTCAATATTAAAGAACATTCCGGAAATTAAAGACTTGGCATTTTCAACTGTAGCCAAATCACCTGGACGGATTCTCTTGTAAACTTCTTTGAAACCTTCGTCGGTGTTGGTAGAAGCATCCTTATCCAAAGTTGCTTGAATATATTTAGTGTCTGGGTCGGTGTCCACATCTTTGAATTGTTCTAAAATACTTTCATTGGAAGAAAAGCCGAATACGCGAAGAAGCGCAGTAATTGGAATTCTGCGTTTTCTATCTATTTTAACGCCAATTACCCCGGCAGCGTCGGTGTCTAATTCTAACCAGGCTCCACGATTTGGAATAATTTTAGCTCCGTAAAAATTTCTATTGCGCAAATTTTCTGCAGTAAAAAATACTCCAGGAGATTTTATTAACTGGTTTACAACAACACGCTCTACACCGTTAATAATACAAGTACCGCGTGGAGTCATTAGAGGAAAATCACCAAAGTAAACGTCTTGAGTTTTGGTTTTACCACTAACCTTGTTCACTAACTTTGCAGATACATACAACGGAGCTTCATAAGTAGTATTTCTTTCGCGAGAGGTAAACTCGTCATATTTTGGTTTATCAAAAAAATAGTCACCAAAAAACAATTCCAAGTTCTTTCCGGTGAAATCTCGGATTGGATTTATTTCGCCAAGTAGTTCCTTCAAACCTTTCTCTACAAACCATTTGTAGGAATTTAGTTGGACTTCTATTAAGTTAGGCAATAATTCTGTTTCGTTCTGCCCAGTAAAAAATTTTCTGGGTTGGAATACACTCTTTTGTGGCTTTACTGAGACTCCGGTAGACTCAGTTTTTGCTTTATTTGCCATTAAATACGTAAACTTTCAGCCAAATCGCACCAAAATTTGGCATAATAGTTAAGCAAAAGACCAAAAGCTTGAGAGTTGGGACAAGCGCTCTAATATTTCATATCCTTCATCTACCAATATTCATGATAAAAGGACACAAAATATTACCTTTTTCGCAAACGCAAAAAAGGCCGAACCCTTAAAAGGCTTATAGGCTAATGTAATTGTGCATATTTGGATTGTACGTACCTATTGAAATTTTGTCAAGCTATGCAATCAGACGTAGTTTTAACTCAAAAATGAACGATCTTTATATAAACTTATTATAGCATAAATTGAATTTTTAATAAATAAGTACCAGAACGGCACCAAAATATATTTTAAACTACCAGCTTTTATTTTTAAGCACCGCTAAATAATATTTATTATCACTTTATCAATAATATTATCCCAAACTTACCTTATTTAAGCCATTTAATTTAAAAAATGATTTTAATAAGAAATTCTGAAATTGCCCGTATATTTGCTATAATAACATTATATGAACCATGTAATTGAAGTTAAAAATTTAACTAAAACTTTTAATTTAAGCAAACCCAAAGACGGCATAAAAACCTTTGACGCAATAAAAGGCACCTCTTTTTCAGTAGAAAAAGGGGAAATTTTTGGCATTTTAGGACCAAATGGTGCCGGAAAAACCACAACCCTTGAAATAATTGAGGGTATAAAACGCCAAACTTTCGGCAAGGTCACTGTATTAGGACTTGATAATATAGAGAATACTGGTGAAATACGAAAAAGAATTGGTGCCCAACTCCAGTCCAGCCAATATCTAACCAATTTAACCTTGAATGAACTACTAGACTTGTTTGCCTCACTATATAACACATCTGTAAACAAGCAGGAACTTTTAAAACTTGTGGACCTGAACGAAAAGGAGCATGAGTTCGTTAAAAACTTGTCGGGTGGCCAACAACAACGCTTTACCATCTCAACCTCCCTCGTAAACAACCCTGAAATCTTATTTCTAGACGAACCCACAACCGGATTAGACCCTCACGCCCGCAGAGCTATGTGGAAATTAATTAAAAAAATTAATAGCCAAGGAGTTACCGTTGTGCTTACCACTCACTATATGGAAGAGGCGGAATTTTTATGTAACCGCGTAGCAATTATGGACAGTGGAAAAATTTTAGAGATTGATGAACCAAGAAAGCTTATTGAAAAACTCTCCGAAACCGTTCAACTATCCTTTTTCTCAGACGACCATTTGGATACTAAAATTTTTTCTGGAATTCCAGAAGTCACAAAGATCTACGAAAGTTATCCAAAAATAATACTTGAACTTTCTCATTTAGATAAAATCTCCTTAATTTTAAAGGTGCTTAAAGATAATCATATTCCATTTACTGGCTTTATGGTAAAAACTGCTAGCCTTGAAGATGTGTATTTAAAACTCACCGGAAAGGAATATGATAATGAATAGCTTAAAACAACTTTTTTTTGCAAATCTCAAAATCGTTTACCGCAACACCAGCGGAATATTTTGGACAATCATTATGCCTGCATTTATTTATATTGCTCTTTCTGTCTTACCAGTAGGCAAATCTATAAATGCTGGTGTTAAATATTCTGACTATGTACTCCCGGGTATTATTGCTATGACAATTATGCAAGGCGGAATTTACGGCTTAGCATATTGGATGGTAGACCTTAGAGCTAAAGGAGTTATAAAACGTTTTTTAGTTACCCCACTTAAACAATGGCAACTGGTATTGTCCGTAGTCGCCTCCAGAACAATTGTCGTTTATGTTCAAGTGTTTATATTAACTTTAATTGGTGTATTACTCTTCCATGCTAAATTCGCTGGAAATTTTATTTCCATAATTTTATTAACCCTTATGGGAAGCGGGATATTTTTACTGTTAGGACTATGTATATCTAACTATGCAAACAGCTATGAAACCGCCGCCCCCATTACTTCTGCTATTGGCTTACCCTTAACTTTCTTAGGCAATATATTCTTTCCTGTCGACAGCCTACCAACCGCTCTCAGAATTTTTGCCAAAATATTACCAATTACCTATCTCGCAGACGGCTTTAGGAACGCCTATCTTCATCCATTTAGTTTTAATTTATTAGGTAAAGATTTACTTATACTTTTCCTCTGGTTAATTGCCATGTTGGTAATTACCATTTCAGTGTTTAAGCTTAGAGAGGATTAGTCAGCTAATACTAAAAAACCATCGCTATCAAGCGATGGTTTTTAAAAACTGTTCGTTACTTAGAGCCTTCACTGGAATATCTAAAGCTAAACTAAGCGCCATGGAATGAGCGAGCCCCACCCTAACCCCGGTATAACTCCCAGGTCCTTTATTAATTACAATCCGTGTAATTTCGCTCATCTTACACCTTACACCTTTTAAAAAAACTTCCAACTGAGTCAGCATTTTATGAGATTCGTGCGGATCTATCTGATAAGTCTTAACTATAACCCTTGCTCCTTTAAGAGCAAAAGTTACTTTATTAAAATCTGTAGAGTTAATATATAAAATCATTTGAAGTTTAAATATTATTTATCTCCTGCTTAACTGCCAATCTATCATCCCATTCTATTCGTTTATTTCCGGGAAGTACTAAAAATTGCTCACTACCTTTACCGGTAATTAGCACTAAGTCCCCTTTTTTCGCATTTTGTAATGCCTTAGCAATAGCAACTTTTCTATCTAGAATAATTTCATAACTTACACCTTTACTTGTTGACTGATTAATTTGCTGTTGTATTCCACCAACTATATCTTTAGCTATTTCTTCAGGATCCGAATCATACACATCGTCATTAGTAATAATTATATGATCTGCATACTCTGCAGAAGTCTTACCAAAAATAAACCGCTTGCTAACATCCCTATGCCCTCCAGTGGAACCAAATACGTGAATTAATTTATTATACGGTAACTCACTGGTTGCAACTAGTGCGGATTTAAACGAAGCCGGCTCACAACCGTAATCCACAATAATATTAACACCCAAATTATTTTCAATCTTTTCCATCCTGCCTGGCATACCGGAAAAAGACTTCAAGGCTTCTGAGGATTTTTCCAAATCTACACCAAGCACATACGCGCAACTAGCAGCTAATGCGGAATTATACGCATTAAAAATTCCAACTAAATTAACATTAAATTCCTGACCTTCTAACACAAACTTCGAATATTGTTTTTGGTTTAAATTTTTAGCCTGATAAACTTTTAAGCCTGGCTCGCTTTTCCCATTAAAACTTAAACCAAATTTGGTCTCCGCCTCATACTTAAAAAAATCGTCGGCATACAAATCGTCAAAATTTACACCAATTATCTTTTTGTTAAAGAAGCTTTTTTTAGGAAGCCTACTCAGAACTTTGAATAATTTTTGTTTGGACTTACTATAGTTCACAAAACCACCATGAGATTCAATATGCGCCATACTTAAATTAGTTAATAAAGCCACATCGAAATTTATACCCCAATGTCTGTTCTGTGCCAACCCCTCAGAAGTACACTCCACTACCGCATACTTACATCCTTGCTTCACTATTTCGCTTAACTGTTTCTGTAATAACCAACCGCCCGGCATAGACAGTCCGTGTTTATTTATAAAGTTATTATTGCCATCAAAAAAATTAACCGTGGTAATATACCCGGCCTTGGGTCCGGAAAAATTTAAAATTTGTGCGAGTATAGCTATAGTGGTAGATTTCCCTGCCGTACCGGTAACGCCAATCACTACTAACTTTTCACTTGGTTTTCCAAAATACAAATTGGCAACAAATGCTACGCACCCATGATAGTAAGCACGTAAAAAGCTCAACAACCTTTTAGGTAAAATAGATTTAATGTATTCCATACCCAGTATATCATCTTCCAATACCAAACGCCTTTTGACGTTGATATTCTATTAATCGCAAGCCTAGAAACCTTCGACCTTGCGTTGTTTTTAAATAAAGTTCACGGCGTTTGGCGTCTTTTTCAGTCAAACAGCCTTCAAAGTAAATAAGTTTAAATGGTTTTCTAAATTCTGTTGAAAAATTGTACCCTGCATTATGTTCTTTTATTCTTCGCTTTAAATTTCCAGTATAACCAATATACTTATTACCATCTTTTAAACTTTCTAATACATAAACATAAAAGAACATATTGGAAGTTGTATTACTGGGATTATAAGTATTATAGCGGAAATAGAAAAATAGCCAAAACTTACAAACTGTCGTATAATATATAAAATATATGGTCAGCTCCTTACAAGCAAAGCTAAATGAAATTAAAAATAAAAAAAGAAAATCTTGTTAGTCCTGTGTTAAAATATACCCGTACTAAATCCGGCTGGGGTCTTCGGGCGAACCATGAGGAACATAAGTTAATTTTTTCTGGTGTTTTTACACCCCAAATTTTAAAATCACAATCGGTCGGCAACGAAACTGGTGTAATTGATATCTACACCCTGTTCAGCGACAGTGCAAAACAAGCATGGAAAAATGCTTATCTTTCCGCCCGAAGCAGAAAGTCTGAAGTGGGACTGGAAGATATTTTTATTGCCCTACTCCAAGAAAAGTCTGTTAAAAATCTACTCCTAAGATTAAATGCCAGCACCCATGCTGCAGAAGTGTTAATAAAAAATTATTTAACTCTAACTCACTCTACCACAGATAATTCGGTTAAAATTATCCCATTTGAATCTTTTTTGCTCTCAGTAAAGCTACACAACCATAAAATAGGTTCGCTAATGCTTCTTGGCGCACTTTTGAAATCTGTCCCAAATGATACAATTCTACAGGCAATCTTTTCCAATATTGGACTAACCCTAGACAAACTTGAATTATTTGCAGTATGGCAACTAAGGCTCAACTATCAATTCCCAGCAAACTCTTCAAACTTTAAATATTTATACTGTTGTCAACAAACTGAAATGTTAGAACAACATTTTGGTTATTTCTTTGACCTCCCAGCAATAGAACTGGCCGTTATCCTAAGTGCCAATAAAACTCTTAAAGACCTGGAGCATAAAAGAGCTTTGCAATTACTTGTGAAAGCTGCCTCTTTGGCCAAAAATAAACAAACTAAAATAATTGGTGAGAACTTAGTAACCGAAGCATCAAAATAATCAATTATTAAAAAACAGTCTTTTTAAAAAGACTGTTTTTTAATTACCTATTTAATTAGAAACTGCAAACTTATTAAAACTTTGATAATCTAAATTGTTGTCAAAATGACAACTGAACTGGAGGGTTGATGTCAAAAGTAAGTGAACTAATTGGCTCGAAAGAAGTCAGTTTTCGCAAGCACTTTAAATGTGCCGAATATGGTCGTGCCTTGTGTCCGGCATGCCAGGCTGAGACGAACGACATGAAGGAAGGGTTAAGGATTTACCCGAACAAGGAATGCAAAACCCCTCTCTTCGGGGTTCTTGAACCCGACCCTTCATCCACAACCCAAGAATTCGCACCATTTCACGATGTGTAAATTCGGCGCTTTCTCGCTTCTCTTGCATCCCAGGTTGTCGGGATGCAAGCTTTGTTATTTTCTAACGAATAATTTTATTTATTTTACGTACTAGTTGATATAATTTGTAAATAAATGCGTTTACAACTACATCATAAGCTCCACCATAAATCACTTCCCTACCACCAAAACCCAGCTTAAACCTAACAAACCCCGGAGTTTCTCCACTGGATGTCTCTATACCCCAAAAGTCATAATTAGTTAATCCTACTGTTTTAGCATCTTGTATGGCCTTCCAATGCAACAAGTAAGGCGCCATAACATTCTTATTATTTTCCCCAGACCCACCAAATAAAAACGTTCTAGTGTTACCAAAATCCAACATAAAAGCTGTGGCTAATATTGTATTATGTCCACCAGAGGAGGATCCGCCGTTGGCGGAAAATATTGCTTTGTAAATATGAAGTTTAATTTCTTCCCTATGGTGCAGGGTAAAAAAGTCTACCATTTTTTTATAATACTCGGGAGTAAAAGTTTTAAACCCTTGCCTGTTGGCCGTTTCCGAAATAAGTTTTAAAGCTTCGTCAAAAAATAACCCGTGCCCGTTTGTAATTGTAAACTCATCTTGAATTTCCACCCCATGCTTTTGGGCGACTTTAATATTGTAGCGGGTTTTATGATGCATCTCGCTAAGTAACTGCTCCTCTGTTTTGGTAAGATCTATAACTAAAGTTTTTCCAGGCTGAATGTTGTTAGATTTAGTTACTAGTGACAAGTTACTAGTGACAAGATCTAAACCCTTCGGTTCGATACGAATAAATACTGCGTTTGGAAATTTAGAAATTAATTCATTTAAAATTGTTTGAAAATTTGAAATTTGAAATTTGAAATTATTAGCCCAAACCGGCCCATATGGAGAATAAAGATAAAATTGTCCCAAAGGCAATAACATTTTAACTAGCTGAACCGATGCGATTTGCAGCCCACTATTATCTAAGATCTTAAATCTAAAAACTGTTCGCCCTAAGCGAACCTGCCAATCACCCCATTCCCAACTCTGTAAAAAACTGCCACCAGAATTAGTGGCGACAAAATTACTAAACCACTCTTGGTTTACTTCTTGGACTAACTCCATAAATTATTTCTTTCCCAACATTTGCAAAGCTTGTTTTAATTGTTCAGCTTCAGTCTTTCTACTATCCAGCTTATTAATTACTTCTCTGACTTCTTTTTGCCCATAACCCAAAGCACTTAAGGCATCAAACACGTCACTACCTCCGTACTGCTCGACTGACGAACTTGCAACTATTTTATTTTTTAACTCAACAATAATTTTTTCAGCCGTTTTGGTACCGATCCCGGAAATACGCTTAAAGGCTCCGGCATCTTGACTGGCAATGGCTTGCTTAACGCTTTCGACCGGAGCCGAAGACAATATAGACAGCGCCGCCTTAGGTCCCACTCCTGAAACCGTAATTAATAATTCAAAAAACTTTAAAGCATCAAAATCTGGCAAACCAAATAGCGCTTGACCGTCTTCAGAGACTTTGTGATAAGTAAAAAAACGAACTTCGCTACCAATTGGATTATCTAAAGCATCAGGTGTCACAAAAACCTTATAACCCAAACCTTGATTCTCTACTAATAAATACCCTAATCCTTTTTCTATAATTCTACCTTTAATAAATGCGATCATATTCTTATTTTAACATATATTTCATTCATTGACTTTAGCCCAAAAACCAAGTAAACTCACTTTACTCAAAGTTCGTTACCCGAACCCAAGAGTCCAGGCAACCCCTGTGCAATAGGAAGGCGCTGACCAGCGACCAACTTACACACTAGACAAGTTGCCTAGCAATAATTCAATATACAAATTCAGCGAGGGGCTGCGCCCGCGCTGACACGGGGAAAGCCTTGGTCGTAGCACCTCTACACCATGACACCAAGGCTTACCCCTGTAAAAATAAATCGGAGGATTTAGAATAGTGAAGGACCTTGCACCTACGTGCGCGGGGATGCACATATGCGCAACCCTTCACTTCGGAGGAGGAGGATAATCCGCTATATCCACCCCCTCTCGAATTTTAATCTCCGTGCAATAGCACGAGAGAGCCTCCCTTACGGTCGTATTTCGACCCCCGAACACTAGAGCAACCGCTCAAAATGTTCGGGTTTTTCTTTTTTTGCTTACAACTTACAACTTGTTTTCGCTTTATACTTTTCACATTCTACTTTATACTAAATACATGTCAAAGTTCAATTTAAATTCTAAATTCCAGCCGGCTGGAGACCAACCAAAAGCCATAGAAGGCCTGCTTAAAAGCCTAAAGGCAAAAAACCGTTACCAAACTCTTCTTGGAGTTACCGGTAGTGGCAAGACTTTTACTATGGCTAACGTAATTCAGAAAATTCAAAAACCTACTTTAATTATTTCTCACAACAAAACCCTTGCCGCGCAACTTGCAAGCGAATTTCAAGAATTTTTTCCAGATAATGCTGTACATTATTTTGTTTCCTACTACGACTACTACCAACCAGAAGCTTATATTCCACGCAGTGACACCTTTATAGAAAAAGAAACTCAAATAAATGAGGAGATAGACCGCTTAAGAAATGCTGCAACACAGAGCCTGCTTTCTAGAAAAGATGTGATAATAGTAGCCAGTGTTTCTTGTATTTATGGTCTTGGTAATCCAGCTAACTACCTAGAACTCGCACTCCATATTCAAAAAGGGAAAAAATTTAAACGCGACAAATTATTAAGAAGACTTATTGACCTCCAATTCCACAGAAATGACACTGAACTCCAACGCGCTACTTACCGCGTACAAGGAGACGTTATAGAAATTATTCTTTCTTCCGAGGACACTATAATTCGCATGGATTTTTTTGGCGATCGCTTAGAAAAAATAGAACGCCTCGATGCGGTCAGTGGACATAAATTGGAGGAGCTGGAAGAATTCACAATTTTTCCTGCTAAGCATTTCGTCACCCCTGAAGATCGCTTAAAAAAAGCCTCGGAAGAAATCCGACAAGAACTTGGAGACAGGATTCGCGAATTAAAATTCCAAAACAAAATCCTAGAAGCAGCCAGACTTGAACAAAGAGTTAATTTTGATTTAGAAATGCTTACAAATACAGGGTTCGTAAGTGGAATAGAAAACTATTCCAGAGTTATAGAAGGTCGCGAACCTGGTAGTTCACCATCCACACTAGTCGACTACTTTCCAGATGGTTTTTTGTTATTCATAGACGAATCCCATCAAACTATCCCACAAATCGGAGCTATGTATGAAGGAGACAAGTCCCGCAAAACAACTTTAGTAGATTATGGGTTTAGACTCCCCAGCGCACTAGACAACCGTCCATTACGCTTTGAAGAATTTGAGAAAAAAATAAACCAAGCTATTTTTGTCTCTGCAACACCAGCAGAATTTGAAATTCAAAGAAGCCTAACTCAAAAAGATACCAAGTTTATTTCTAAATCTAAAAGATCCGAAACCGAGCAAGAAGACTTCCTAACTGCCCTTACCAACCTAAAAGCAAAACCATTAAATCCACCAACTATTGTCGAGCAAATTATTCGCCCAACTGGACTTATTGACCCAGAAATAAAAATTAAGCCAATTAAAAACCAAGTAGACGACCTAATTGAACAAATACAAGAAACAGTAAAAAAACACCAACGTGTCCTTGTTGCCACGCTTACCAAACGCATGGCTGAAGAATTAACCGAATACTTAAAAGAAGAAGGGGTTAAAGTTCAATATCTGCATAGCGACGTAGACACTTTCGACCGTTTGGAGACCCTGCGAGATTTAAGACTCGGAGTGTATGATGTTTTAATTGGAATTAACTTACTTAGAGAAGGGTTGGACTTACCAGAAGTTTCTCTTGTTGCTATTTTAGATGCTGATAAAGAAGGTTTTTTACGTAGCGAAACTTTCTTTATGCAAATGATGGGTCGTGCAGCTCGCCACCTTGAAGGACATGTAGTTTTATATGCAGACAAAATAACTGGAAGCATGGAACGCGCCATAGAAGAAACCAATCGTCGTAGAGAAATTCAAAAAGCTTACAATAAAGAACACGGCATAACCCCTAAAGGTATTCAAAAAGCTATTGCGGACTCACGCCTAGCAGGGAGCAAGAAAGAAATAGAAGACCAAGAAGAACGTAAAGTAGACCCAAGTAAAATGACAGTAGAAGAAATTAAATTCTATATGTCAGAGCTAGAAGAGCAAATGGATCTTGCTGCACAAAACCTAGAATTTGAACTTGCCGCCCGCCTGAGAGATAAAATAGAAGAGATTAAGAAAATTAACAAGTTAGTTGGAAAAGCAAGAAAAAATAAATAACAATAATTAAATAATCCCGACTTAGAGTCGGGATTATTTAATTATATTCTTATACAACTCACTCCCCCTCCAAGCTAGTTCAAAAATAGCCTTTAAGGAAGTTACTACTCCCTTACTTTTAATTACCACCGCAAACATATAAGGTTCATAAGAGAAAAAGGCTACGCTATTTTGAAAAAATACATTATCTGTTAAAAATTCAAAATTTTTAGGCACAAACCTATTTTCATAGTATTCATGCTGTGGCATATTTTTGGCGTGTAAAATATCAGCTGGGCTCTGAGTAATAAGCTCTCTGACTTTAATTTTTTTCATTAAAGCTTTTTCCTTAAGTTCTTTTGGTAGTTCTGGAAAAGAGCCTAAGACATCTGAAATAGTACAAAAGAAATCCACACTCGGACTACTAAACACTTTTTTATAAACCTCGAGCACTCCCTCACGACCTTCAAATAACTGAATTTGAGGTTTATCTTTTTTAGCGTTATACATTGCGAGCATGTTAGGCATAAAGCGCTTAATTAGCTCCTGCTTTTTATGCATATCGCTTAGCAATTTTTCTGGGTTTTCAGCTGTATATAAAACCTTTTTTACTCTTGGAACAATACTTACTAAACCCTTGCGTTGTAAGTCTTCCAATATTAAATAAGTTGTTGGGCGCTTAATCCCAGCTTTGTTTGAAATGGGATGAACTGATGCAGTTCCCAACTCTAAAAGCGCTAAGTATACACTCGCCTCTTTTTCGTTTAATCCTATTTGCTTTAAAACATCATTAATTTCCATATATTCATTATACTCCCCTTCTCTCATTCTGTCAACTTTTTTGACAAATAAATATATAGCAACAAATTAGCTTATTTTATAGGCTTTTTATGTTATTTTAATAGTCAGTATTATTGACTATATGTTATATTTATGGCATAATTGTTGGTTAAAACAAAAACACCCGGCGGGGCAGGAATACGCAAACAACAATCCATAAGGAGGATGTCGCAATGTTTTGCTCAAGTAATGTACGCCGAGGGGCTGAAAAATATTTTAGATGCCATTCTGCTCGTAAACAGACACCGGCATTCAATGTCGGTTAAAAAGAGAGAGATATTCCTACGCGAGCAGGCACTAGAAACTCTATCAAGCACAACGCGTGTTGTGGCCCAAGCCGAACTGCTAAAAGTAAAGCGACTGGTGAAACTATACGATGAAGGTAAAAAACTTCTGGAGCAATGCAATATAACTCCTGAAGAATACCAACAAAAGTTTGAAATCATCTCAGCCGACTGCACACGAATTAGCCACGGCAGCGTGCACCCACCGCAATGGCAATAAACCCAACTCTTGGGGAACGCACGACTCACTCTCGTTGCACTCCCCTCCATTTTTGAGAACTTGAATAGATTCGAGTGCTCAAAATTGTAAAAATTCCCTAAGGAGGAATTATGAAATTCGTTATTTTTGTTTTTGCGCTATGCGCTTGTTCGCAAGACTTCTTTGAAGTCCGAGGTACCCAAGACAAATACCGATATGTGGATTGGGCCCACACCTTTAGCAATAAAGTTACAAGTGACCTGTACTATATTGGCACACCCGGATACAACGAAATAGCTGCATGTGCTGGATACGCTCTACCCACAACAAAGGGACTCTCAATTATTCCCTTTGTGTGTGGCGCTACTGCCAAAGAAGATTCCGTGAAGGCTGTAAAATTTGCTACTGCTTTTTACTGGGAGAAAAAATCCTGGAAAGCGGACGCATACTACGCCCACCTCAAGTCTTTCCACTCTCACAGTCAGAATTACCACGTTCTGGATGCCGGCAACCTTACCTACTCCATTACAAAAAAATGTGAAGTCGGTATATCTACAGGGTTCTTCCACCAAGACGGCAAGTGGAACCCACAGTACGGGCCATTGGTCAGGCGAAACGATGCATTCGGGTACTGGGGCGTAAGCCTTAGAACCGGAAGTACAAACGAACTAAGAGTAATACGAACATTCACTCTTAAACACTAACGCGGGGGCAACATCTCCCGCTTTTTTATTTTTAATAAGTCGTAAAGCTTTATTTCTGACTTACCATGTCAAGTCATAGAGGGGTTGACATCAGGACGTAAAAGTATTATTATATTAGACGGTATTATAACCAAATAAAAATCCAAGGAGTGAGAGATGAACACGAACAAGTTGTTCGTTTTTTTGTTAGTTTTTGTGTTCGTGGTGATGGTTTGCCACGGGCAAGAGAAAGAAGTCCATCCGATGGGCTTATCCAAAATCCCCACCAAACTGGAGTGGGTGCAAAGTTTTTCCATGCATCACGATGAGAATGGTAAAAAACTGAGCACCGGTGTCAACTACGTTGACGTGTCACACCAATTTGGAAAGGTGGCCATAGACGGCTACGTCTACGGTTTCCACCACGGTACCGTCGGTGCCGCCAGTATCACAATTCCGTTTCGGATCAAAGGACTGACTTTAGCACCTGGCGCGCTTACAGTTTTTGGCCCTTACGAGACTGGGCCAGGTTTTGGAGTAAGGTGGCAATTCGCCAAAGGGTTCCTGTCCACAGAAGGAACTGTGGGAGCTTTCCACGCAATCAGCAACCGGAAACTTCAATTTATCGGAGACCCGATAGATGTTGATTTCTACGCATTTCGAAAATCTCAAAACGAGTGGCTAAGGGAACTCAGAGTGGGCTACTCTGGTGAATTCGGGGTCTATGGACCGTTTGGAAAAATCGTGGATCAAGTCCACGGTATCCAGGTCAAACTCGACACCAGACACCCGGTCAGCCGGTGGCTGAAAAAGCACATCACCCACCAAGAGACTGAGGGGATTAGCTCCTACGTCCCCAACGGCAAAATTTTGCGAGTAGGAATGGCAATTTTCCCTGCCAAACACTAACAAGAACCACAGAGCGGAGCACGTCCAACAACGTGCCCCGCTCTTGCTTTTTTCTTAAATAAATGGTACTATATACAAGCATTACTAATTTACTACGTGTCGCGTAATAAATTTAAAGCCTAATTCAATAAATAATATTTACTAATTCATGCCAAATACCAAGTCCGCCGGCAAAGCAATGCGCCAGGCCATTAGAAGAAATATCCGCAACACAAAATCCAAAGACACTTTCAAAGCAGCGGTTAAGGAAGTAAAAAATTTAATCTCAGCCGGAAAAAAAAGTGAAGCAGTAGAAGCTATTAAAAAAGCCATGTCCACTTTAGACAAAGCAGCTAAGACTCATGTTATTCATAAGAATACCGCATCCAGAAAAAAGAGTCGCTTAGCCAAAGCTATTGCAAAGTTAAAATAACTTTAAACCCCGCCAATTGGCGGGGTTTTTATTTACCATGTTTTTGTTGTCGTTCTATAACCTTCTAAAAATTCTACCACTCTTGTATCTAAAATAATATCTTTCAGCTCAACGGGGCGCTTAAGTTGCAAGCCTTCCAAAGTCCTACAACGAGATAAGGCTACATAAAGCTGTCCATGGGCAAAAGTACCAGAAGACAAATCTATAAAAACTCTGTCAAAAGTTTTTCCTTGAGCTTTGTGAATAGTTACTGCCCATGCGAGCTTAAAAGGATATTGGGTAAAGGAACCGGTATTTTTAGTATTAATTTTTTGTGTTTTCTTATCTAAAGTAAACTGAAACATTTCCCAAGTATGAGGCGTTACCCCAACCCGCTCCCCGTTCTCCAACTCCACCACCACCTGCTCGGTTATTTCTTGCCCAAACGCTTCTTTTTCTAACATCTCCACTCTTACAACCTTCCCCATCGTGCCGTTTACCCAACGCCTGCGTGCGTCATTAGTTAACATCATTACCTGCGCTCCAACTTTTAATTCCAAATTTAAATCTGTTGGTAGCTCTCTATTTTCAAAACTACCCATTGCCCAACCTTGAAACATTTTTTTCTCTGTCGGTAATTTTTGCAAAAAATAATTATTAACCTCTTTTGCTCGGCTATTAATTGGAGTTAAGTATATTGCTAAATTTTCTACGTCAAATTCTTCGTCGACATAATCACTTCTCTCATTAAGAGCGGTAAGATGATTCTCAGAAGCTAAATTATTTCTAATGGCATTTAAAATTTCTATAAACTTTTCGTCTTTCTGCCTGTAAATTGTCTTCAATTCTATAAAATTAAATTTAGAATTTCTAAAAGCATACGAGTCAAAAAAATACGCACTATTGTACAACTTTAACAGTCCGCCCCCTGAAACAAAACCTTTTTCTACAGGTGGCAGTTGATACAAATCTCCGATAAAAATCATTTGAATACCACCAAAGGGCAAACTTGGAACTGGACCATTTAGTTTAAAAAATCTTTCCACACAATCTAGAAGGTCGGCGCGAACCATAGAAATTTCGTCTATAATCACTGTTTGAAGTTTTTGCATAAGCTTAAACTTTGGTGTAAGAGGTCCAAGTTTCTTAACTTTTTGCATTGTTATATCTGGCCCAAAACCACAAAAAGAATGAATTGTCTGCCCTTCTACATTTAAAGCCGCTACACCTGTCGGCGCAAGAACCACAACATTCTTCTTTGTTGATTTTCTAAAAAATTGCAATAAGGTGGATTTACCAGTCCCCGCCTCGCCGGTTAAAAATAAATTCTCTCCCGTCTCTTCCATAATTTTATATGCCAAAAGAGCTTCTGGGTTTCCAGAAATATCTAAAGTAATTTTTTCCTCAACTACTTTTTCTGTGTTTTGCATTTCTACTCCCCCACCTTCTTCATTTTCCTTTGAACTCTTTCTTTCTGCATCTCTTTTAGCCAGCGCTTCATAATTCCACCCAGGGATATTTGGATAATATTTGGCCAATCTTCCACGAATCCCATTTGGTTTCCTACCAAACATATAACCCATGCCTAACAGAAAATTTTCAAAGTCTAAACCTTCGTTAGACAAAAATCTTTTATACTCTTCCATCAACCCCTTATCCTCATCTTCTGTCCAACGAGCAAATGCCTTAGGGTGTTCTTTTCTCAACTCTTCCAAATTTCTCTTGGATTTTGTATCAGACATTATTTTTGATTTATCAAATTTACAATTAACTTAACCATTACATCTTTAGACTTAGGGATGCTTTCTGCTACAAGCAGAGTTAACGCCGCCAAAGCACTGTCATTAATTTTCCTCTCACCAGTCTTTAGACTAAATAAAGTATTATTCTGTATCAGATAAACCATAAATATTAATGCTCCAATTCGTTTATTACCATCGGCAAATGGATGATCTTTCACAAGAAAATACAACAAGTGTGCCGCTCGCTCTTCCACCGTTGGGTAAAGTAATTTACCGCCAAAAGTCTGGTTAATTGTACCTAATACTGCTTTAAACTTTCCCCCAATCTCCTGACCAAATAAACTCCCAGCTTCCTTTTTTAAGATTAACCTTTTCTTAAATATAAAAATACTTTTTTGCACATCTGAGTATTCTAAATTCTCTGGAGTTCGCTTAGTTGCTCTATCAATTGATAATTCACCTTTATCGTATTTATTTAAAAGTGCCCAAGTATGCGCATAGTCAGTAATTATTTTTAACAAATCCTTCTCGTACCCTTCCGCCCTCTGACTTCCCAAAACCATTTGGAATAAGCCGACGGTTTTTTCCAACTCTTTCATTTTAAGATCATGATCTTCTTTCAAGCGCTTTTCATTGACCGAATAACCTTTAACTAAATAATCCCTGAGTTTATTAGTTGCCCAAATACGGAATTGGGTACCTCTTTTGGAATTAACACGATAACCAACAGAAATTATTACGTCTAAATTATAATAATCCACTTTATAGCTTTTCCCGTCAGTTGCAGTTGTTGCAAAATTTGCAACAACTGCATTAGGGCTTAATTCTAAGGAATTAAAGACGTTTTTTATATGCCTAGATATTACAGATTTATCTTTGCCAAACAATTCTGCCATCTGTTGCATGCTTAACCAAACAGTATCCCCCTCGACCTGAATTTTTAACTCAGGCCCCTGCTCTGCTTTATATATTATTATTTCACCTTTTTTTGTTTCCTGCATATGAAAATATTTATTTCTAAATACAGCCTAATATTAGGGTATACCTTCGTTCACTACTTGTCAACATCTACAAACCTTAAAATAGGCTATACTATGAGAGTACTATTAATTTAAATCAAATGAATAAAAAATCTTTATATATCGGGGTTGGAGTATTAGTAATTGTTATTATAGCTTATTTAATTTATTTCAATAAACAAAAATCTAACAACCTGCCTGCCAGCCAAACCTCCGAACAGCAAATATCTTCAACCACACCACCTCAGACCACCACTACTCCGACAAGCACCAAATCAAACACCTCAAAAAAGCTGAGCTATGGCGACGCAATTAAGGCCTACCCTTCAAGATTCCAATTTATTAATTGCAGTGCCAACCCCGGTTCGATGACAATTAAAAAAGGTACTGCTCTAATGTTAGACAACCGCGACAAGGTTGCCCATACTATAAAAGCCAATGGTCAAACCATAAAGGTTGCCGCCTTAGACTATGCAATAATTTACCCAAAACTTATCACCGCAGGTGAACCAACAGCTGCCTCCCCAAACATGACCTGCGACGGCGGAGGTTCCGGGGTTCTTAACATAGAAAAATAAAAAATAAAAACACTCTCGCAAAATTGCGAGAGTGTTTTTATTTTTCTCAATACCACAGATTACAGTTTCGTCATCTCTCCCCAATTATCGCCAACTTTAGCTTCTACTGTAACCGGCACCGAAAGCTCAATCGCCTTTTCCATTAAAGGCACTAATTGTTTTACCCAATAATCAATTTTATCTTCCCGAACCTCAAATACCAATTCGTCATGTACTTGTAGCAGTAAGCGTATTTGCTGGTCAGCTGACCGGCTTATAAGCTGGTGAATATTTATCATAGCCACCTTTATTACATCGGCAGCGAGCGATTGAATTGGAAAATTTACCGCGGCTCGTTCAGCAGCGGAGCGAATAAAAAATTGCGAGGATTTAATTTCCGGGAACTTTCGAATTCTACCAAGTTCGTTTCTTACAAAGCCAGCTTGATTCACCTGAAATTTGACCTGCTCTATATACTGCTCCACTGCTGGATAAGCTTCAAAATACTTTTGAATAAACTTCTTGGCTTCTCCGGGAGAAATTTCTCCTATCCTGGAAGATAACCCAAATGAGGAAAGACCGTACAGAATACCAAAATTAATAGTTTTGGCATCCCTTCTCATGTCTTTGGTCAGAGCATCTTTATTAACTCCAAAAATCTCCATAGCAGTCTTGGTATGAATATCCTCATTTTTCATAAAGACTTCTAGCATTTTTTTATCTTTGGCTAAATGTGCCACTATTCTTAATTCAATCTGACTATAATCAATAGAAAGTAATTTATAACCTTTTTCCGCGACAAAAGCCTGTCTAACCTTATTTCCCACCCCTTCCCCTTTCACTGGAATATTTTGCAAATTTGGATCCGTAGAAGAAAGTCTGCCGGTGGCCGCAATGGTTTGGTTATAGTTTGTATGTATTCTACCAGTTTTTTTATTCACCAATTCTGGCAAAGCAAGCAGGTAAGTAGACTGAAGCTTGGACAATTCACGATACTGCATTATTTTTTCTATAACAGGATGCTGACCTAGCATTTTTTCCAACTCCCCTGCGGCAGTAGAAAGCCCGCTTTTATTTTTCTTGTTGGCAATTGGTTCAAGTTTCATTTTTTCAAACAAAACTTCTTTCATTTGTTTCGGAGAATTAATATTAAACTCTTCCCCGGAAAGATTATAAATTTCTGTTTCTAAATCTTTAATATCTATTTCCACCTCACCAGAAAGTCGATTTAAAAATTTAGCATCTACTCTTATGCCATTTAACTCCATATCAGATAAAACACTTATTAAAGGCATCTCAATATCTTGGAAAACTTTTTCTAGACCTTCAGATTTTAGGCGGGGCTCAAATAATTCCTTAAGTCTTAAAGTCATATCTACATCTTCACAGCAATACCAAGAAACTTTTTCCGGTGCCACTTTATCCATGGTAATTTGAGCTTTACCTTTACCGATTAAATCTTCTATGGGTTGCATTTGATAACCCAACTCATTAAAAGCCAAAGCGTCTAAATTATGCTGGCGAGTTCCGGCATTTAATAAATAAGATGCCACCATAGTATCAAAACTTACCCCTGATAACTTATAACCACTAACTTCTAAGACCTCTTGGTCGTATTTAATATTATGTCCGACTTTTTTTGTCGCCGCATCTTCTATAATTTTTTTTAGTTTATTTGAGGACAAAGCTAAATTAGCAGGAATATAAAATGCCTCACCTGCTTTTATAGCAATACCAATACCAACCAGTACAGCATCAATAATATTCAAACTTGTGGTTTCGGTGTCAATACAAATTTCTTTAACATCAGCAAGGGTAACTAAAAGACTTTCTAATTTTTCTTCTGTATCGATAAATTGATAGTTCTGTTTAAAACCTTTGTTGTCTAATGAAATTTCTTGCGGGGTAATTTCTTCTGCGCCCGCCGAGCCCATCGTTTCGGTTTTTGGCAACTTGTTAATTAAACTTCTAAATTCTAATTCCTGAAAAAGTTTAATTGTATTTTGCAAATGTACGCCGTCCAAACTATATTTAGGCACGTCAATATGTACCGGCACACTACAGTCTATTGTAGAAAGTTCATAAGACATTCGCGCCTGTTCTTCCTGCGACTTCAACAACTCTAAATACCTTGGCTTAATCTTGCCCCCTGTTGTGTCTGCATAAATAGCCTTGTAAAGCCCATCCAAAGATTTAAAATCCCTAATTAGTCCGCTAGCAGTTTTCTCACCAATACCATGCACCCCTGGAATATTATCTGAAGGATCCCCACGAAGAGCTTTATAATCCACCATTTGATCCGGATTTAGCCCATAACGAGCACGTACGGCTTTAGCGTCATATATTGCCGTATCGTTCAACCCTTTTCGTAAGGTGTAAACCTTAATATTATCATTTACCAACTGCAGGGTGTCCAAATCTCCAGTTGTAATTATCACATCTGCTACTTCCGGATGACTCCTATTTAAATGCTTTGCCAGAGTACCAAGCAGGTCATCTGCTTCATAACCTTCTTTTTCATAAATTGGAATATTTAAAGCACGCACCACCTCTTTTACTCTTGGGAATTGATTGTAAAGTTCCTGATCGGCTTTTACTCTATGCGCTTTGTATTCTTTATACTTAACATGTCGAAAGGTTGGCCCAGCCAAATCAAAAGTACAGGCAATATGAGTAGGCTTAATATCTTTAATAGCTTTAAGCAAAATTGCCGTGAACCCATAAACTGCATTAGTTTGCTCTCCGCTTTTGGTATTTAAAACCGGTATGGCATGATACCCCCTATGCACAAGAGCGTTGCCATCTACCAACATATACTTAATTTCTTTTTTTGGTATCATAACATAATTATAGACGATTTCCTGTTTCTAAACCAACAAAAAACCCTCAACCATTTCACAACGGGGAGGGTTAGTTTTCTGGAGGTTTGTTATTTAAAATTCTTACTCAGTTCGCAAGGGTGTGCCGGTAGCCTGTGGAAGACACTGTTGCCCAGGCGGACAAGGCTTTGACAAACAAGGAACTCCCGAAGTCGTTGAACATGGAAGAATTATTCTTCGACATTCTTTGCCTTCTGTACACTTTTGATCATCACCAAGCCCTTTAATTAATGGGCACTTCTCTAAGTCGTTTTCACACGAGACCTTCTTACTTTTAGCCTTTGCTGTTTTAAACTCAATACTTTGCAGTCTCTGTAAGACCCCGCTACTATCAATTCCCCAAAAAGAAACTTGATAAACCATACCAGGTTTCAATATCGCGCCAGTCTCTACTGAACCAACCACACTCACTGTGTCGGTGACAACATGAGTGCCGATTGTAATTTTTCCGGATCCGCTGAAATTCTTAGTTTTATAGCCAATTTTATAATTCCATCTTCCGTTGGAATTAAAACTGACTGACTTAGCTTCAATTTTTACAGCCGGATTAATAACTTCCAAAGATTCATCGTCAACTGTGACAACCGGCTCAATTGTTACCGCTTCCCCCAAAACCTGGGCTCTACTATGAGTCATTACAACTTGAACATTGCTAACTTCATCAAAGCTAGCGATTTCTGTATAAGCAACAGCTGTCATACTTGCAACTGATCCGGCCGCAAATAGAACAAATGCAAAGGCAACAGCAGTGCTTAATTTTGCGTGCACTATATCCTTTAGGAGCGACCCTGAAGGTGTAGGCACTGGAGGCTCAGGGTCAACCGCGACCCGTTTTCTCCTTGAATACACGTGTGGATTCATTTTTTTCCTCTCATTAAATTATTTTGTTTTAATGAGAAATTTTCTTCTACAAATACAAAATCAAAAAAGATTTTTGTAATTTTGTAGATATTAATTTTTATTTTTGTTTCAAATTTGTATTTAATGCTAATTTTGGCATCAAATATTTAACTTGTAAATATATTATAGCACATCTAACGAAAAATTGCAAGGATAAATTTAAAAAAATAAAATACTTTATCAAATAAAAAACCGCGAGCACAACCAGTTCCCCGGTAAGGGAAAAGATTGTACTCGCGGCGCGTGCATCCAGCGCGGGAGTGCTGGAACTTGTGAGAGTTAGTTGATCCAAATAGACGGGGACTCCACTCCGTACTGTCGGGAAAGTTCTTCGCGGGAAAGGAAGGAGTTTTTCTTCCCCGTTAACAGATTCAACTTGGTGACATAGTCACCCTGAAACTCCTCATTCTTATCCCAATCAGTTTCCACCACATAAACATTGTCGCCGGCGACAGTGAATGTAGAAGAAAACACCACCTTTAAGCCCGTGACCAGCACCTGAACGTTCGGCTTGGCGCCGGAAACATAAAGAAGCTGTGAAGGAGTCGCCTCCTTACATTGTCCTGCAAAATAGCAAAACACTGCAGAGTCGGGAACCTTTGTCGCTTCATCTGGGCACACCGATAGTGGCCTGACCAAAAGAAGGAAGCCTTCTTTGTATGGCCTAGCAAACACAAGCCCTTCAAGTTCAAGGTATGGCGTCGCGTTTGCCGGTCTCGCAGAAGACAAGAAGCCTGCCGACGCACGGTATATCCTTGCATTGTTGCGATCAAGACAATACTTATCTCCCTTAACCTCAAAAGTCTGAGTGCAAGTAAAAGGAAACACGCCGTCGCCCATAATTTTGCGCGAATAAACGCCTCCATCTTCGTACAAACGATACTCAGTTTGGGAGAATGCGTTTTGTCGCACTGTTGTAACTGTGTCGCCGGTAGCAGAAATGATCGCAGAGGCTTGTGCCACCTCCCATTCCCTTACCACACCGTTAAGGCTCTTTATGATACGGCCGTCATTCATCAGAACTACCACATCACCGCCTGTGTTTCGTATGACCGCATCCACATAACCGCCTCGAAAACTTCCGTTAAAACGGGCAGATGCAACCCCGCCTACATCACAAGTGTTAAGCAGGAGCCCGGAGGAACCAACCACCACATCGATAATCGGCCCACAGGCCTGCGTCGACGTCGACGGCACGGGAAAAGACGGAAGAGCGGGCACAGGAGTCAAGACCTGGACCAAAAGAGAGCTGACAGCAAAAGTCAGCGTGAAGAGAACGGAGGGTAGGGTTTTCATAACCTTACTCCTTTCTTTGCCGGGTTAACCGGAGGATTTAAACAACTTTCCCATATACTTCCTGGGAAAACCGGCCATATTTATAGATAACCACAACACGGCCAAATTTCCAAGGAAGTATAATAACTAACTCTCTGTAAATATAAGTCCTCCTACAGACTATGAAATGTGCATAAAATAATACAGGCACAAAAGGCCTATATTAACTAATAATTATACGCTTTTTTAGACCTTTTGTCAAGTCTAAATACAAAAAATCCCCTTATATAAGAGGATTTCATTTTATCTAAAACCTATAACCTAACACCTACAACCTTAACAGTTATTCCCCAGCCACCCTAAACACCTCTTCTACATCTGTCATTCCTGCTAGGGCTTTTATTAACCCATCTTGCACCATGGTAATCATCCCCTGACTCAAAGCAACTTTTTTATATTCAGCCATGGAACTTTTCTCTGCCAATATCAAAGCTTGAATAGCCTCAGTATTTTCTAATACTTCATATACCCCAACCCTACCTTGATATCCCAAGTGTTGGCACTGATCACAACCCGGAGAATGATAAAATTTTAAAACCGTAGCTATTTGAATCCCGGAATTTTCAGGTACTTTTTTTAGAATGCTTTGAATTTTTTCTAAAACAGTCGGGGACAATTTGGCTGGAACTTTACAAGCCTGACAGAGCCTTCTAACTAACCTTTGCGCAATTACCACCGAAAGCGCAGGAGCCACCACAAAAGGCTTGACCCCCATATTCATCAACCTTGGAATAGCACCAGCAGCGTCATTGGTATGAAGAGTGGAAAATACTAAGTGCCCAGTGAGCGCCGCCTGCATTGCAGTCTCTGCAGTCTCTTCATCACGAATTTCACCCACCATGACAATATCTGGATCTTGTCTTAGCACGGCACGGAGCCCTTTGGCAAAACTAAAATCTACAGTATGATCGATTGGGGTTTGGACAACACCTTCCAACTTATATTCAACAGGATCTTCAAGAGTGATAATTTTTACCCCGGGTTGATTTAGTTCATTTAAAAAAGCATATAGCGTGGTAGTCTTTCCACTTCCAGTTGGACCAGTGGTAATTACCATCCCATTAGGCTTTTGCAAAACTCTTTCCACTACCTCTTTTGCCTGATCGCTTAACCCTAAATCTTTTAATTTCAAATTTGTAGCACCCGCACCCAATAGACGCATGACTAACTCTTCGCCATATGCCGACGGCAAAATGGAAACACGAACGTCTATAGCCTTACCCAAATAATAAAAAGTTAATCTGCCGTCCTGCGGAATATTTTCTACATTTAATTTTAATTTGGACAGGATTTTAATCCTTGTCACCAAACTTCTATGCAACTCCTTACTAATATGCAAAACATCTTGTAATACTCCGTCAATCCTGAAGCGTAATTTTAAAAAATGATCTTCCGGCTCCATATGTATATCCGAAGCCCTGTAGTACATACTGGCACCAAAAACCACTTCCAGCAACTGACTGGCGTTCTTTTTTTTCTGCTCTGATTCATTACCTAACATTTTTAAAGTCTCAATAAAATTCTCTTCTTTTTCAACTCTTAACACCTCTTCGGTAACTGCTTTTGGACGAACGACTTTATTATAAAATTTTAAAGTTTGTGCCAGGCTTCTTTTGGAAATTACATATAACTTAACATTATTTTTTACCGACAACTCCTTAACTTTTTCTTCGAGTAAAGGATGTGTGGGGTTAACCACGCCAATTCGTAAATCTTTTAACTCTTTATAGAACGGGACCGCTTCAGCAGTTTTCGCCTCTTCTTCAGTAAACATACCTAAAACGCTTAAATCTACGGGAAAATTATGCAAGTCTATATAAGGCAAGCCCAAAGACCCAGCCTTAGCCTGAGTTTCCTCTTCCTGCATTTTGCGGTTAATTTCATCGAGAGAGGATTGCAGTTCTTGTGGAGTACTTGATAAAAATTTTCCGGACATTTTATAAAAATTTATTTTTATTTCTTAGACGAACTTTATGAATTTATTATATCAACTCGCTGATAAAAATACAAAACCACCCCTCAGACTTTAGGGTGGATTTACAAATTCAAAAGCTAGACTAAAGAATTCAAAACTTCTAAAAATTTATTTTCTAAAAATTCCAAACTACCATCTTTGTCTGCAAGGGTAAAAACTTTATAACGACCCAAGTTGAATTCTAAAAATTTTCCACCAGAGAAAATTTGAGAAAATTTTTCTACCTGCACCTGCTCATGAATAGCAACGGTCACCGCTAGGTTTCCTTTAGCGCTCTCAGTTAATAACCCGACTATTTTATACCCGCTTATACTGTCCAAAAATTCTTTTAACACCGGCAATATTTCAGTTTCACCGCTTTCGGCTTTTTCAAAATCCACACTATTTAATATAGAATAAATGGTTTTATGCTCTTCCATTATTTTCATTCTTGCCAAAGCTCGACCCCAAAGCTTCAGCAGGGGCAAAGATTTAGTTTTAAAAATATTTTTAACCACTTCTTGTTGACGCCCACCTAGGGCAACTAATTCACTGGCTTTCATAAACGCTTTTGGTGTGGTCTGAGCGTGTTGAAAGCTATTGGTTTTAGAAATAATTCCGGTTAGCAAACAAGTGGCAACGTCTGCATCTATTAACTGCTGTTCGTATTTTTGAAAAAGTTCAGATAAAATTTCCGCAACAGAACTCGCTGTTACATCCACCAAATTTATAGCTCCAAAATATTCATTCTCCGACTTGTTATCAATGTTAATTTTTGGAGTTTCGTAAAGCAGGTCCGCCTGTTGTTCATAAACCACACCTAAAGAATCTAAAGATTTACAATCCAGAGTAAATATCAAATCAGCTGGAAAGCCTTCGGTGGCAAAACTCAAATCCTCACGGGTAAACTCCAATCCTTGTGATTTTAAGTAAATATGCACTTTGTCTGCGGTAGTATGATAACTAATCTCATCGACTTTTTTATGAGAAGCATCGACGGTAATTACGAAACTCCTACCCAAAACCAAAGAAGATTTAACCTCGCCAATATCGGGTAGAAATTTTAAATTATCGGGAATTTTTCCACCACCCACCACTGTAACGTCCTTTTGTAATTTTAATAAAAAAGCGCGAAGCGCCAACGAACTAGCCAAACTATCAGCATTTACAGACTCGGGTAAAAAAATTAATACCTTTGAACTCTTCTTAATTTGTTCAAATATTTGTTGTTCGGGTGTAAGTTCCATAAATTTATAGATTTTTTCAAAAGTAGATTTATAAGTATATCCAAATTTGGCAAAATGGTCAACCTTTCCTGCTTAAATTGCATTTTGTCAGCAATACCCATAAAATAACAGAGTCGAACAATTCTAAATCTGTAAATTATATTGATTTCTAAGTTTAATATGGTTAAAATAACCTATGAGTAACTCTCTAAAAACTAACCTAAAAAACATTCCGGAATTAGCTAGAAATCTGGCAAAGACCCTAAAGGGTGGTGAAGTTTTTGGACTGAGTGGTCCGCTTGGAAGCGGTAAGACTACCTTTGTCAAAGCGGTTGGCAAAGCCCTTAAAATCAAAACCCAAATAACCAGCCCCACTTTTGCGATTATTAACAGGTTTGCTTGTAACATAGCTGGTAATCGTAAATACTTATACCATTTAGACTTGTATAGAACCAAAACCAAAAAAGAAATTCAAGCCTTAGGCATTGAGGAGTTCCTAGGCAAACCGCAAGCAGTCGTTTTTATAGAATGGGCGGAAAAATACAAAACCAAACTCCCAAAAAATACCAACTGGATAAATTTTTAATGATATGAAAAACAAACTCTTTAAAACTTTTTTTGCTACAAGTCTTATATTTTTTGCAATCAACTCCTCGGCCATGGCTTCGGAGACTGGTTTCAATTTTACATATAAAGAACAAAAGTTTGAAGTTACCAGCGAAACCCTACAGACCTGGAAAGGGCAACAAATTTTAACAACCAGCAAAATCTTAAAACCAGCGCCGGAATCTTTAAAATCCAGTTTACTACGTTATACTGGTCAACAACCAAAAACCAATCCGTCAAAAAATTATAACTATAAAATTAGTAGCATTTACAAATTCCTACAAACACTACAGCCAAAAGTTGACACCCAGACTGTGGAACCCGAATTATTAATTGAAAATAACCAAGTAACAAAATTCACTCCCCCACAGGAAGGTTTAAAAATTGAACTCTACAAAACAGCGCTTAACACCTTAACAAGTTTAGACCAGGGTAAAACAAACCTAGAGATTTCAATTCATAGCAGCCCTCCCCAAAAAAACCTTACTGAAACTAACAACCTAGGCATTAATGAGCTTATTGCCACCGGTATTTCAAGTTTTTCCGGTAGTCCAAACAACAGGCGTCACAATATCGCCATTGGTGTAAAAAAATTTACTGGAATAATTATCCCTAAAGACACGGAATTCAGTTTCAACAAAATTCTCGGTCCAGTAGAAGCAGAACAAGGTTTTTTACCCGAGTTAGTAATTAAAAAAACTGGCACTGTTCCGGAGTTTGGAGGAGGACTTTGCCAAGTTTCATCCACTACTTTCCGTGCGGCCATGGAAGCAGGCTTGCCAATTACCCAAAGAAGAAACCATGCCTATGCTGTCCAATACTACGCCCCACAAGGTACAGATGCCACCATCTACCCAGGTGTTATAGATTTAAAATTTATTAACGACACACCGGGAGCAATATTAGTATGGCCTTATTTTAAAGATAAAAACACTCTTGTCTTTGACTTCTATGGCACCAAAGATAACAGACAGGTAACTTTAGAAAAGCCGGTACAATATGACAGAAAGCCTGATGGCTCCATGAAGGCCACTTGGACCAGAACAATTACCAAGAACGGCGAAAATAAATCCGAAGATTTTAAATCCACTTACCAACCGCCGGCATTATTTCACAAAACCGAACAGTTTGTGACAGCCACAACCAGCCCCACCTCGGTTCAATAACTAGAAAAATTCCATGATCCAATCAAATAATGAAGACCTAGAATTGATAACCAATCCAGTGACCGAGGCAGAAGAGGTAATTATTGAGCAAAGCTTGAGACCGGAAAACCTCGACGAATACATTGGGCAAACAACACTTAAGGAAAACCTGAAGATTGTTTTAGGGGCAGCCAAAAAACGAAATGAAACTTTAGAGCACCTACTTTTTTACGGCCCCCCAGGACTTGGCAAGACAACCTTAGCCTTCATTGTTGCCAAAGAAATGGGAAGTAATATTAAAGTAACTTCCGGACCGGCAATTGAACGAGCTGGAGACCTAGCAAGCCTACTCACCAACCTCAGCGAAGGTGATGTACTATTTATAGACGAAATTCATCGTTTAAACAAAGCCGTGGAAGAAGTTTTATACCCAGCCATGGAAGACAGTGTTTTGGATATAATTTTAGGCAAAGGCCCAGGAGCCAGAAGTATTCGAATGGACCTACCCAAATTTACTTTAATTGGTGCCACTACCCGAATCGGTTTAATCTCCAGTCCGCTTCGAGACCGTTTCGGAGCAACTTACCGATTAGAATATTACAACACAGAAGAGTTGGAACAAATTATTTCCAGGAGCAGTAAAATTCTAAACGCCAAACTGGAAACAGAAGCCTCAACAGAATTAGCAAAGCGTAGCCGGTTCACACCAAGAATTTCCAACCGCTTGCTAAAGCGAGTACGGGATTTTGCTCAGGTAAAAGGCCATGATACAATAAATTTGCACGTTGCCCAAAAAGCTCTAAATTTAATGGAAATAGACTCCCTGGGCTTAGATAAGAATGATCGTAGAATTTTAGAGGTTTTGATTTCTAAATTTGCGGGAGGTCCTGTTGGATTAAACACCTTATCCGCAGCAACAGGTGAGGAAGAGGACACCATAACTGATATCCATGAACCTTTCTTAATCCGTCTTGGACTCTTAGCCAAAACCCCTAAAGGGAGAGTCGCCACAGAAACTGCATATCTACACTTAGGTATAAACCAACCCCCAGCTCAACAAAAAATTCTATGAACCCAAATTTTAATAATTTATTAATTTCCGGAGTCTATTACACACTTGTGGCAGTTATTAGTTTTTTTTCTGTCTTTGGAGTTTATATACTTATACGGTATGGCAAATCCACACCACTCGCCGTAACCATAGCAGTAGTATATAGTGTATTTTTTTTAAAAATCCTTCTGGAAAGTTATAATACTTTAAGCAATATTACTGTTTAATATGCCTCATAAACTTTTTCCAAGTCAGCTTGAAAATGAAAAAATATATCTAGTAGTCAGGGAACACTGGTTTCATTTATTTTTAAAGGTTCTGGTTTGGGTGTTTTTTGCCTTAGCATTAGTATTATTTAATAAATTCGCCAAAGACAATCTACCAGTGCTATTTGAGGGTATTTTTGGACAAATTACCCTACTTTTCACCCAGGTTTATACTTTATTTTTAACTCTAAGCCTGTTTTTAATTTTTGTTTTTCACTATCTAAACATTCAAATTATTACCAACCTAAGACTGGTAGATATCGACCAAGTTGGGTTATTCTCCCACGTTGTCTCCGAACTTCATCTTGAAAACATTGAAGACGTTACTAGTCACACCAACGGCGTATTTGGAACACTTTTTGATTATGGGGATATTTTTGTTCAAACTGCCGGTGCGGTTGAACGCTTTGAATTTACAAACGTTCCTCACCCAGCAGGCATAGAAAAACTTTTACTTGACCTCTACGAACGACTTCCAAAAAACCCTCATCCTTAATTTTAATATATGAGCAATAAAACCGTAGCGATATCAGGAGGTTTTGACCCAATTCACATTGGCCATGTAGAAATGATGAAAGAAGCCAAAGCCCTGGGAGACAAGTTGATTGTCATAATAAATAACGACAACTGGCTTACAGCAAAAAAAGGGCATCCATTCATGCCTGAACAAGAACGTAAGGCAATTATTGAAGCTATTAAATATGTTGACGAAGTAGTTTTAACAAAACATAAACCCTCACCGACAGACATGTCGGTTTGCGCTGAACTAGAAGAAATTAAACCAGATATTTTTGCTAACGGCGGAGACCGCAAACCAGATGGCGACCCAGTACCAGAAGTAGAACTTTGTAATAAACTTGGGATTAAATTAGTCTACAATATTGGCAAGAGTGGAAAAATTCAGAGTTCCAGTTGGCTTATCCAAAAAGCAAAAGAAAATAGTAAATAAAAAAATGCTCTCAAGGAGAGCATTTTTTTATTCTTTTTGTAATTTAAATATTACAAAGTCACTTATTTTTTCATTGCGTATTTTGTATTCAGGTGTTAACAAAATATCTAGCAATATTAAACCTTGCCTATAAAATATTTTTCCATACCAATCCACCGGCCTGTGATTTTCAACTATTTCATAAGTACCTTCTTTTTTTATTTTTTTATAACTATGATTTTTATCATAATCCTGTCCTGAAAAAAATCTAAAATCCAATTGAGATTCTGGGGAGTTGTGAATTTTTGGATTACAAAAACCAATATAGGCTTTGCCTTCGGGTTTTAGTAGGCGTCTAATCTGTCTAACTATATTTTGAACTTCTTCTTCAGAGACAATACATAAAACCAAATTACAAATAACAATATCGAAGCTATTGTCAAAAAAACTATTTAAATTACCTGTTACATTTTCTGAGCCAATTCCTAAACTTGCCCTTTCGACCATTTGTGAGTTTATATCAAAACCTTTTACTTCTGCTCCCAATTTTTTAAGCGCTAACAAAAGAACACCTGGCCCACAACCATAGTCCAAAACTTTTTTACCATTCAGGCTCCCTAACTCCCTTAAAAGCGAATGATCATAAGAAGCCAGCTTTAAATTTTCCGCCTCAAGCTGATTAGCAACAAAATGCCACTGGTCCTGCTTTTCAATTATGGTTATTGATTGGTTCATAAGATTATCTTGAAAGCCACATGCTTATACCCAAAAGCAAGGTAGAAACAATTAAATACTTATTTATTTCTCTAAATTTACCAATCAATAATTTTAAAACCACAAAACTAATAAATCCTGCAAACATTGCCTTGTCTAAACCAAAAGTCCAAATTGTAACAACTATAGTCACCAAAATACTCAACCACTCTGCCAAATCATATTGTTTATTTACTTCTTTCCAAGGGAGTAATGTTAAACCCACAAAGAACAGCGCCCCAGTAGCGGCTAAAGCTGGCACAAAATTAAGCAGTGGGGTTAAAAATAAAAACAAACTCATTAATATAGCGCAAACTACTGCCACAAGCCCTGTTCTTCCACCCTCTCCTATACCCACCGCGCTTTCTACGTAAGTTATTAAGTTAGATGTACCGAGAGTAGCTCCTAAAACAGTACCTGCACCGTCTACAATTAAAGCTTCTTTTAGTTTAGGTAAATTGCCTTGTGCATCAACAATTGGAGTATTCTGAGTTAACCCAATAAATTTAGCGATACTGCCGTAAAAATCTAAAATAAATAGTATTAAAACTACTGACCAAATTTTTGGGTTTAAAATAATTACTAAATCTAATGAGAAGGTTCCGGAAAATATTTCCTTAGAAAATTTAATTGGTTCAATTGCATTACTTAAACCGCAAATGTGCGCAAGAATAGACGCACCAATAATACTAAGTAAAATAGACCCACGAACTTTGAAGTATTTTAGTACAGCTGCCAAAACTAACCCTAGATAAAATACAAAAGCTTGATTTGAAAACAATACCCCTATACCCTTCAGTCTAATTCCCTCATACAAAAATAAACTGGAAACTTTCAATGCTATAAGCATTAAGAAAACTCCAACTGCAGCAGAAAGACCAAATTTTAATTTGTTAGGAATTGCATTTATGATACCAACTCTTAAAGAAGTAAAACTTAAAAGCACCGTTAGCACCCCGGACCAAAAAACAGCTCCCAATGCTCCCTGCCATGTAAAGCCAAGCACCCCAACAACTACATAAGCCATATATGCATTCATTTCAAGTCCAGGCGCTACAGCAAAAGGTTTGTTTGCCCAAAGCCCCATTGCTAAAGTAGTAATTACCGAACCGACTACTGTGGCAAAAAATACGCCCGATTTGTTCATACCCGCGGATGAAAGAATGGCTGGGTTAACCACAAAAATATATGACAATGCTAAAAAGGTGGAAACTCCAGCAAAAATTTCCGTTCGAATATTTGAGCCTAGCTTTGTAATACCAAAAAAATTATCTAATATATTATTCATATGTGTTAAATTAACTTTATTTTAGCCGGCGACTTTTCGTCAGCTAAAGAAAGTTCCCGAGTAGTAATACAATTCGTAGTCGCTCGGGATCGACATAACTTTTACTCAGAAATAGCGATTTTGCCATCGCTATCGAATTTCATAATTTTCCCATCCTTACCTTTGATGAAAATGGGAGGATTACCATCAAATATAGAAGCCTTAACCTGCCTCAACTCTCCACCAGAAGCAAGCCGTCCGTAGACCTGAGACCAAAACAGCTTTCGCTCTACAACCTCCTTTTCTACTTCGGCAATGCGTTGATTTGCAGTTATAAGGTTTTCCCGTGCATCCCTTGCTTCTTTCAGCGCCCCCTGCCACAAAATCACACCTACCAGAAGCAAGGCCACCACAGAAAGGATGGCAATCAAAGTATTTTTCATGTCCTGTTACCCTCCTTTAAAGATAACATTTGATAATACTGAGAAAACAGTTAACTGTCAATATTATTACAACAATTTCTATAATAAAATCTTATTTACACAATGTTTACAATATAAAAAACTGTTGACAAATCCTCAACAACATGCTATTATATACCCATGATAAACGAACTTTTAACACAATTAGGTTTTGGTGAAAAGGAAATTAAAGTTTACTTAACATTGCTTCAGCATGGCAAACTCTCCCCTGCTTCAATGGCTAAAATAGTTGGCCTAAACCGTAGTACTGTTTATAGCGTTGCTAAAGAGTTAAAAGAAAAAGGAGTTATAGTAGAAGACCTTGGTGGACCAACTATGTATTTAGTTGCCAAGCCTCCACAAGAGTTAGACACTATTGCCGAAACAGAAGAGAAAAAAATAAAAGACAAACGGGCTATTATTAAAAACGCTGTAGAAGAATTACAGGCCATTACCAAAGCAACTCAATACACTATTCCAAAAATTGTTTTTAAAGCCCAAGACGAGGTAGAAGCTCACCTCTACAAACAAACTCCAGTTTGGGATAAAAGTATTTTAAAGTATGACGGAACGTGGTGGGGTTTCCAAGACCACACCTTTGTTCAAACTTATGAAAAATGGATAGACTGGTACTGGGAAAAAGGTTCTAACCCCCAAACTCAACTTAAATTACTTAGTAATGAAGTAGCGGAAAAAATAAAGAAAAAAAAGTTTAACAGAAGACAAATAAATTTTTGGAAAGAAAGCCACAACTTCACCTCTACCACTTGGATACTTGGAGACTATGTAGTAATAATAATCACCAACCAAAGACCACACTACCTAGTAGAAATTCACGACAGTGCTTTAGCTCACAACTTAAGGGAAGTATTTAAAGGAATTTGGAAAACAATAAAAAACTAAGAGTTTTAACTCTTAGTTTTTTATATATTATTTAAAATAGAGGTTAACTTTAGTACTGCAGTTTCGGCTCTTAGTATTAATGAGCCAAGGTTTACGGGCAGAATATTTTTTTGCTTCTTTAGTATTTCAACCTCTTCTTCTGTAAAACCACCTTCAGGACCGACAAGTATACCAATAGCTTTTAGCTTATAGTCATTAGGTTTTAGCTTTAAACCAGCAACATCTGCAAGTAAGACTTGTTTAAAATCATTTAACTCACTTAACACTTCATCTAAATTAGAAATAAATTCCAAGCTTGGAATTTTTACTCGCTCACACTGCTTAGCGGATTCCATAAGGATCCTCTCCCAACGGTCTTTTTTATGCAAAAATTGCGTCATGGTAAGCTTTGTAGCCGTACTTTGGGAGTTAAACAGAACAATAGATTTAAGTCCCAACTCAGTGCCTTTTTGAAAGATAAAATCTAACGCTTTTTCATTTACAACGGATTGAAAAAGAGTTATTTCTTTTATCGGTTCAGTAGGGGTACTTAACTGTTCCAAAACTTTAAATTTTAATTCGTTTCTTGCTATTTCCACCAACTCCGAATTAAACCTCTTACCATCAGGCCCCTGAAGCTTTATTACCTCACCCTTTTTGGATCTGTGGGCAAGTAAAATATGCCTAACCTCATCTCCGGTTATTTTAACTTCAGAATTTCCTATTAAATTTTCAGGGCTTAAAAAATATGGCATTTTAAACTTCTACATAAATAGCATAAACCATCTGCTTACCAATTATTTGATTCAGTGCATAAATAATTCGTTGAGCAAGCAACCTAACCTGGGAAGCAACTTCACTGGAGAGACAGGCAACAGTTAGAACCCCTTTTTTAAAGTCAATTGCCTGAGTCAAACGCCTAGCTTCCTCAATAAAACCAGAAGCAACTTCGTGCCAATGTTTTAAAGTCTTATGTTTATAAAGTGCTGTTTCTAAATTATAATCCTTAGCGGTTTTTCCCAATACTTTATCTATCCTAGAAAAGCCATTATAATTATTTTTTTGATTTGTCATTTTTATTTCAAATTATTTTTAACTTTCTATCTCTTCTTCTTCAACTGCGGGAGTTAGGGTAATATGTTGTGCTGGCATTTCTAGTGGGTGCGTAGTTGTAATAAAAGTTTGGAACTTGCCTTGAAGATATTTTAATAAAAAAGTTCTACGTGTTTCGTCCAGCTCAGAAAGCACATCATCCAACAATAAAATTGGTTTATCTCCCTCTTTGCTTAAATATTCCAATTCCAAAATTTTTAATGAAAGCACTTGACTTCTAAGTTCCCCGCGAGAAGAAAAGGGTGATAAAAATAAACCCTCACTCTTCAAAGAAAAATCATCTCTATGTGGTCCAACCAAACAAGTTGCCAACATTTTTTCTTTTGCACTAACTTGTTCTAACTTACCCCTAAAACTTAATTCAACCTCCTCTTTTGTATCTCCATGCAAAGTTTCATATTCCACTTCCACCGGTCTATGAAAACCCGAGATCGTAGTATAGATTTCTGAAATACTTGTATTTAAATAATTAATCAATTTCTTTCGTTCCAGGATAATAAAAGTTCCAAGGGTAACCAACTGTTCATTCCAAGCATCTAAATCCACAGCCTGCTTCCTTCCCGCTTTAAGATCTTGAAGTAATTTATTTTTTTGAAATAAAGCTTTTTTATAGTTGGTCAAAGCTTCTAAATATTCCAGATTCTTTTGAGATAAAACCATGTTTAAATACTTTCTGCGATAATCCGGAGTCTTACTAAACATATCAACATCTGTTGGATCAAAAATTACCACACTCATAAAACCTTGGGCTTCTTTTCTTTTCTTCTTCACCCCATCAATTAAAAAATTAGCGTAGATTTTTTCTCGCTTCTCTAAAAATATCTGTAACTCATGGTCCTCATAATCCTTTTCAACAATTATTTTCAACTCCAAACTAGCAGTATCCTTCAAAAAAATAAATTCTGTGTCATCTCTAAAAGATTTAAACAAAGAAGCAAAATAAACCGACTCTAAAAGGTTGGTTTTCCCTACCGCATTAGGTCCAGAAAGCACCACCACATCACTGGTAATCTGGATATCCAAACTTGGATAATTACGGAAGTTCTTGATTTGAATATTTTTAATTTTCATTTAATTTTCTAATTAGTAACTATTATTAAATTAAGATTTAATTGGCATAACTAAATACATATAATCCTGTTTTTCCTCTGGTACCATTAAACTAGGTGAGTTATCATCAATTATTTTTACCACTATTTCTTTCGAGTCTATACTTGATAAACAATCCAAAACATAATGATGATTTAAAATTAAAGAAGCACTACCACCTTCAATCTTAGAAGGTAACTCTACTTTACTCTTACCTAAATCGGAAGATTCCGCGGTTAATAATATCTTCTGTCCTTCTTCTAAAAAATCAAACTTCACACTTTTTGTACTCTGACTAAAAACCGCCACGGTTTTCAAAGCACTAGACAAAGCTATCTTATCTGTCTTTACAATAATTTTAAACTCTGTTGGCACAATCTGTTTGTAATCCGGATACTGTCCTTCTATCAACCGACTAATAATTTGAGTCTCGTTAAAACTCAACGAGACTTGAGTCTCGTTAAACACCAGTTCTACCACACCCTTCTGTGAACCAATAACCCTCGACAGCTCAATCACGGTTTTCTGAGGGAGAATTACTTCCAAATTACCAGAAACTAATTCACTCAATTTTAAAGTTTTTTCTGCAAGTCTATATCTATCAGTTGCGACAATTCTTAAAACCCCACCATCAACCCCAAACAACACCCCGGAAATCTCTGGTTGGGTTTGGTTTAATGAAGCGGCAAAAACCACCTGATCCAAAGATTGTTTTAACTCTTGAGAATCAACATTAACCGTTATACCACCCTCAACCCTCGGAATCAATGGAAACTCTTCTACAGGTAGGGTTTTTACAACAGTATGGTAATTCTCTGTCTCCACTCGAAGTTCCCCCACCCCACTTTGTAGGGTTATATTTTTATTTGGCAAATTATTGATTAAATCATTAATAGTTTTTCCTACCACAGTTACTTCACCATCATCTTCAACCTTACACCTTACCTGGGTAGTAATTGCAATTTCCAAATTAGTGGAAGATATCTTCAATACACCATTTTCAGTTTTAATTAGTAGATTGCTAAGAATTGGAAGTGTGTTACTAGAAGAAATAATTCTACCTACGGTAGACAATCCAAGTTTTAAATTTTCTTGTGTACAAATAACTTTCATATAGGTGTGTATTTAATAAATATATTTTAAGGAAGTAATATTTATAATAAGGGTTGTTAATTTGTGGATTACCATTATTCCTTAGTACTATTCACAAATTAAGCTGTTTTGACTGTGAATAACTCTTGTGTGGTTTAGGATAACTTAATTAATAAATTAGCTTTAGTAGGTTAAGCATTTATATGATTTGGATTAACCCCTTCTTACCAAGACTATATAAACAACTTATCCAGGATTAAATCCACCTCTTGTTTAAATGAATCTTTCTCAGAAATCAATTTGCCAACTTTTTCCACAGCGTGCATAACAGTTGTATGGTCTCTTCCTCCAAAGAAGTCTCCTATGGATGGAAAGGAATTATCTAGTTCTTTGCGGATTAAAAACATGGCAATTTGTCTCGGTTTTACAAATTCTTTCTTGCGAGATTGCTTTAGTAAATCCTCCATACTTATATTGTAGAAAGTGGCAACAGATTCAGCTATTTTTTTAATAGAGGTTACCCTTTTTTTGGTGCCTACAATACTTGCTAAAATGGTTTTGGCTTGTTCTAGGACTAATCCCCTATTCTCCATTTGTTGGTATACCGCAAGTCGGTTAAGGGCTCCTTCCAATTCACGAATGTTGCTTTGGACATTTTCAGCGATATAGAAAAGAATATCTTCGGTGATACTTACGCCCTTTTTTTCCATTTTAGTACGAAGTATAGCCATTCTGGTCTCTAGGTCGGGCGCTTGTATATCAGCAATCATTCCCCATTCAAAACGGGAGACAAGCCTTTGTTCAACAGCTGGTATTTCCTTAGGTGGTCGGTCAGAGGTAATAATAATTTGCTTGCCCTTGTCTCGGAGCTCGTTAAAAGTGTGAAAAAACTCTTCCTGGAAACCTTCTTTTCCGGCCATAAACTGAATATCATCAATTAAAAGAGCATCTACGTTGCGGTACTCTTTTTTAAATTCTTCCATTCGCTTTTGAGCAATGGCGTTTACGTAGTCATTCGCGAATTTTTCACTTGTGACGTACAAAATTCGGGTTTTGAGGTTGTTTTGGATGAGTCTGTGACCAACAGCGTGCATTAAGTGAGTTTTGCCCAACCCAACCCCACCGTAAATAAATAAAGGGTTGTATTGGGTCCCTGGGGTTTTTGCCACTGCTTGGCTAGCAGCGTGGGCTAATTCGTTGTTTTTACCGATGATTAGGGTTTCGAAGGTGTACTTGGGATTGAGCCCAGAAGAGCCTACGGCAAAAGCATCGCTGGAAGTTTGAGTTTCTTGGCTTGTTTTAACAGCTTTTTTGGTGTGTGAGTTTTGGGATGTAGCTGGTTGGTTGTTGCCAAGTTGATATTTAATTTCTTTAATTTCCGGAGCTAGGCTTTTTAAAGCCTTAAGCATTTCTTGGTGGTATTTAGCAGCTATCCAGTCACGATTAAAAGCACTTGGAACGGCTATGAGTATGAAATCCGCTCCCCTTTCTGCAATACTAGTATTTTTAAACCAAGTGTTAAAATTTGCTTTGCTTAATGATATTTCTAGGCTTCCTAAGATTGCCTGCCAGAGCTGTTGGTTATTCATAAGTAGCTAATTATATAAAAATTAAGTTTTTCGAATTTTTTACTTTGTTTCTGAGCATTACAGCTTTATGCAACTAATCCAGATAACTCATTTTAACAAGGAGTTATCAACATGTAAAATGACCAAAAGTCCGCATATTTAAAAGAAAAAGTATCTTATATGTTTATATCGTGTGGACAAGTTGTGGTAAATGAATGCGTTAAAAACTGTCGATTTAAGACTAGTTGACTTATTTGTGCTTTTTCTCTATAATTAGCGAAGATAATTAAGTACGGAGCTACAGATTGGTTACATTTTTCGGTCTGTAATATCTGTAAGATCCTAGTCTGTTAATTCAGACGCATTTATATTCATATGAAACGAACGTACCAGCCAAAGGTGAAAAGAAGAAAGCGAAGACATGGTTTTTTGAAGCGTATGGCTACTAAAACCGGTCGCAACGTACTCGCCAGAAGAAGAGCAAAGGGTCGTAAAAAGCTTTCTGTCTAAAGTATTAGATATAAATATGTTAAAAAAAGAAAACCGTCTAGCTAAAGCCAAGGATATTCAAAATGCCTTTGCCAAAGGGCGGTCTTTTTTTAATCATTTTTTTACTATAAAATACTCCCCTGCTTTAGCTTCTTTAAAGTTTACTGTAGTAGTATCGACTAAAGTTTATAAAAATGCAGTGGATAGAAACAGAATTAAAAGAGTGATTCGTGAAAGTATTCGTAAAAATCTAAGCTATTTTAAAAAAGGCAATTATATTATTATGGTTAAGCCTAAAATTAAGAGTGTGCCGGAATTTGAAGTTCTTAAGAGTTTTTCAGAGCTATGTTCAAAACTAAAATAATAATCCAAAAATTCGCGATGTTTTTCTGGAAACTTCCCAGAAATATTGCTATTGTATTAATTAGATTGTATCAAGTTGTTCTGTCGCCGGATCATAGTTGGTTGAAAGTCAAATACCCGTACGGTTATTGTCGGCATTTTCCAACCTGTAGCGAGTATTCCAAACAAGCTTTCGAGAAATTTGGTATTATAAAAGGAGGTTGGTTGGCAACAAAAAGAATTGCCAGCTGTAATCCATGGGCTGAGCCCAAAGTAGATTTAATCAATCATAAATAATTATTAGAACATGTTTATTACATTATATACCGACATAGTTTATAGGCCGTTGTTAAACCTTTTAGTTTATTTTTACAATGTTATTCCTGGGCACGATATCGGAGTTGTTATTATTTTACTGACTATTTTAATTCGCTTGGCTCTTGCACCGAGTTTCCATAAGTCCTTAAAGAGCCAAAAAGCAATGAGTGACTTACAGCCAAAGCTTAATGAGATGAGAGAAAAACACAAGGAAGACAAGGAAGCACAAGCTAAAGCCATGATGGCGCTCTACAAAGAACATAAAATTAACCCATTGTCTTCGTGCTTGCCTTTATTGCTCCAATTGCCATTATTAATTGCTTTGTACCAAGTTTTCAATAAGGCTTTAAATTCGACTATTGATATTAGCACCAGACTTGAGGGTCTTTATTCATTTGTGCATCGTCCTGAAGTGTTGGATCCTACTTTTCTAGGATTTATTAATTTATCTCAGCCAAATATTATTTTTGGTGTAATTGCTGGGGCGGCTCAATTTTGGCAATCCAAAATGATGATGCCAAAAACCGCAGGTCAGGACGCCACTGCCAAGGCTATGAGTTTCCAAACTACATATGTATTGCCGATTGTTAGCATGGTTATTGCTATTAAACTGCCAGCAGGGTTGCCGCTCTACTGGATTGTTACCACGCTCTTTGCGATTGGTCAGCAATACTATATTGTTAAACAACAGTCTAAAGGCATGGTAGTTAATTCTTAATTATATTTCCTCTCAGCTTTTCATATATAATTTAAAACTAAGGTATGACCGATTACAACAAAATTGAAATAACTAAAGTTATAATCCTTGATCTTTTGCATAAGTCAGGTATGTCAGGTAAGGTGGAGTTTGAAGAAAGTTTAACCAAGGGTTTGGTATTCAACATTAGTTCCCCAGACTCCTATTTGTTAATTGGTAGGCAAGGTGCCACTTTGCACGCATTTCAAATTTTAGTTCAAGCTTTAGTTTCCAAAAAATTATACTCACAGAATGCTAATGAGCAACCATTCTGGTTTACCATAGATGTTGACGATTATAAACAGAAAAGAGAATGGTATTTAAAAGAAACAGCTAAAGGTGCGTTTGAAAAAGCAAAGATAACAGGGCGAGCACAAGGCTTGGAGCCAATGCCTAATTATGAACGACGTTTAGTCCATGCCTATCTTCAGGAACATTTTCCTGAAGCAGAAAGCTACAGCGTAGATAACGAGCCTTACAGAAAAGTAGTTATAAAGGTAAAAAAATAATTCTATGCAATAAACCCTCCGCCTAGGCGGAGGGTTTATTGCAATCTGATTATTGTATGTTTAAAATATTTTTCTCGAAAATTTACTAACTTTTCAATTTCTTCGTTTGTGAAATTTTCATTTTCTTTGGCTAAGGTTAGTTAGTTTGTCGTCATCATCCTCAAACCTGTGTATTATTGCTATGCAGGTTCCTTCTGCTTCAAATAATACTTCTTTAGAGCTTAAATAATAAGCGTCCAGACCCTCACCGTCTGGAGCTTTGGTATGAGGAAAGTATCCGTAGTTAAGTACATATTTTGTGTCTTTGTAATAAGTTCCATAAGGTTGGTCAATAATTATTTTAACCTTTTTACCTAAATACTGCCGGCACATTTTTAAACTTTCAGATTCCAATAGAGGTATACTTTTATATTAATGCTAAGATAATCCAAAATACCATCGCAAGGTCGTTTTTAAAATAAGGATTGTCAATTTGCCCTTGGGTAATTATTGTAATTAGAAACAAGCTCGTACCGAGAAGAAATATATTTGATCGATTTTTAAAACCTTTATAAATAAGCATTACAACCATTCCAACAAAGCTAACTAGTCCTAGAAGTCCTGTTTCTACCCAAAAGTTTAAAAATATATTATGAGGAAAGTTGTGAGTTTCTAGATTTGGGTCGGTATTTAACCTTTCCCAATTGTTGGAAAAGCCGGTTAGTCCCAAGCCAAATACCGGAGACTCTTGTATGGCCTTAATGCCGGTATTCCATAATGAAAGTCTGGAAACTGCAGATTTTTCGCCATAGAAAGGCAATAAAAATCTATATCGGAGATTTGGAGTGGCTATTATAGTCAATGTGGTAAGTATAAAGGTTATAAAAATAATCTTTCGGATTTTTTTGTCACCAGCTATCAAGGTGTATACACCAATAGCAACTCCGAGGCCCAACCAGCCCGCTCGCGAAAAAGATAACGCTAGACCAAGTCCCCCAAGTATCCAAGCGATAATGAAAAACCAATTTTGTTTTAAACTTGTAATTTTAATTCCCAAATCCGGAATCAATAATGCCATTAATGGGCTTAGCCAAAGTGCATAAAAATTTGGGTGGGAAAAAAAAGCCACTGCACGTTTTGGTTCTATGCTGTTGCCCCAGTAAGCAGTTGGAAGACCAAGCAATGTAATGTACTGGATTATGGCATATAGCCCAGAAACTGCAACTATATAATATATAGCGTGCAAGACCGCGTGTTTTGCATTTGGGTATTGTTCGTAAATAAATTTTGCAATAAAGTAAACGGAAATTGGCTGAATAAATAATATAAGGAATTGGCCGAGTTTGGGAATTGAGAAGCCATTAATTATTAAGGAAATGACGCCCGCAATAAAAAATAGAATAATTAGTGCTAAGAACTTTTTTGAAGTATTTTTGAGATGGGTAATTAGTAAGTCAGTTTTTTTATTTTTAATAATCCATGCGCTAAAAATTAACCAGAACAAAACCACCCACACCATTAGTAAGTTCGTTGGAAAATTAAATAAACCAAACCTTGCTGTATAGGTTGGGGTAAGTAATAAAGTGAGTATAAGAATTATTCTCATTGCAAGTTAAGGGATGGTAATAGATACTTTATGAGTTAGAATTCCAGAATTGGTTTGGGCATAAATTTTATAAGTGCCACTTGGCGGAGAGGTTTTCCAATTGATAGAATAATTGTATTTCCCAATGTGGTCGACGTTTTCTGCTGGACCAATTAGCTTGCTTTGCCCTTTGTTGTTTACATAGTAAAAATTCACAGTAGTATATAGATTCTCGCTCTCTGCAATTATATTTAATGGAAATTGGACAAGACTTTGATTGAGTGGTTGAGTAAGGCTTAAGGGTGTGGTGGCTTCGGAAATAATGGTAGTGCTAGTGTCGGCGAATGAGCCGTTGGTATCTACAGCATGGATAGCTAAAATATGGTTACCATCTTGAAGATTTTTGTTTACATTAAATACAAAAGGTTGACTATTAATGCTCTGATAAAATTCTCCGTCGATAGAAAGGTCTATTCGGGAAACAGCAAGGGAGGAGTTTACCCCGACAGTAACCTGGAACTGGCTACTAGAAATAATTTTTCCTTCTTGTGGTTCCAAAATAGTTATCGAAATATTTTGTCCGCCAGAAGTTGGGTTTGGACTTATTGTGTCGCTTGGCGGGTAGCTGTAGCCATGAGCCAGGGCCCATTCTACTACAGGAGTTTCCCAGCTTGGATTATCTCGGCGTTCGCTATGGAGTACAGAGTATAGTTTGTAAGTTATTTGATTTGGTGGGGTGAGGTTAGTGGCCGGTAGTCCGGTTAATGAGTCCATGGCTACTCTGATATGAACGTTGTCATAATCCGTTGGTGCGTTATAACTAGTGAACGTTTCTTCTTTGGTGTTTGGGGTGGCATCGGTTGGGAGTTTTCCTGAAACTTCGTCCACAGTGATTTTTTGAATTCCTGAAGGTACGGTAAAGTTTTCCGCAGGCGTACTTTCTAGCGCTCTTTTCATAAATTCATTCCAAATCGGGGCTGCGACCAAAACACCGTCAGCGCCTTTTTTAAGAAGTGTGCCATCGTTGTTTCCTGACCAAACACCGGCTGCAAGCGAAGGCGTGAAGCCCATGGTCCAGCCATCGTGCCAGTTGTTGGTGGTTCCGGTTTTGGCTGCAACTGTTCTACCTGGCAGTGTGAGCGGTGAGCTGACTCCAAAAATATAACTTCTGGAATCATTGTCGGTCATTATACTTATTACTTCGTAAGCCGCTTCAGGATCTAAAACCGTTTGCGGATTATTTTTATATTCTTCAATTGTTTTATCGTCTTTATCAATAATTTTTAAAATTGGAGTTTTTTCGTTTTTGATTCCCCCATTGGCGATAACCGACATAGCACCCACGTGGTCAATAAGTCTTACTTCACAACCACCTAACACCAAAGATAGTCCACAGTCTGCCAATGGGCTAGTAATGCCTAAGTCTCTGGCAGTTTGTACGGCATTCTCTACTCCCACTAAGGATAGGGTTTTGACCGCAGGGATATTTAAGCTTCCCGCCAATGCTTTACGCATAGAAACTGGGCCGTAACTTTGACCGTTGTAGTTGCCAGGAATATAGGATTTTCCGTTGAAAGTGCCAAAATTTGTAACTACGTCCATTAACATTGTGGCAGGAGAAAAGCCAAATTCTTTTTTGAATGCAGTTACGTAGACGTAAGGTTTAAAACTCGAACCCGGTTGTCTTTGTGACAGGGCAACATTGACGTTCGGTTCGAATAAACAATTTCTGCCCGGATTACAGCCTTCAGGACTAACATCGCCAAAGTAATCTTTACTGCCAACCATAGCTAATATTTGGCCAGTTTTAGGGTCTATGGCCACAAGTCCTGCGTTGTGGGAGTTATATTTTATACTGTATTTTTCTACTCCGGTTTTAACAGCTTCTTCGGCAATGGTTTGTAATTTTGAATTTAAGGTAGTGTAAACTCTTAGTCCTCCCTCTTCTAAAGTTTTTTCACCATATTTATTAGCAAGATAATCCTGGACCCACAAGACAAAATGCGGAGCTTTTATTCCAGTGGTGATTTTATTAAATTCAGGTTTTTCGTCCTTGGCTTTTTGTTGATATTCTTCGGTAATATATCCTTGCTCTTTCATTAAGTTGAGGATGGTGTTTTTTCTGTTTTCTAAAGACTGCCTGTTTGGACCAAACGGGTTGTAATAGGTTGGAGCTTGTGGCATAGCTGCTAAATAAGCGCTTTCGGCCAAGCTTAGATCTTTGGCTGACTTATTAAAATAAGACAGACTCGCGGCTTCAATACCGTAAGCGTTTCTACCGTATGGAATTTCGTTCAGGTAAAGTTTTAATATTTGTTCTTTGGTAAAACGAGAGTCAATACTAACAGCTAATATAATTTCTCTAATTTTTCTATCCCAAGATTTGTCGTCGGTTAAAATAGATTTTTTAACAAACTGTTGGGTAATAGTACTGCCTCCTTGCGCTTTTTTTCCGCTTAGAATATCAACAATAATTGCGCGTGCAATGCCGGTAAAGGAGATTCCGCCGTGTTTGTAAAAATCTTTATCCTCTACAGCAATGGTGGCATTTTTCAAATAAGGCGATATTTGTTCTAAGTCCACTAAGGTGCGTTTATATTCTCCATGAATCTCATAAAGCAGTCCACCTTCACGGTCAAAAATTTTTGTAGATTCCGGTACGTTTCTTTCCAGAAGCTTGTTTGGATCTGGAAGATCTTTGGCATAATATAAAAAGAGAATTGCAGCACAAAAAATTCCCAGGGCTAAGAATCGAAATGCCCAGGTAAAAATTTTTTTCTTATCAAATTTAAATTTGAATATTCGTCTTTGTTTGGCCGACTTGGAGCCAGTTTCTTTTGGAGGTTGATAGTTATATATACGCATGCTTTATTATACCTTTTTTGTATTTACGTTGACAATGAGGGGGTGGGTGCTAAACGGCCCTCCTCTTTTTTAATGTTTAATGTTAAAATAATATAAATAATGTATTTATTGTAATCGACATATTTATGAATCCAATAGAAGATTTGTTAACTCGAGGTGTAGATGAAGTAATAGATAAAACTCAGTTAGAAGAGTTACTAAAATCCAAAAAAAAGCTACGGGTTAAGCTTGGCATAGACCCAACCTCTCCAAATATCCATATTGGCAGAGCTGTTGTATTGTGGAAACTTCGAGCTTTTCAGGAGTTAGGACACAAGGTTGTTTTTATAGTCGGAGATTTTACTGGGGTTATTGGCGACACATCTGATAAAGAAAGTGAAAGACCAATGCTTAGTGAAGCAGAAATTAAAAAGAATTTAAAAACTTATTTTGAGCAGGCTTACAAAATTTTAGATAAAAAGAAAACCGAAACCCACTACAATTCTAAGTGGCTTAAGAAATTAGGTTTTGGTGAAATTGGTAAATTGGCAGACTTATTTAGCTTGCATGAATTTGAAGCGAGAGAAAATATTGCCAAGCGACTTAAGGCCGGGAAGCGTGTTTCCCTGCGTGAATTACTCTACCCTCTTATGCAGGGCTATGACTCTGTTGCAGTTAAGGCTGACATTGAACTAGGTGGTACCGATCAGCGTTTTAATTTGCTCGCTGGAAGAACTATTCAGCCTGCTTATAAGCAAAAGTCTCAAAATATTTTAACTATGCAGTTAATGGAAGGTACGGATGGCAGGAAAATGTCTTCCTCGTGGGGGAATGTTATAAATATTACTGATGACGCAAATAATATGTTTGGGAAAGTTATGTCAATTCCCGATAACTTAATACAAAAATATTTTATTTTAGCCACTAGAACTTCCTTGGAAGAAATAGATAGAATTATGCTCGAGCTTACAAACCCTCGAGATCAAAAAATGCAGTTAGCACTAAACCTTACAGTTTTGTATCACGGAGAAAAAAAAGCAATTGAAGCCAAAGAGGCATTTATCGCTCAGTTTAGCAAAGGCGAGCTGCCTGCGAATATTCCGGTGGTAGTATTGGGTTCCGATATTACTACAATTTCCGCTGCATCTTTAGCTTGTGGTTTAGTCGTTAGTAAGTCGGAAGCGAGAAGGCTTATGGAGCAGGGTGGAATTAAGCTGAATGGTCAAGTTGTGAAGGATGATGTGCTTGTACTGACAAAACATGCGCAGTTGTTACAAGTTGGAAAAAGACGTTTTGCAAATTTGAGATTGAAATAAAGTCCTCTAGTGCCAAGCTTACTTATTTTTGTAAATAATAGTAGACCTACCTAGGTGTTGCTAATAAATTAAAAAACCTCTCGTTATAACGAGAGGTTTTTTAATTATATTGCTTCACTGTCAGTTTCCTTTTCTTCATCGGTGTCGTCGGTTGGCATGGTTGCCATTCCGCCGTCAGCAATATCGCTATCCATATCATCATTAAACATAGATGCTCCTTTGTCCTCGCTTAATAGGCAAGGACGTGTATTTATTATTAGCACTCAAGAACTTGAGCTTGCCAAAATTATAGCTAATGTAGAGTTTTGGGTCTAATTAGATATCCCCATACACTCTTATTGTGAGAGTCTAAGATTTTTACTGTAATGGTGTGCGGTGCATATGGCAATGGCCAAAGCATCGGCCGCGTCGTCTGGTTTGGGTGGGGTTTTTAACTTGAAAGTTTTTTGGACAACAAACTGGACTTGTTTTTTTTCGGCTTTGCCGTAACCGCAAATAAAACTTTTAACTTGCAACGGAGTAAATTCCATAATCGGAACTTTGTGTTGTTGGGCAATAAACATAATTACTCCCCTAGCCTGACTTACTGTCATTACTGTTTTTTGGTTGGTGGTAAAAAAAAGTTTTTCTATGCCTATGGCTTCAGGTTTATATTTTTTTATTATTTCTGCAATATCATCTGCCAAAATTTCTAATCGTTCGGCGTCATTTAATTTTTTGTCTGTAGATATAACACCAAAATCTACCAGTTCGGGCTGGTTTTTTATTTGTTTAATAATGCCAAAGCCCGTGGTGGCTGTGCCCGGGTCGATACCTAAAATAATCATACTATCATGTTAGCATACTAACAACTTAGCATGTTGCATCTTGTTAAAATGTTAGTATGATAAGATGTTTTAATGACTAAAGGTTCGCACTAGTATGTACTGCTATAACGTCTTCATCATTTTCTAGGCTTGCAAATAGCTTGTCTACTGCTGGTTTTTGTTCTTCTGTTAAATCAGTTCCTTGGCTACTTTCTTTTATTATGTCTGCTTGGGCAATTTTAGCTCCTGCCTTGCTAAGAGCGTCTTTAATTTTTTGCAGATTAGCAACTTCGGTGTAGACTTCAAGACCCTCGTTAGACTCTCGAACGTCTTCTGCACCCGCGTCTATTGCTACTAATTCCAGATTCTCTATATTATTGTCTCTTTCAACAAGTATTTGCCCTTTGGTGCTAAATTGCCAAGCTACACTCCCCTGTGCTCCAACGCTACCACCATGGTCGGTAAATACTTTACGAACGTTGTTAAAGGTGCGGTTACTATTGTTAGTTACCGCTTCTACTAGGAACGCAGTTCCAAAAGGTCCGTAACCTTCATACACTACTTCCTTCATTTCTCCTGCTACGGCTCCGGTAGCGGCTTTAATAGCTCGTTCTACATTTTCATTTGGCATACCTTGGGCTTTGGCAGAGTCTATTACCGTTTTTAATTTAAAATTAATTGCAGGGTCACCATTACCGCCTTCTTTAACAGCGATAGAAATTTTTTTGGCGTACTTGGAAAACACTAAACCTTTTTTTTGGTCCAGTACGCCTTTTGTTCTTTTTATTTGTGACCACTTACTATGTCCAGACATGACTAGAATAAAGAATTATGAATATTGAATTAAGATTTGAAACTAACCAAAACTGTAAACTCGCCCTTAATAGAAGCTTTTCCTTTTAGGTGTTCTATAACTTCGTATGGCGTTCCACGAATAAATTCTTCGTGCATTTTGGTAATTTCTCTTGTGGCCACTACTTGGCTTGTTGGAAATGCATTTGCCACATAGCTTAAAGTTTTTAAAATTCTTTCTGGAGATTCATAAAAAATGGCGGTGGCTCCAGCGTTGGCGGCATCTTGTAGTGCCCCAATAGTTTTAACTGCTGTTTTTTGTAAAAAACCTAAGAATAAAAATTTGTCTGTTGGCAGGCCACTGGCACAAAGTGCGGTAATGGCAGCGTTAGCTCCAGGAATAGGCACGACGGTAATATTTTCTTTTACACATTCTCTAACTAAACGAAACCCTGGGTCGCTAATGCCTGGTGTGCCAGCGTCTGTTATAAGTGCTCCGTCTTCTTTCAAAAGTCTCCTGGTAGTGTCTTTTAAAATTTGTTGTTCGTTGTGTTCAGCAAACTGAATAATAGTTTTTGGCCAAGCGCCAATATGTTCTAATAATCTTTTAGAGTAAAGTGGGTTTTCAGCCATGACAAAATCACAAGCCTTTAAAGTCTCAATGGCTCTTAAAGTTATATCCCCCAAATTCCCTATTGGTGTTGCAACAACGTACAGCATATTTTAGTGACGAGTTAAAAGTGAAAAGTGACAAGTATCTGCGAAATCGGTACTATCTGCGTATCTGTGGTGCCATATCTACCAGTTTTTATCCGGTGCTTCTAGTCCAAAAGAGGCCTCTATAAAATCATACTCAGCCTTTAACTTTTCTCTTTCTTCTTCTAGCTCTTCTTTTTTGTCGCCTTCGGCTTCATACCATTCGTCATAACTGGCGTTTAAGTCTCCGTCTATTTCTTGGAGCCTGGCATAGGCCTCTGTTTCGTTTTGCGGGCCTTCCGCTGACCACTGTTCGTAAGTTTGCCCTAAGGTTTTTTGATACTTATCTTCGTATAGAGTTTTTATATCATCTTGATCCATAGTAGTAGAAATTGATAATTATTAATGTATAAC
>CAYGEJ010000005.1:0-67324 GCA_964348935.1 uncultured Candidatus Saccharibacteria bacterium | reverse complement strand
TTAACACCCCATGAGTTTTACCTCAAAAGTGTTACCATTGACTGTTAAGTCTACACTAAAAGCCCTCCCGCAACATGAGGGAGGGCTTTTTCTATAAATATTAGGTAAAGATTAACTGCATAATGTCTTTTCTCTTGCGGAATATACCGACTGCTGCGGTGAGCATTCCAGCAAAGGCAATACCTGCTGTATTAGCACCAGTCTTAGGAGCGACAAATGAACCTAATACTTGAGGAGTATTAATACGAATAGTTATTGTGTTTCCATAAGTATTAACCATGGAATAACTTAAGTTTTGAGCTAAGGAATATTTTACTCTAATTTTAAAGTTTCTGGTAACAGAACCGCCTGCAGGCACAGTAATTCCTGGGAAAGTAATTGTATTACCACTAACTGTACCACCACCAAAGTCGACAATATCAGCATACGGCAAGACCTGAGACAAATCATCGGTAATTACAAAGCTATTAGCAGGAGCATTACCGGAGTTGATAACCATTAATGCATATACAATATAATCTTCTCTTGAAGCAGTTACTGCAGTAGCATTGGCATTCTTAGTTTCATTGATAGCGGATTTGCTATAAATTAAGTTAACATTTCCACCCTGGACACTGCCTACAAATACCCAAGCACTTGCTTGTACATTTCCAGCATTATCGGAGGTTGCAGAAGCAGTATTCTGAATACTTGAACTACCAGAAGCATTAACACGGGCTTGAAAGTTAATCCTGGCAGTTTGTCCAGAACTTAAGTTCCCCAAATACATCCCGTTAAATAAATTATTGTCTGTAACATAGTTACCGTTAACAGTAACAGTTCCTGAAACTAAGGAAAGTCCATTTGGTAAACTGTCAGTTACGCGTACATTTGTTGCATTACCATTACCTGTACTATTAGTTACAATAATTTCGAACTGAACATTCTCACCATTGTTGGCACTTACGCTGTTTAAATATGCTCCGCCATTTATATTTCTTACAGATTTAGTAATAGAAATTTGAGCAAACTTTTCAGCAGGAGTAACGGTACCACCGGTTGAAATATAGACAATATTATTACAAGAATTATTAACACAGTTATTATTTGTTTGTGTAACTGTATTATTATTTCCGTTTATATTGCTGTTGTTATTCTGATTAGAACTGTTGGTTGAGTTAGTGTTAGTACCAGTATTTGTGTTGGTATTGGTATTACAAGAGTTGGTACTGCTATTACAGTTACCTGTAGCAACTACTGGGGCATTGACCACAACGTTACAGTTTGCAGTTTGCCCGTCGTTACTTGTAACAGATGCTGATTTTGTACCAGCTGAAGCAAAATGAACTATAAAGCTAGACCCGCTTACCCCGCTAATACCCGTTGTACTCCATAAGTAAGGAGCACTACCACCAGTTGCTCTAAATGTTACATCGTCATTTATATTTACAGATGAAACATCGGCAGAACAAACAAGTAAAGTAGGAGCGGAAGGAATTGTAATTTGCGTAGAAGTTAAGTAAGTAATACAGCTGTTGTCATACATTTTAAAAATATATGTAGCACCTTGCTGTAATCCACTTACAACCTGACTTCCAGTATTATTACCGGTTGCGATTGTATTTTCAGTTGTTGAACCTGGATTTATTTGAGTAATTTTAATTTGGTGATTACCTGTAGAAGTCCAAGTTATAGTTGCAGAATACGTAGAACCATTCTTAACCAAAGTCCCAGCAGTTAAACCATAATTGGTATTGGCAGAACAAACATATGGAGGTGGTGTACTTGTACAAACAACTTTTGCTTGCGCAGAAGCATTTGCTTGTGCCTGAGCGTTAGCTAAAGCTTGAGCATAAGCTTTGTTGTTAGCATCTATTTGACTAACTTGGCTTGTTGCACTGGCAGAAGCCGTAGCAGATGCAGTAGCAGTAGCGGTTGTACCATTTGGACAAGTTAAACTTGCAAAACCATCAGCACTAGCAGATGTATTTGCAGTATAGCTACTTGGTCCGACTACTGGACATGTAACTTTAGCTTGTGCCTGGGCATGAGCTTGCGCTTGAGCATTAATTTGAGCTTGCGCTTGAGCTTTATTTTGAGCATCTTGCTGACTAATAGAGCTTGTTACTGTAGCACTTGCTGAAGCTGTAGCGCTGGCAGTTGCAGTAGTTCCATTTTCACAACTTATATTTGCAGAAGCTGTTGCACTTGCAGAAGCTGTTGCAGTAAAGTTTGTAGGAGAAGGCGGTGTAACAGGAGTACAATCTGTAACTGTGAAATTTACATTTCTAGTAACAGGGTTTGTAAGTCCAGGACCAGCATAAATAGTAGCAGTCTTTACCCAATTACCAACTTGGCTTAAGGTATAACCATTACCAACGTCACTCCAATGACCGTTAGTAATTACATCGTTGTAATAAGAAAGGTTTTCACCAGTACTTTGACCGTTTCTTGTTGAAGACCAATATACATATTTACCTTCTAGACCACTTGTAGCATTGGTGATGCTAAAAGTTGGATAGGTATTAGCACAGAAAGTTGTTGGATTAATAGAAAAATTAAAGGCTTGAACTGTTGGAGGAGTAACTGGAGTCTCACCACAAGTTAAAGCAGGAGCGGTTACATTCTTTTGATCCAAAACAGTTTTTGCACCGTTAGTTGTATTGTACAAAATGTACTGGTAAGTATGTCCGGGAGTTATCCAAGGAGTAGCTTCATTACCACTTGTATTTGTAGCAAAAGTTTGAGCTCCAGATTGGTCATTTAAATCATCGATTGTAACCAACACTGAATCATAACCAGTTGTATTCCAAGTCACATTTCCAGTTCTTAAACATTGTCCGCTTATCTGACCATCTATAGAAGCAAATAAGTTATGAGTTGGGTTTACTGGAGTGGGTGTAGTTCCACAATTTAAAGTATCTGCTGTTAAATTTTTTGCAGAAACTAAATGTCTATTGCCTGCAGAAGTATCGTAGAGTACATATTGGTAAGTGTGTCCTGGAGTTATCCAAGGAGTAGCTTCATTACCACTTAATGCACCAGAGAAATCTGTAGCACCAGCATCATCGTTTATATCATCAATTGTAATAATTATAGACTCGTAGCCAGTGGTATCCCAAGTCACATTTCCAGTTCTCATACATTGACCAGAAATTTGTCCACCAATAGAAGGGGTAAAGTTAACTGTAGGGTTAACTGGAGTAGGAGCACCACAATTTAAAGACTGCGCTGTGAGGGTAGCAGTTTTATCGGTAAAACCGTCAGCCTTTAAAGTAAAGGTATAACTATGTCCTGGTGTTAACCAAGGAGCATCAGCATTACCGTTTTCGTCTCCGGAAAATAATTGCTCGTTACCGTCTGTGTCATCCCTGACATAAACTTTAACATTATTTAAATTTGTAGTATTCCAATTTACAGTTGCACCAACTAAACATTGAGAGCCAACTTGACCATATTGATCAACGGAAATATTACCAGTACCTTCAACGACAGCAGGACCAACAACACGAATATAAAATTCAAACGCTCTGGAAAATTCAAAACAAGCATCCAAATCACCAATGTAAGGATTGGCATCACCAGAAACAAATTCTAAATGAGAACCTGCAGGTGTATGGATAGTAACATAGCCGTCTTTAGAAGCGGCATTATCTGCACTTAAAGTTGTCCTTAAAGTATGTGTGCTACCATCTCCGGATTCTTGAATGTCTGTATTAACTGAAACGCCGTGCATGGTTGCGCCGGAATTACTAGCGGCACCGTTATGCACATAAATTCTCATTTTAATAGTCTCACCTGCTTGAGCTTGAAAATCAGAAGAGAAATATCCTGCACCTTGGACATTTCCAGATAAAACTGGTAAATCTTCACAACTTGTACCTGGATCATTATTCCAAGTTACCGGGTATGGATTAAATATAGGAGAATCGTAAACAGGACTACATCCGTCAGCACGACTAACAGTAGCCTTACGAGGAGCTGCAAAAGCAATCAAGGTTAAACCTATAAATAAGGTAACCCCTAACACCGTTCCGACCTTGAAATTCAATTTTTGGAATACTTGATTCATAAAATGTTCCTTATTAATATTGCTTATAAATTTGATTAAAAATGATTATAACTAATTATTATACGCTTTTTCTTCCTTTTTGTCAATAATTATATCACGTATATTGCTTATTTAAGCGATATAAAATATTAATGAGCTTATTTCTCAGTCTGAGTTAACTCTCCATATACCACTAACCTCTTAGCTGTGGTATTAATTGGCCAACAAGTAGAAAGTGCAACTAGAGATTTTTCCATATTTCTAAACTGTTCCTGATCTGTAGCTAAATATTCATTTCTATAAGTCACGACATAGTGGAATATAACATCTTTACCATTCTTTTGCACCACTGTAATTTTAAAGGAGGTATTATTGGCCAAGTCGCCCAAACGACTAAAAACCTGGTTATATGAACCTTGTGACCAAATATAATTGCTACTATGTCCGGCAATATAAGCTGTACCTATTTGACCAGGTAAGGCAGTACCGGGATAATGCACGACTCCAGTTTGAAGATCTTTGTCAAAATTTTTGGTATCTTTGGTAAAAATTATAGGTGCATTAATCTTCAAGCTTGGAACTTCTAAACGTCCTGGAATATCTGTATTTATTTCAATACCTCCTATGTTAAAATTCGAACCGGTAACAGGAGCGACATTTGAAGTAGTCGTATTATTAAATGGGTTATTTGCAACTGTTCCATTGGCATTAATCCCAATACCAGCAACTGATTCAGAATTTTGCAACTTGTGCAATGCAAGCCTGTTCATAACCACTTCCATATCCACATACTTATTCAATATATCCTTTTGCTGATCTGTTAAAGCAACGCCAGTAGCTGGGTCTATACCATTAGCTAAGGTCTCACTATCTGGCTTACCTAAGCCCAAAGTATCATATGATTTAGGATTTAATTTGAGCAAGTATTTTTGGAAGTTTGAGAGTCCATTGCCTGAATTATCACTTTCCGGACCTAAAATTTTAGGATCCTGAATATCATAGTAGAAACTATTTATCCATTTTGTATAACTAGCCATATTTTGTTCTTGTAAAGTTTGTAATGCTGTTTGTTTTGGAGTTACTGCTTTTGGTGTAGTATTAATATTAAGCAGTGAGCTAAAATTAACACTTGTAAAGAAAAAATAATACAGCACTAAACCTACTGCAAATACAGCCAAATATGGACCAACTGCCTTAAATATAGCTGAAGCCTTAGAACTTTTTTCAGACTCCTCAAAACCTTCTAACTCCGGCAATTCCTGAACGTTGTGAGAATTTTGTGACGAGCCATGAATACTATTGCGAGTGTCAGTATGAACGTCCTCAACTACAGGCAAATTGGCAACCGGTAAATTATGGCCACTAACAACACTGCCCGTATGAGCTTCGTTAGCATCACCTGAAATTCCAAGCATTTTAGCCACTTCTGATGTGGCTGATGGAAACTTCTTTGGATCTAAGTTATTTGAAGTTGTATGTATAGGTGTTGTCATATATTTATATTAGACTCTATATATTAGCATAAAATCACATATTTGTCAAGCCCTGACTTAAATGCTAATATATATATAATTTATGGATCAAATACCTTCTTCTACAAACACCCCAAATTTAACAAAAAATAAGAATTTTGCCTTTGTCTTGGCACTTTTTGTCTTAATTAAGGTTATTTCCCTACTTGTTACTCCTAATCTTCATAAAGGGCAGGCGTCTGACTTAACTGTAGACAACATATTAAACGCTGTAAATAGGGAAAGATTACTCCGGAACCTTACCACTTTAAACTCAAATAGCAAGCTCAGCTATGCAGGTCAAAGCAAAGCCGACGATATGCAAGCTCGGCATTATTTTGCTCATATTGACCCGGATGGTAACTACATTTGGGATAAAATTGTTTCTGCTGGTTATACTCCTTATTTGCAATTAGGTGAAAATTTAGCTATTGAATTTTATGACACCGACAGTTTAGTCTCGGCCTGGATGAACAGCCCAACACACAGAGCCAATGTACTACAGGAAGGTTTTAAAGATCAAGGAATGGGTTTAAACTTTGGAGACACATCTTCTGGGCAATACCATTCTGCAATAGCAAATACTTTTGGAACACTAGTAGTTAGTTCAAAGGAGACGAAAACACCAAAACCGACTAGCCAACCCACTGACAAAAAAATACAAGTTGTGCCAGAAATTAAACTTACTACCACACCAGAACAAACTCTTGCTGCAGAAATTCCAATCCCAGAAAAACCAAGTAGTAACACAACTACACCTGCACCAAATCCCGAGGCTTTAAAAATTAGAGGCGAAGTTCCCCTTGTCATAAATACCGAAAAGAATTTTTCCTTACCCGATAAATCCGCTGAGCAACCAAGTGCCACCACAGCCCAACCAGTAATTGCGGTAATAGGTAGCGAAAATTCTACAAAAATAGTGGACCTGCAAATTACCCGTTACTTAATTTTAGTCTGTGGCGTGGCTTTACTACTACTTATGCTCAACGATATTAAAATTATTATAGAAAAAAAGATTGGCTCCTTGGATAAAAAAATAAACAACCTAGCGTTGTTGTTCATTGCTCTTATTGTTATAGGTTTTATGTATTGGTTTTAATTATAAACTGAGTGTATATCTACAATCATCCAATAATCTGGCTTTAAAATTTGTAACACTAAACAACATTCCGGCTATAATTATACTAACAGCCAAAATTTCCAAAAATGAATGCCAGGTTAAAGACTTATCTAGCGAATAGTGAAATACTCCCCACAAAAGATTATAAGTAGCTGCGAGCAGTACACCAGCTGTAAAATAATTATAGCCCCAGAATACCAAAACTACAAAACTAAAGAAGGACATTACCAAGGATATAAGCAAAGCAATGCTTATATTTTTTAAATTATTCAACTTATGTTGAAATAATGCTTGATAAATAAGCAAAAAAGTTAAAGCAAAAGTACCAATTTGTAAAAAATTAGCATTTAAACAATAACGTTTAACCAATGCCAAACTTACTCCATATGCAATAGCACTTGAATATATTTTCACTACCGATAAAGTGACAAACACGTCTTCATCTACCTTTTCTTTCCCCCGGTTGAAATGCTCTTTCAAAAACCAATAGTTTAAAGCTAATGCAATACTCGAGAACAAAACAAAACTTTGCTGAATTTTGTAATTACTAAAGTTAATAAAGAATATTGAAATAGTCGCCCAGTATATTACTCCCGGAAGGATTAAATAATTTATCCACTGCCTGACAAAAATCCAACTTCTCAGGTGAGCAAATCTATCCCACAGGGCAAAGAAAAATATTTTTATAGCTTTTTCTAACCAATGTGTGACACTTTGATGATGCTTCCTAGCACGTTGAAGACTACCTGGAATTTTATAATGTAAATCGTAGAGTAGAAAAATTTGCAGGATATGAAAAATCCCAACTAAAAAAGCCGTTCGAACATATATAAAAGGCTCATTTAAATTCAAAATGGCAATTAATACCTCAAAGCTTCCGACTACTACTAATAAATTAAGTCCGGATGCGACTATTTTATGAGTTCGAATTTTCATAAACTTAAATTGCAGCCCTACTTTTTTTATAAGCTAATTCGGACGCTCTAAATAGGGATTCAAAAGTACCAGCATCTAGCCACTCCCCTTCAACAATATCTACCTTCAGCTCACCTTTATGCAAATACCAATTGTGTAACTCGGTAATTTCCAGTTCGCCCCGCACAGAAGGTTTAACATTTTTTGCCACTTCCACCACGCGATTGTCATAAATATATAATCCGGTAATGGCATAATCGGAAATATGCACAGCAGGCTTCTCTTCAATTTGCACGGCTTCCATTTGCTCATTAAATTTTACCACCCCAAAACGTTCTGGGTCCGGAACTTTTTTTGCAAAGACATGAGCACCACTTTTGAAATTTTTTATAGTTTGCGAAAAATCGTCTTCAAAAATATTATCACCCAGAATCATACAAACGTTTTCAGACGCTATAAATTCTTCGGCAATTATAAAAGCCTGAGCCAGACCCTCGGGCTTGGACTGAATTTTAAAATTAAAATTAGCCCCGAATTCCGAGCCATTACCCAGCAACTTTTGATACTCCTTAGCGTAGTCCGGTGCAACTATGATTAAAATATCTTTTATTCCGGCCTTGAGTAGAGTTTCAAGTGGATAAAAAATCATTGGCTTGTTATAAACTGGCAAAAGCTGTTTGCTAGTAATTTTGGTTAGCGGATACAGTCTAGTACCATTTCCGCCAGAAAGAATTATACCTTTCATAACTATTGAATTTGACTATTAATAAAAAGAAAGACTCCTAAAGCAATCAGTACTATGGCAAAGGCAACTTGCAAATTTACAACCAGCTTAGATTTAATTATCGGCAATTCTGTTATTTCGGAATTACTTGAATAAATTAAATGATAATTCATATTAATTTGCCAAATATTCTTCCAAAGCTTCTTGCCAGGGACGTAAAGCAATAAACTTGTTATTTGTTAAAACCGCTTTGGCAGGCCTCTTGGCTTTTCTAGGAAACTCAGTATTTGAAATCGGAACAACCAGCACGTCCCTTTTTGATATTTTAAATATCTCTTTCGCAAAGTCAAACCAAGAAGCTTCTCCTAAATTAGTAAGGTGGTAAACTCCAAACCTAAACGACTGACTTAACAAAACCTTTACAGCCAAAGCAACATCCTTCGCATACGAAATACTATTAACTTCATCGTTAACAACTTTTATTTCCTGTTGATTACTTACTAAGTCTAACATTATATCCACAAAACTTTTTTTTGCTAAATCACTCTTTCCTTGCTTTCCAAATAAAACAGAAGTTCTAATTAAATAATATTTTTCTAAAACACTTTGAATCTCCTGTTCGCCCTGATATTTACTTTGACCATAAACACTAATTGGATTAGGCACAGACAATTCATCGTACTCACCATACTTGCCATCAAACACATAATTACTGGAAAAATGAACCAAGATAATATTTAGCTCAAGACAAACTTGTGCTAAATTTTTCGGTACTTCTGTGTTTAATTTAAAAGCCAGGTCTTTATGACTTTCCGCACCATCTACATCATTATAAGCTACGCAATTTATTATGGTCTTGGGTTTTAAATTTGAGATCTTAGATTTTAAATCAACAATATTAGTCACATCACATTCTGCCCTATCCCAGCCAACCGCGTCATTGCCAAAAACTTGGAGTAATTCCGTACCAAGCATTCCTTTTGAGCCTAAAATTAAAATCATGATTTTTTTTCTTTATACCAATTAACCATTTCATGTAAAGTTTCTTCCAATTTAAATTGAGGAGTCCAACCAAGTTCTTTTGTAATTTTACTGTGATCCATAGCATAACGCTGGTCGTGTCCCGGTCGGTCTTCGACAAAATCTATTCTATCTTCACCTAACCCCATTACCCCCAATAATTTTTTTACAACTTCTAAATTAGTTAATTCTTCATTATCTGGACTCACAAAATAAGTTTCACCAACTTTGCCTTTTTCTAAAATTAAATCTATAGCGTTGCAATGATCTTTTACGTTTAACCACTCACGAATTTGATTACCCGGTTTATATACCGGAATATTTTTTCCAGACAGCAAATTGGTAATTGCCAACGGTAATAATTTTTCTGGATACATAAACCGACCAATATTATTAGCACAATTACTAATAGTTATTGGCAGACCAAACGTTCTAAAATAAGCCCTGACCAAATGATCACTTCCTGCTTTACTCGCGGAATATGGACTACTTGGGTTATAGGCCGTATTTTCATTCCATTTCTCACTAGAACCCAACGGTAAATCGCCAAAAACTTCGTCTGTTGAAACATGATGAAAACGCTTCACATTGTTTTTTCTGGCAACATCCAACAACACCTGTGTACCAAGTACGTTGGTTTGCACAAATATAGAAGGATCTTGAATGGACCGGTCGACATGACTCTCAGCAGCAAAATGAACAACTACTTCTACACCACTCATTGCTTTGACCACATCGGCCATAACACAAATATCACCTTGAATAAACTCTATTGAATTTATTACACTACTTAAATTTTCTAAATTTCCAGCATAGGTAAGCTTATCCAAAACAACAACTTTGTCTGTTGGATATTTATTCACCCAATAATTAACGAAATTAGAGCCAATAAAACCAGCTCCGCCTGTAACCAATATTTTCATAAATTTATTTAACTATCCCCGCTTCTAATTCTTCTTTTGTATATTCCACTTGTTCGTCTTTTAATTTTGGATCGTAGGCAGGATCCGGATAATTTACCAACCAAGCTTCTTCTTCACCAATATTTTCAAGGCCGGTGGCAAAATTCTTTGGAATAAACATTCGCTCAGGGTTTCCAGCCTCGAGCACTGTTTCAGTTTTTACCCATTTTCCGTTTATGTGTTCGTAAGTGGTAATTTTCATTTTACCCTTTAACGCAACGTATCGGGCAGCCCTTACCCGGTGCAGATGATATCCTTTAAAAGCCCCGGGAAGTGCAGCGGTCAAATAAGCCTCGGTCTTTTCTCCAGTTTCCTGATCCTTATACAATTCCATAAGCCAACCGTTTTCCTTACCAGATGCGTCAAAAGTTTTAACTCTTTTTGTGGTTTGAATTTCTAAATTTGATATTTCCATAAAATATAATTAATTGTTTATTAGAGACGTAGGTGAGTCTGCCAACTTTAGTTGGCAAGCGAGCCAAGGAGTTAATACAGGTTCAACACCTCGGAACTTTGCTCCGAAATAATAACTACAAATCTACTTTAATTCCTCGTAGCTCTACCAAGAGGAACCTTTATTTTAATTCCCCGGCAATTATAGAGAGTGTAATTTCAGAATTTTTTCGAAAAATGTTAAAAGTTATTTTGTCACCAGGTTTGTATTTTTGCAATACTTCTTCTAGTGTTAAATCTTCGCTTATATTATCATTATCTACTCTAAGTATGATATCACCGTTTATTAAACCTCCGAGTTTGGTATTTGCAGATGTAATATCCTTAACCAAAGCACCGGTTTTTACTCCAGTCAATTTACTTTCATTTTGCGTAATTATACTATAAGTAAAACCGTAACTTGGTCGAATTATTTTTTCGTTATTGTTATAAAATAATGCGAGTGCTTTTTTTATATTAGTCGAAGCGACAATATTCTCCCCGTTCCAAATACCTACAACTTCCGCACTAGTATTAACCAATACTTCCCCGCTAAGTAAAATATTTGTCGCAGAAGCTCCAAAACTCATCTTAGGAAAATCACTGGAAAAAACCTGACCTTGAATGTCTTTCTCAGAAGCAGTCACAAAACTCAGCAATCCTTTACTAATAAAGTTTTGAACCGAATTATGTACAAATAACACCTTCTCACCAACGCTTAAATCTTTTGATTCAGAAAAATTCGCGACAGGAACATTTGTAATTCCCGCTCGTACAAATAACAACCCGGTTGCAGGATCTGTAATAGCGCTTGTAATTTTTGCATTTCTACCATCACTCAATATGACAAAATAACTTGCAAAATCTTTAGCGATACTTTTGGAACCTGTTAAAAAAGTCCCGTCCGAAGTTAAATTTATTGCAGATCCGGTCACAGTCACACTGCCATTATTACTCAATACGACAATAGTGCTAATTTTGGACTTTGCTGAATTTGCAGAAGACACTGCATCGCCACTATCGCTCACCCTGACCGTTTCTTTGTTATTTATAACAATTGGCGCTTGAGGACTAAGAATTTTTAAACGATTAAGAACCGGTAAAGTTGATATTTTAGCTAAGACATACCTACCTAAAAAAAGATCGAAAAACAGAGTTAAGACAACGGTTATTAAAATTACTTTGGAATATTGTGATTTTGTCATATTATTTTAGAATTTGCCAAGGCGTAGAAATTAAAACAACAACGCTACAAATTAATATTAAAAGCAAGTGAAATTGAATTTTTTTAAAATTTAAAATGTGAAAAAGAAAATAATAATTAAGAATTAGACAAAAGTAAAAAATATTGAAAAGGATAAGGCTTAAAGCACTAAAATGAAATTGTAAAAAATTTAACGTCCAGTACAACTGGCTACAAAACAACCCTATTGTCACCGCACCAATTAATTTAACCCGACTGGACTTGGGAACAAACTCATAAAAAGACCTAGTCAAGAGTGCACTTCCAAAAAATATTCCAGCTAAATAATAAGTTTGATAATTAGGCAAATAGTGGTAAAAGGCAAAAAATAAAAAGAACAAACCAAAAGCTATTAATAACGTTTCATTCAGTAAAAAATTCTCCGCAAAATTTCCTAAAATAATTTCAAAAAAAGCAATAACCCCAACGGAAACTATTAAGAAAGAACCTCTGAGTAAATCGGATGGAATTATTAAGAATAAACCAAACCCGCTTAAAAGTAATAATATAGGTCTTAAAATAATCCAAAAATTATATTTGTCTATTTGTTTCAAATACCAAACATTATATAGAGTGACCAGTGCCGTATATCCTATAAAAGCCGGGATTAAAAAACGAAAAATTGGTTCCGGTGTTGAAAATGTTTGTAGAACTATTAGGAATGTTAGCCCCCAAACCAGAGAAATTAATTTATGGTACTTTAACATTATTTCTATAACGTACGAAATAAATAATACTAAACACTATTAGCAACAGGCTTACTATTGCATTAAGTCTAAATATGCCAATGAAAGTACTATCTATTCTAATAAATTCTAAACAAAACCGTAATATATTATACAATAAAAGATAGAAAATGAAAAGGCTACCGTCTTTTTTAGGCATTTTGGCACCAGAACCTTCTAAATACAATAGCACGATAAATATAAAAATATTACCCAAGACTTCATACAGAAAAAAAGGGTGAAAATAACTACTGGATATGTATTGAGTTGTTCTAAATTGCTCAGGAACGAACATTTTCCAAGGAAAATTAGTGGGGTAACCATAAGCCTCATAATTGAACATATTTCCAAATCTGCCAATAATTTGCCCGACTATCAAAGAAGGAGTTAACCAGTCCAAAACCTTAAGAACAGATAACTTCAATCCTTCGGTTGGGGTATATATTTTAAGAACAAAATATAATCCAAATAATCCGCCCAATACCGCACCGTAAATAGAAAGTCCACCATTCCAAACCTTTAACATTTCCCCTGGCGATACAATGTAATAATTAAAAGAGGAAGCAATATGATACAGCCTAGCACCAATAAATCCAAATATTATAACCCAAAATATAATATTATCCGCCAGTTCGTTTGAGATACCAAAACTTGTCGTCCTTTTTGTTGCGATCCAATACCCAATCCCTACTGCTAAGGCCATAATTAGACCATAATAATGTATAGTAATCCAACCTAAATTAAGTATTTGTGGGAGAATTACATCACCGGCTAAAATTCGACTCAGAATAACCGCAAAAAGAATAATTCCTAATCTGATAAGGATATTTATTAATTTAGGTTTTGTAATACTAAACATTTATCTCTATTATCTAATATCTAAAAAAGTGCGGGCTGATGAGTAACACCCATACGAGGCACCGCATCCATAATTTTAAGAGCTATTTCTTTAGTTTTAAAAAAATCTTTATATAAAACTTTTCCATTTTTTAAGGCATAATCATAAACTTGTTTTGTAATTTTAACGTCATCAAAACAATATTTTTTAAGTAAATCCATTCTTCCATTTTGAAAATATAAAATAGCTTCAAGTCCATTTCCACTCTTCCCTGTTCCAAGCGTGCCTTGAGCTACTACGTCTAATTTAATACGATGGTGCAAGACTTTTTCTATTTCTGTTAGTAAGTCTAAGTAAGGTACCTCTGCAATGTTAAAATTTAAATATGGCTGAATTACTTCAAAGTCAAAATCTTTTATATTGTAACCTATAATTTGGTCTGCGGTTTGGAGTATTGGCGCTAGTTTAGGAAGTTCATGTTCTTCAAAAGAAGAATACTTGTCTGTAGAATAATCGTAAATACATGCAACACTAACTTTAAGTAAATGATTTTTCCCTCTTCCCCCAACATCCTGAAATGATTTCTGGGTTTCTAAATCTAATACTATTTTCTTTAACATATTTTACTTTTTGATTAATATTATTTTTAATTCTGCGCCCAAGTCCGCCGAAGCTTTATGCGAAGGCTGGATGGGTTTCTAAATCTAAAACAATTTTTTTAAGCATTTTTGTTTCTTTGATACAGAATTACGAATTAATACGAATCTACAAATATTTACAGACTCTGTAGACATCTGTAGTGTTTCTTTTTATAGTTCTCGTAGTGTACTCAGTATATAAAAATTTAACTAAAAAGACAAAAAGAAAAACCCCTAAATGCATGGGGCTTGTAACGTGCTAGTAAAGCAAGTCTGGTCTTCTGATGCGGGTAAGCTTTAGTATCTGCTTACGCTATGGCGTGTCTCTGCGTAATTGCATATTTACCAGGTTGCACCATAGAATATGGGAATGTCTTTTGTGTAACGAAAAAAGAGATTGTCAAACAGACCCAAATAAACCAAACTTTTTCCCCCTTTCTTTTTTGCACCCTACAAAGCACAATCATAAGGTGTCTGAGTATTTTAATTTAAACTTACAAATTTGGCAATACTTCAATAATTTGTTATAATTTGTGCATAAATCCTTAATTGCTGTGCCCACTGTCTATGGGAAAAATTCATCAAGTTGATGAAAAACGGCCAAAAAATATATGAAAAGAACACTTGCTTTAGATACGCCTAAACACATAAACCAAGACGTCCAAGTTTCCGGTTGGGTTAATTCTCGCCGTGACCACGGGGGCGTTATTTTTATTGACCTTCGCGACCACACCGGGCTTATACAACTAGCCATTCACCCCGAGCAAGCCGAAGCCTTTGCAGTTGCCGACAAACTTAGAGACGAATTTGTGGTTACAGCCAGCGGAAAAATTATTGAAAGAACAGAAGGAACAAAAAATAAAAATATTCCAACGGGTGGAATAGAACTTTTAACTTTGAATATCGAACTTTTAAACTCCAGCAAGCCTCTACCCTTTCCTGTTGCTTATGCAGATGAAAAAATAAACGAAGATTTAAGACTTCGCTACCGCTTTTTAGACCTCAGACGCGAAAAAATGCAGAGAATGCTACTACGCAGACACAAAATGATTAAATTTATTCGCGACTGGATGGACGCCAGTGGCTTTATAGAAATTTCCACTCCAATTCTTACTTCTTCTTCTCCAGAAGGCGCTCGTGACTTTTTAGTTCCTTCTCGTATTCACCCAGGAAAATTTTACGCCCTTCCACAAGCCCCACAACAATTTAAACAATTGCTAATGGTTGGTGGTGTGCCAAAATATTTTCAAATTGCACCATGTTTCCGCGACGAAGACCCAAGAGCAGACAGAAGCCCTGGAGAATTCTATCAATTAGACTTAGAAATTGCTTTCGCTGACCGTGACGAAACTGTCTTTCAAGAACTTGAACCTTTATTTATAGAACTTACCGAAAAATGGGCAGAAAAAAAATGTTTACAAAAACCATTTCCTCGCATTCCCTACCTTACAGCTATGGAAGAATACGGAAGCGACCGTCCAGACTTACGCTTTGACATGAAGCTTGTAAATTTAACCGAGGACTTAAAAGATACCAATTTTTCTGTATTTGGTAATGCTATTAAAAATGGTGGTAGCGTAAAAGCAATTTGCTGTACTGGCGGAGCCAAGCTTACCCGCTCACAAATAGACGAACTTACTGAAATGGTTAAAAAAGAAGGCGCTGGCGGACTTGCATATATTGTTTTAGAAGAAGGTGGAATGAAGTCTCCAATTATCAAATTCCTTTCCGAACAAGAAATAAACGCCATCGTTACAAAAACCAACGCTAAAACTGGCGACATTATTTTCTTTGGTGCTGACACTAAAGAAATTGTAAATAAAGTTTTAGGTAAACTTAGACATCATCTTGGTGATGCCTTTGGACTTAAAGATCCAAATATAGTTGCATGGGCATGGATTACAGATTTCCCCATGTATGAACTAAACAAAGAAGGAAATTTAGACTTCATGCACAACCCATTTAGTATGCCTCAAGGTGGACTAGAAGCTCTTAACACCCAAAACCCACTAGACGTTCGCGCTTACCAATACGACATTATTGCCAACGGGCTTGAATTAAGCTCTGGAGCTATTCGTAACTACAAACCAGAAATAATGTACAAAGCTTTTGAACTTGTGGGTTACAGTAAAGAAACTGTAGACGAAAAATTTGGTGGCATGATTCGCGCCTTTGAATACGGCGCACCTCCTCATGGTGGCTTTGCCCCAGGGATTGATAGATTACTTATGTTACTTGAAAACGAACCAAACATTCGTGAAGTTATTGCCTTCCCTAAAAACGGATCAGCCGAAGACGTTATGATGGGCGCACCAGGATACGTAGAAGACAAACAACTAAAAGAATTACATATTAAGTTAGACTTACCAAAGAAAAAAGAATAAATATGTCAAAAATAATCCCTGGGGAATTTAATTTTCATAACCCCGAACAAGAAGAAACATCACCTCAAATAAATAGCTCTTTAGGAACTTGGTCCGAACAAGACATAACATTACTATCTAACAATGGCAGAATAGACAGAACTTTTTTTCCTGCTGAATTTGGAAATGATATAAAAATTGGCCACCGCTTTAAAATAACAGGAATTAATGGAGAAAAGCTATTAGCCAAGGCGGTTAAACTTGAAACTGTAAATACAGAAGATGGTGATGGTCTAAAAATTACTTTTGAATTAATTGGTGATTAAATTTATGCCAAAGAAACAAACAAAGAAATCTAAAATTAAAAAAGTAGTTACAAAAAAAGTTGTACAACTTTCTAATTCTGTTACCAAACTACTAGACGAAGCTAAAATAAAATACAATATTTTAGAGCATAAAGTTGTATACACTGCCCACGACGTAAGTGCTACTACAAAGCGAAAACTTGGTGAAATTGCCAAAGTAGTTTTGGTCAAGGCTGACAAGAACTTTGTTCTTATAATTCTACCTGCAGGAAAATATTTAGACTTTAACGGAATTAAAAAAGCACTAAAGGCCAAAAAAGTTAGCATGGCAAGCGAGAAAGATATAATAAAGCTCTTAAAAACCAAAGTCGGACTACTTCACCCTTTTGGGTTGCAGTATAAACTCCAAACACTACTAGACAAAAGCATTGCTAAAAGCAAAAAACTAATAGCCTCTGCAGGTAGTTATACCCACAGTGTAGAACTTTCTATTAAAGATTTCGAAAAACTAGTTAAGCCAATTAAGGGAGTGTTTAGTAAGACGAAAAAGTAGCTGGGCTAACCTCTTTCATTCTTATCATCTATGCATACAAAAGTTTCTCAATTTGAAGGTCCGTTGGATTTACTACTTTCTCTAATTGAGCAAAGACAGTTAGACATAACTACTATTGCCCTGGCAGAAGTAACAGAGCAGTTTTTACAATATTTAAAACAACTGGATAAGATTGAACCAACTGCCTTGGCGGATTTCCTTTCAATTGCCGCCAAACTATTGGTGATAAAATCCAAAGCTATTCTTCCGACTTTAGAATTAGAAAAAGAGGAGGAAGATGCTGGTTTTGATTTAGAGGGCAAACTCCTTTTGTATAAACAGTTCAAGGAGGTAGCTAAATATTTTAAAAATTTAGATGCAAGAAGAAATCAAGGTTTTTTACGAACCGTAACTTTTGAACAAAAAATTAGCTTCTTCCCCGATCCAAGTATTCAACCTAAAGAACTGTACAATGCAATTTTAATCGTTTTAAGCGGATTAAAAGAATTAGATACCCTACCAAAAGCTAAACTTAAAGAAGCTATTTCGATTCAGGAAAAAATAGACCACTTAAGAACAAATTTGAGTTTGCAAGTAGAAACCAGACTCAGTGATTTATTAAAGACCGCAAAAAACAAAGGTGAAATTATTATTACCTTTCTGGCTTTACTGGAACTTATTAAACAGAAAATCTTTGTTGCTGACCAAGAAGCCTTATTCGCAGACGTAGTTATTAAGAAAAAAATGGCTAGCGATGAGTTACCAGTTACTAATGAAACGGAAAAACTAAACACTAGCAACTTACCTCAATGAGTAAAACTTTAATAGGATTAATTTTTATTTTAACAGGTGTTATTTACGGTAGTCTTGCCATAGACGATATTTATAATCACACATTGGGTTGGTTAGTGGAAAATAAATGGATTAAACCGCCCATTCCAGAAAAAAACGATTTAAAAGAAGCACTTGGCAGAAAAGCGACAATTTTATTATATAGTTTTGCATTAATAATTTTAGGCATATTTATTCTATGGAAGCAATGAACAATTTAAATTTAATCTTAGAAAGTTTACTTTTTACAGCTGGCCGCCCAATAAAGGCTAAGGACTTAGCAAAGATATTAGAAGTAGATATAACTATTGTACAAAACACACTTGACTCCATGGTCGAAGAAAAAAGAAATCTTGGAATTGTATTATTAAAAAGTGGCGAAGGTTATCAATTATCCACAAATAGCATTTTCGCTCCGTATGTTAAAAACTTCCTCAACGCAGAGCTTCGCGAAAAGCTGACCGATGCTACCGTAGAAGTTTTAGCTATTATCGCCTACCGCCAACCCATTTCCAAAGCTGAGATAGAAGCTATAAGAGGTGTTAACTCGCAATACAGCGTCAGAAACCTGCTCGTACGAGGCTTAATTGAGAAAGTGGCAAACATAGGAGATGCCAGAAGCGTTTATTACCAAACTACTACTGAATTCTTAATGCATATGGGCATAACTTCAGTTAAAGACCTACCGGAATTTGATAAATTAACAGAGAATATCAAGCTACCACAAACCACAGGACTAACTCAAAATACTGAAACAAAAGAAGCACCAGCAACTACTATACAAGAAGAATCAAAAATTGAGCCTAAAACACAAGAACTAATACCAGAAAGCACAACCAAACCCGAAGCTGTTATTGAAGAAGAGAACGAGCAAGATGACGAATCTGAAGACATGGATGACGATGAAGACGAAGAGGAGTAAAAGATAACAACTTAAATACCCTGCAAATTGCAGGGTATTTTTATACACGTTATTTAAACTAATAAACGCTAACTATCTAGGAAGTTGCTCATAAGATTCTTTGGGTGAACTTGGTATTTCTTGCTTTAAAGTTATTTTAGTACACCCTGCAGAAAGTAAAACAAAAATTAAAAACAAAAATAAATATTTTAAATATTTCATAAATTTATTTTACTAATAAAGCTGCGCCAATAGCACCGGAGTTTTTAATTTTTGAAATTAATATTTTGGTTTTATTTTTTTTGTTAAAAATATACTTTGTTATTTCATTTTTTGCACTTGCTAAATAACCAGCCGTTTCATTAATTCCATAACCACCACCTATTACAATAGCCTCTGGTGAAAAAACGTTTATTAATGACGCTAAAGCTTTACCAATAAGCTCGCCCGCTTTTACAAAATCTTTACTGTCTCGTAAAACCTGAAACTCCTTTTCAAAAAAATCTTGCTCTAAATACATGTGTCCAAATTCTGCTCCGTTATGATCCTTACCACGATAAATATTTTTATTAATAACTATTCCCCCGCCAATACCTGTCCCTAAAGTTATACCTAAAAAATTACTTAACTTTTTTCCTTGCCCTACCAATAACTCTGCTCTAGTAAAACAGTTGGCATCATTATCTACTGCAACTTTTTTAAAACCTCTGGACTTTAAAAATTTTACAGTATTAAAATTATTTATAAAAGGTATATTTGGAGAACGTGTAATTACCCCAGAAACAGGGTCAACACCCCCAGCAATACCAATACCGACAGATGTTATTTTATCTCCATTAGAAAGGTCTAAAATAATTTCTAAAATTTGTTCTTTAAAACTTTCTAAATTGTTTGGAGTTGGAACAAATTTACTTTTTACTACTTTGCCATTATTAAAAACAATTCCATAAATTTTTGTTCCGCCTATATCTATTCCTATAACTTTGGACATATTAATTATTTATTAATTCTTTAGCTCTATTCCAAAACTCATTATGACCTTGCCCCTTCATCCAATACCACCATTCTACACCCCAATAATACTGAGGACTAAAACCTGTTGCCTTAGCCACAGAAGTAATTTTGTTAAAATTACTTAAACTCATAGTTTTAAATTGCTCTTCAATAGGAGTGCTTAAAATTCCTTTTGTAGTCCAAGGCTCGGCTTCTAGCTCAATTATAACAACTTGCTTATTACTTTGCACAAATCTCAGCATACCCGCTTTAAACCTATAAAATATTGCCGGGATAGGGTTAGTCCAATATCTTTTTAAGACATCTGAAAAAACATACCTATAGAGAGTTGTGCCAAAAACTTCACCTTTACTACCAGCCTTAAACCAAAAATTTAACTCCCCACTATCAGAAATTAATATCGGCCTTACTGGATCTAGCTTCTTAGCCAAGGCAATTTCTTTGTCTAAAAAATTCTCATCAAGCGGAGGACAAATTCCAAAAGTTCCCAAAAATGGTTCATTTTCAACCTGCCACATTACTATATTCTTGTTAGCCTCATATCGCCTTACAACTTCTTCAATATAGCTTAACTGGGCATTCTGCTGAGCTGGAACTGATAACCCTCCAAGCCAGCTTGGGTCATGACATTCCGGCCATCTTGGCAACCTTCTTCCAACACCTAAAATAATTTTAGCACCCCTCTGAGATGCTTCGTTGACTTGAAAATCCAAATCCTCAAAATTATATTTATCAGCATCACCCTGTACCTCGTTCCAATAAGCCGAAAGTCTAATTTTTCTGACATTTAAATCATCCAGAATTGCAACATAAACCTCTTTCCAGTTTAAACCTAAACTTTGTGCGTATGGTTTACTAAATGTTACTCCATATTCAATCTTATCCGCTTTTGGACCGGCGTTCAAACTCACCAACCAAATTACTAACAAAACTACTCCTGTAAAAATTAAAAAATTTAATAAAAACTTTTTCATATTATACTAAATAAATAACAGTGAAGCGCCAATAAATATTAAAATCACCCCAAAACTCTTTTGCATTATAACAACTCGATTGGACTTCTCCTCCAATAAATGTTTTCGTGTTTTACTCAAAATCAATCCCAATATTAACACAAAAATATATCTAAATCCCTGAAGTGAATTAATTACGGAAATTTTTCCCAGCACAAATAAAAAACTCAGAAAGACAAAATTTAAACCGCCAAGGACTTGTTTAGTGAGAAATAAAACAGAAGAACTTTTTTTGTGTTTTACATTTTTAAATGTTAAAACTTTTTTTCTAAAAGCAGGAATAACCAATAAGGCAATAAGTATGGCGGCGGCACCAATTCTGTTCCACATTAAATTATTTAATACCGGCCCCTGTTGCGAACTAAATTGCCACAACGCGTAGTAACAGCTAAACAATAACGCGCTTATGGTTTTTAAAGCCACATGCTTTCCCCAAAGGCTCCCTTTTTCGTAAGAGACAAGCATTGCCCCAGGAATTAAAAGACATATTGCGGAAACCTCATTAATCATTAACGGATTTCGTCCGGTAATGACACTGATTAATATATCAAACACTGGCACTACACCAAAAATATAAGGAATAACTCTTGAAGCATCTCCTTGTGCAAGGGCACGAAAAAAAACATACATCGCTAGCGAAAATACTCCGCCAGATAATAAATTCAGCCAAATATACTCGTTGGCAATACGGAAATAATTAAATGGCCAAATAACCAGTAAGACCAACCCGGTAACAACTGTATAAAAAGTATAATTTACAGGTTCAATTTTCCTGGACGTAAGCAAAAACTTATCCATTAGGTCAACAACCGCCTGAATAAGATACTGAAAAATTGTAAGTAGAATTATCATACGTCGTACTCCATATAATTATTTCTACATATTTCCGCATACTTTAAAGCGCTATATCTAACCTTGCGTCTTAGCATATGTTCTCTATCTATTTCAATTAAACCAAACCGTGGCTCATATCCTTCATGCCATTCAAAGTTATCTGTAAGTGACCAATGCAAATAGCCCTTAACATCAACTCCTTTTTCTATTGCTTTGTGAGTATAATATAAATGGTCTTTAATGTATTTTTCACGCTTGATGTCTTTAGCGTCTGCTAATCCATTTTCAGTTATATATATTGGTTTTTTAAATTTTTTTAGTCCAAGTAAAATTCTTTCCAGACCGTCTGGATGTATACTCCAACCCAAGTCAGTTACTTCGTGTTTACTGTGGCTATGTTTTCTAAATCCCAAAAGGCCAACGTGATGGTGATTGTAATAATTTACTCCTATAAAATCACAATAATTTATAGTCCTTCGTAGTATGTACTCATTACTCAAATAATGCGCTAGTGCCGTGGTAAGTTCGCTTAGCCAGCCAACCGGTTGAAAATCATTTAAATGATATGCCAAACTTACTGGTTTTCCAGTGTGTAATTTTAAATGTCTACTTGCCTGATTATGCGCCGAGATTAAATTATTTACTACGGCAATACTTCTAAATAAACTTTTTTCCTGCGGAGGAAATATGCCAAAGTAATATGCGTGGGATGCATAGACTTCCGGCTCGTTTATAGTGATCCAAAAATCCACATATTCACCTAGTCTATGAGCAATAATTTTTACGTATTTAAGAAAAGCTGGAATATTATTCTTATTTGCAAACCCGCCTTTTTTAAGAAACCATACTGGAACAGTAAAATGGTGTAAAGTTAAGAAAATTTTAAGACCATTGGCTTTTGCGGATTGCAGAATTTTTTCGTAATGGTCGAGGACTTCTTCTTGTATTTCCCCTTCTCTTGGCTCCACTCTGGACCATTCAATACCAAAGCGGGTAGCATTATGATTTAAATGCTGAGCCAAGCTAAAATCCTCGTTAAAACGATTATAAAAGTCACATGCCATTCCACTCAAATAGTCTTTTGGATTCTTATCCAGTTTTTGCAGTAATTCTACTCTTTGAGTATTTTTTTCCCATACCCACCAATCAGAATTTATATTTCCACCCTCTGTTTGATACGCACTACTCGCCGCTCCCCACAAAAAATCTTTTGGGAATTTAATTTTTATTTTAGCCATTTTTGTTTCGAATTTGATAAACTATTTCATGTATATTATGACATAAACTATTGAAAAATACAAAGAGATATGCTAAAGTAAACTGTAACTTGTAAGACTTTTAACTTTCAACTTGTTACTTTTAACTATATTCGGCGCTATCGTCTAATGGTTAGGACAAGTGGTTCTCATCCACTAAATCCGGGTTCGATTCCCGGTAGCGCTACCAAATGAATTTTCGTTTAAAAAGTTACAATTTAGACTTTCAATACTGATTCAAAAGAGTTTTCCAACGGACAAGCGGAGAACATTTTTGTTTTAGTTATAAGCAAAAGGTGTTATAATATAAACAATTAAGTGTCTTTTGAAACAAAAATATGGGAACAGATAACCAAAATTTACCAAACCCAATCCTACAGCAACCAAAAAAATGGTACCAACATAAGGGCTTGCTTGCTGTTATTATTCTGGTCGTTGTAACCGCAATCGTTGTTTATGCCTATTTAGTAAAAAAGAATTTAGATCTATATAACGCAACTGGCCAAACTCAATTTGAAGATTACACCAAAAGCTACATACCAGAAACTGTGAGTAAAAATGCTGATATATATATAATTTCCAATGTTGGTCAAAATTTCTTTAATAAATATATAAGCAGAAAATCTGGCAAATACTATAAAGGAATTGATTGTATCAATTGCAGTAATTATCTTCATGAGCCCCACTATTTAATGATTTACTCATTAAAACTATCTAATGATTCAAAAACGCAAGGGTTAATAGAATTTGCAGTTGATACCGATGGTAATATCATAAAGGAAAGGGAGTCATTTGGAATTCCTAGCTGTATTCAAGAGCCTGCTAAATGTATTTTTATTAGTAAGGATGAGGCAATTAAAATAGCAGAAAACGCGAATTTTAAAAAGGGTATTGAGCAATGGAAAATAGATTTCACTTGGGGTTCAAAAGAAAAAACTTACTTGTGGGGTATTCAAAATACTTTATACAATGATCGGTCACAAGGAACAGAAGGAGGCGAAGTGATGGGGATAGACGCAAATTCTGGCAAAATAATTTACACAAATAGTTGGTCAGCTATTCCTTAATTTTTTTATATTATGTTATTATTCCCTATAATTTTTATTGGTTTAGTAGGCGTACTGTGTGTAGGCACAGGGATTTGGATGATATTTTTTTCCAAGGAATTTACGACCACTTCAAATCTTAGTAGAGTTTTTGCATTTGGTTTTTTTGGTGCCGCTATTCTAAGAATATTTTTTAAACCCAGAGAAAATAAATGGCTGGGTTGGCAAAAAAACACATTAGGAATTATTCTGATTTGTATAGGGCTAATTTGTTTGTATGTCTTGCTAAGAATTTTGCAAAGCGATATTGTTTAAAGTTATTGCCTTGTAAATTTCTCTTATTATAGCCAAAAAAGTTTTCCACCTGTCTCGACTTGGTCTACCAAATTGAAATAGTTTTTCAAACACGAACCTCATATCTATAAACATTGTTTTTAAAAGGTTTTCCGTATTTAGCAATTTTGCTACTTTTGGGAAGCCTTTTAAAATTATTCCGCATAGACTAGAATTATAATATGGTTTTCCAATCCAATTGGGTGACCATAAAAGAATTAACTATCTTTTATATGAGTATGCCACCAGAATTACAAAAAGAAATGGAAAGACAGCATCGCATTGAAGCGAGAGGTGGGCTAACGCCTGAATCAATAAAGTCAGTGGCTGATATGACCTTGCAACATATAAAACATTTCTATGGACGGACTGGCAACACTGATTCAAAACAATTTAATACAATTATGGCGGGAGATGTTGCCGGCGCTTTAGAATCTCGAATGTCCCAAGAACAAGTAGCTGAAATCACCTCTAAATTCACAGCAGCTCAGTTAAAATTATTTGAAAAAACTATAGGCGTAAGCAGACAAATGTACCGAGAAATGCTTGGTCTTAATGGAGAAAAAGGTAATGGCGAAAGTTTTTGGCAAGTAAATAATAAAAATCTTCCGAGTGCTAATTATCCAACATCTTTAATCGGACCAAATAATGAACAAGTAAGAGTTCAATTTAAAGAGTATATTACTTTCGTTCCTGCTAATGATGAGCCAAACGAACTATTATCAGAAGCGATTCAATTTTATGACGCTTTACTGCGAGCTCACACTAAAGTACAAGAATTGGCTAAGTCTCTAAATGTTGATATAAAAATGAAGTTTGCTGATGATTTAAGTGTTCTGCTTGGAAACACAGATAGTGTGGTTTTATATGTTCCCAGCTCTGAAGTTGGAAAACAAGTTCAGGCAATTATCAAAGCAGAAATGGAAAAGCAAGGTGTAAAATTAGGGTCGAGAAAAGGCAGATCTGCGAGCGGTTTTGATATGATTATTGACGGTAAAGAAATTTCTCACAGACAGTTGACTGGCAAAGCCATATCGAAAGTTATGACAGAAGATTATTCAGGCGGTCGAAAGTTGGCAAATTATGATAGCAAAAAACTAGCCGAAAGTATTATCGAAAGATCGGAACAGGCAGGAAGATTAACACCCGAACAAATGTTAAGAGCAATATAAGTTTTAAAAGCTGGAGCGGCAGGTAAAACAAAATTAACACCTCTTACCAAGTAGAGAAAAGTGTTCCCTGCCTACCGGCAGCAGGCACCTGTCTCGACCTGGGCTACCAATAAAATACCCAACCTAAGTTGGGTATTTTATATTCCACCTATATATACAATTGACATAAACGATCAAAAGGAGTACAGTTTGATAAACTTTGCCTAGTTCCCCCGAACTCGGCTAAGCAACACATAGGAGGACTGGCTTACCATGAATATGCTCATGGCAGTATTCTTCTCAATTTTCCTGGCTAACTTTGCAGGCGCACAGCCAGCAATGTTAACTGCACCGCAAAAAATGGACACTCACCGCGAATTAGTAACCTCGCAAGACAAGCAATTCGCGACTGAGGTAGTGAAGTTGCTACGTAGCTGGCAAAGTTCACAAACCAAACGTTGGAGTGGTAAAGTGGAGGTACACTTTCGCACACCCGCTAAAAACGAAAGCTCACAGGGCAACTTAATAGTTGATGTTATAGCAATTCAAGAAGCCACTAACGGCTTCGTAATTGGCCAAAAGTCCATTGCGCTGTGGAAGGAAAACGGCGCGCAAAGTGCGGTGTTGTATATCGCTCACGCTATAAACAGAGCGCTGGGGGTGACCCTCCTTCCCCTGCCAGCGCCAAGGAGACCGAAATTAATATAAGGCCTTAGACCGTCATCCCCGCTCTTAGCGAGGGCAATTGGCGGTTTTTTTGTGAGCTAAGCCCTAGACCAAAGAACGCCTTTAAATTCACTATTTACAATTAATGGGACACCATTAATTGCTTGCACACGGGCGGAAATTTCCCGAACAGGACAGCGATGAGGAACGGTTCGCCCGGTTGAACAATGAGCACAAAGGCTGTGGAGCTGGTTTACTATATTAAATTTTATTTTTTGAATTTCGCTCATATATTTAGTTTTAGTTTGTAATCTGGTTACCGGATCTTAAGTCCGGGGTACTCCCCAGACTATTCTAAACTACGAATTACTCCAACAACTTTACCTTGTATCATCCACTCTTCTTTTGGATAAATATTTTTATAATCAGGGTTTTCGGCCTTTAAGTACGATCTATTTTTAATTTGTATAAAACGTTTGACTGTAGCTTCGTCGTTCAGTAAAGCGACAACTATTTCATTGTTTTTTGCTTCTCTGGTTGGCCTTACTATTACTAAATCTCCTTCATAAATTCCGGCATTAATCATACTATCTCCCCTGACTCTAAGCAAGAATACATCTCGCCGATTCTTAACTAAGGTTTGTGGAAGGTTAATCCACTCCTCAATATGCTCTTCAGCTAAGTGTGGACTTCCGGCTTGCACGTGACCCAATAAAGGAACAGAAATTAAACCCTTAATTAAACTTTGACCCATAGTGTTTAAAACTTCAACTCCCCTGGCCTTACCGTTTGTTTTTATATAACCTTCTTCTTCTAAAGTATCTAACATTTTAGCAATGGCGTTTTTAGACTTAACGTTCATAAAAGTTGCCATTTCAGAAATACTTGGTGGGAGCGCATGCTCGCGAATTTGCTGGATAATAAAACTTAATAAATCTTTTTTTCGCTCAGATAAATTATTTTCTTCCATAATAGTTAGATTAATGATTTATGTTTTATGTTTTATGATTAAGATCTTTTCTTTGAAACTAGTGTTTTTCAAGACCATACAACTTTTTTGATGCTGTTTGATATTCATTTAAATAGAAATTATATTGCTCATTTGGTAAATACTTTTTAAAATTAGACGACCTTCTTAACTGAGAACCTAACTCAAACATTTCAAACTTTGGAAACTTTAAAGTTAGATCATTAACACTTAAAGCTAAATCAAATAATTTTTTATAAACCAATAAGTCGGTGAATAGCATATCTTAACTCTTTAATCTGCTAACCTTAACCTAATACTATACGTTCGTTCACCATATGTCAAACTCCAATAAAAATAAGGTAAACATACGTTTACCTTATAGTTATCCACAAAGTTTTAATTTGTATTTTATTTTGTATTTAACAAAAATTTTATAAAAACTAGTACCCCTTGCCATACCGATTGTAAAATAGTCTTACTACCAGGCAATAACAAAATTAGAACGATTAAAAAAATCCAATCCTTTTTAATAACTTTAAAAATTGAATACATTAAAAGCACTGCCATGCCTATAGAAATAACCGAACGTAAGTTTGGGGGGAAATTATTCAAAAATTCCAAATATAAATTTTGAACATCTACTAGTGTCATATATTTATTTTTTATTTTTTTTCTTACTAAGCTCGTCTACAACCACTAAATGGCTATAATCAAAAATATCCTTAATAAATTTATCGAAAGTATTTCTTCTTAATAAAAACTCTTCTACGGACATTATGCTGTAATTAATCTCCTGACCCATGAGTTTTTCTACATGTTTTAAAAATTCAGAAAGTCTTTTTAAATTAACTTTCCCAACAAGAAGCATGTCTACCGGCAAAGTCGTATGACCACAAAACAAACCACTTAAAAAAGCCGCTTTTACTTGACCGAGTTTTTTTATGGCTAAAAATAATTCATCCTGGTACTTTGGCCCTTCTTTAAGCCAATAACTCTTCATTTCTGAAAGTAACTTATACTTATTGTCTACTAAAAAATATTTTTTCCCTTTTTTTGAAAAAGTTTTTATTGGACCAACATGCACCAGCCTGCTTAAGGCCTGGGACGTAGCCACCGAAGAAAGTTTTAATCTTTTTGCAATTTCAACAATCGAGAAACTTCGTTCCGGTGCTGCTAAAAAAAAGCTTAGCACTGCGGAATCAATTTTAGAATCTATTATATCTTTAAGCATGCCCAGTATAATCTCGTACAATTGCCTCCACAACCTTGCTACAGGCAATATAAATTAATATTATTTAACCCAAGAACCAATAATTATCACAAAGCTCTACTGGGTATAATAAAATTATAGCATATTTAAACGTCCTAATTCCATTGTAAAAAATTAAAGTCTGGGCATAACTACAGGTATTTTGTTTTTTTTATAAAATATTGTATAATATACACTGTAAGTTATTAAACCAGATATGATTGATGAGTCTGGATTCTTAAATTTATTTACCTTAGAATCAATACCTAACTCCAAATATAGTGAATGAATTAGAGTCTCAAATAGCCAAAATACAGCTAGGAAACAAAAAAACTGCAAATAGTTATGTTTACATAATGGCGGAAAAGGCACCTGTTGGAACGACCGAGTTATACCTTGTTGCAGAACTTCCACTCCTTAATCCGGCGGCTGAAGAATCCTGCGAAAGGATATGCTTGGCAATCTCCTCAACATTTAAAAGATCATACAGACGGACTGAGCAGGATAATTCATTTGAAAATGCCATTGCCAATATTAACGAAGAGTTAGGCAAACTAACATCCCTGGGTCAAACTCAGTGGGTAAACAAATTAAATTGTATATTGGCGGTCAAAACCGGCAATACTTTTCATATTGCAAGTTGTGGCAAAGTTTCGGCCTTTCTTTTACGAAATAAGGAGTATACAGACATCTCCTGTTCGCCTGCTCAAATTCACCCACTTAAAACATTTGAAAATTATGCCAGTGGAAAAATTAAGTTGGGAGATTTATTAATACTTTCAACCACACAACTTTTCAACCACTTGTCTATGGACAGGTTGTTAAATATTGTTAGCAGCTCCGACTTTTTGACCGCTACTAAAACAATAATTGAAATGCTAAAAGCAGCTTCAGACCCGCAAGTTGCATTTGGTGTTTTGCTAAACTTGCAGGTACCTGTAGGACAAACCGCCGAAGAAGATGATGACTTAGAAAGTTATATTGTAGAAAAGCCTTACAATCCTGAAAATTTACCAAAAAAAATCCTCGCTTACATTAAATCGGCCTTTGCATTAGACAGAAGCAAAGGTAGGGTTCCAAAAGTGGAAATCCCTAAAATCTCCATTGGCGAACGCATGGCGAATATTACCGGGAACACAAGGAATATTTTGGCCAAAAGCCACGGTTGGGTGCTAGTAGCTAAACACTCAGCGCAAAATTTAAGCAAAAATGTTAACCCGACTGTCTTTAAAAACTTAAGCAAAACAAAAAAATTCTTTTTTATTTCTGCTGCCATACTTGGTATTGCCGTAATTTTTAGTATTACCGTTGCAATAAATTTAAATAAAACAAAAACTACTTCTACCCAAATTACAAACCAATTAAAAGAAGTTCAAAATTTACTACTGAGTGCCCAAGGATCTGTGCTATATAAAGACGATACAGCAGCTACAAACTACCTCCGGCAGGCAATACAAAAACTCCCTGATGAAAAGAATGTAGACTCGGGAAATAAAGAACTCTATACTCAAATTTTAAATGACTTAAAAAATACCCAAGGTCAAATGGACAAAACCTACGACCCCCAAGTATCCAGCTTGGGAAGTATTGGCCAAGCCGACAACTTAATTAGCCTTCCGAACTATTTAGGCACTCAAATTAATGAAGCTATTATTAGCTACAACAGGCAAAATGGCAAAATTGAAGATAGTGTCTTAAAATTACCCATTCGTATTTTAAAGTCGTCCTATATTAGTGGCAATTTAGCCGCAATTTATGACGGAAATAACATTTATACTTGGGACTTTAGCTCAGGAAACATTTCCATAGGGTTTAACGAAGTTGTACCTCGAAGTACAGACTGGGCAGGACTCGCAGTGTACCCAACAAACAACCGAGCTTACTTAGTAGACAAAAAATCGGCTTCTGTTATTAGTTTTTTAGCAAGTAGAGCGGGGTTTTCCAAACCAGTCGTATCTGTAAGAAATCCTGAATTAAGTGAGGCAATAGATATTGCAATTGATAGCAACATATATATTTTAACCAAAACTGGCGCACTCAAATTTCAAAGCGGAAACATTGCCGAGTTTAGCTTAGACACTCTAACCACACCTTTTTCCGGAACTGGAAAAATATATACCCAAAAAGATTTTAAATATGTTTATCTATTAGATTCTGGAAATAACAGAATTATAATTTTGAGTAAAAAAGGCGAGCTAATTAACAGCATTAAGTCTGCACAATTTACCCTATTAAAAGATTTTTCAGTAGACGAACAAAACAAGACAATTTACGTGCTTAACGACAGTACCCTGCTTAAAGTCAGCCTACCTTAGGTATTGTTCGCCAAAAATTCCTGTACAATTTTTTTTGTTTCTTCTAAATTTTTCACTCCCATTAATTTAGCACGCAATTCGTGTGAACCGGCAAAACCAGATGCATAAGCTTTAAAATGCTTACGCATTACCTGGAAGTTTTTAATTCCTGAAAATTCATTTTCAAAATATTCTGAATGCTCAAGCATAATTTCCATACGCTCTTTTGCGGTATGAACATATGAGTCGTTCCTAAAAAACCAAGGGCTACCGAATGCACCTCTACCGACCATTACGCCATCACAACCAGATTCTTTTAGTCTTTGCAGTCCTTCCTCGTAAGACTTAATATCACCATTGCCAATAATTAAGGTTTTTAAACCCATCTCCTTATTCTGATAATATCCGTCTCTAACCTTAACTGCCATTGCAATAACATCCCAATGAGCCGGCACCTTACTCTTCTCCTGTTTAGTTCTACCATGCAGGGCAATTGTAGCAACATTACACTCCAATAAATTTACAATCCAAGATTCCATTTCTTCCGGCTTCGTATAACCAATTCTGGTTTTTACAGACACAGGTAAACCTCCTGCCCCTTTCTTAACCGCTTGAATTATCTCTTTGGCTAGCATTGGATTTCTAATTAGCGCAGCACAAGCCCCAAGGCCAATTTCTTTATCCTGGGGGCATCCCATATTAATATCTATACCATCAAAACCCATATTAGCTACTATTTTAGAAGCTTCATAAAATTTCTCCGGATTTGTACCCCAAATTTGCGCAACAATAGGCCTTTGATTTTCTGTAAATTTTAAGTCTAAAGATAATTTTTTATATCCTTCCGGATGTGTTAACCCATCCACATTCACAAACTCGGTATACATAACGAAGTCATTTGGAGGGGCAATCCCATGCAAAGGGTTTTTCCCTTCCAACGCTTCCCCGCCTCCCTTTTCAAACAAGTCCTCGTTGGTAGAGCAAATTTGCCTACTTGGATTGCTATATTTTGCAAACATTTCCCTAAAAGCCACGTCTGTAACTTCTTCCATAGGAGCCAAGCAGAATATTGGCTTATTTAGTTGTTGCCAAAAATTTTTCATACCCAGTAGAATTTCTTTGCAATTGCTGAAGGTTTTTGCCGACAACAAAAATTTTTTTAATTAAACATATTACCCTGATTAAAATAAAACTTCTTAAAACATCTATTCATGAAAGGAGGCTTGCAAAGAAGCTCTATTGGGCATAAACAACATTATGACATTTATTTTAATATGTTGCAATAAGCTTAGTATTAAGCTACTATAAATAAAATTTAAAAGGAGGGTCATGAAAATGGCTCTAAGAATTGTGAGTTTTGTATCCCTGTTTTGCCTCTTGTTTTTCATATTTGGCGAGGCACCATTGGCAACGACTAACGAAAACCTTCTGACCAACCGCTGTGAAATGTGGACGAACAGCGCCTGGTCGATTCGGGTCATTGTTATTACAATATTCGTTTGCGGACTCTGCGCCACAATCACGGGGTTCAAGGCAGAACCGATTTCATTGTGGGTTTCCGCTACGGGAGCGTTGCTCTGGGTAGCTTACTGGCAACTTGACTGGCCGGCAACCGACTTCCACTGCACGACAAAAACCCAAATTGTCGTCCTAGCTGTAAGCCAGGTTCTTGCCTTCAGTGTACACATCTTCAAAGGCTGGCGTGGCTTTATGCTCATGCCATACGGTTAACTCTCTACCCCAGCGGCACACTCACCGCCGGGGATTTTTTTAAATTAAAATAACCGTCCCTATTAATCGGGACGGTTATTTATAAAACTTTTGTTAAAACAAAAATTATTTCATTGTAACTTTTGCACCAGCTTCTTCTAATTTCTTTTTCAAAGCTTCAGCATCAGCCTTAGGCATGTTTTCTTTAACTGCTTTTGGAGCAGCATCTACAATGTCTTTAGCTTCTTTAAGTCCAAGACCTGTAACTTCGCGTACAACTTTAATTACGTTAATCTTATTTGCACCAGCTTCAGTTAATTCAACTGTAAATTCAGTTTTTTCTTCTACAGCTGCTGCGCCTGCACCAGCACCACCAGCCGCCATCATCATAGGGGCAGCAGCGCTTACGCCAAATTTTTCTTCTAAAATTTTCACAAGCTCAGAAAGTTCAATTGCTGTTAACTTTTCTACTTGGTCAACAACAGACTTGTATTTTTCTGGAACTTCTACTGTCTTTACTTCGTCGGACATATATTGTTACCTTTTCCGTAAAACTTCACGAGGATTATTTACGGATATGTTAATTGATAAATTATTATGCAGCTACTGTTTCTGCAACTGGAGCAGAAGTAGCTACTTCGCCAATTTTTTCTGCACGAGCTTTTAAAACTCTGGCAAAAGCGGATACAGGTCCGTTTAATACAGACATAAACTGTGATCGCAACTGGTCTTTACTTGGCAAGCTTGCCAAAACTTCTACTTCGGATTTACTCATAAGCTTGCCGTTAACAACACCTTCTAAAATTCCTAAAGTTTTTAACTCTCTGGTTAAATTTTTAATAATTCTAGCTGGAGCTGTTTCATCTTCTTTAGAGAGCGATAAAATTACAGGTGTCTTGTATTCAATGGAAGAAGAAGGAATCCCTACGGCTTCTAAAGCTTTTTTAATTAATGTAATTTTATAAACTTTTGAAAATACATTTTCTTTGCGAAGTGTATTTCTAAAAGTATCTAGGTCTTTTACGGTAGTTCCGGAATATTTTGTAAAGACTACGGACTTCGCATCTTTTAACTTTTCGGTTAACTCTTGTAAATCTTTCTCTTTTTGTTCTTTTTTAATAGCCATAATCTTGTATATAGTTATTACTGACAAATCAAACATTTTCGACCTTTAATTATAAAATATCCAAAATAAAACTCGGGGTTTACCCGAGAGAGTTATTATAAGCTACAAGCTAATAGCTATAAGCTAATATTATTCCTCGGTGGGCACATCTGTTAGATGTATTAACCCCACTTTAACGGGGACCAACTGTCTTGGGATATTCAATTAAATGCATTATACCAAAGCTTGATAAATTCGTCAAATACTTCTACCCAAAAATAAACTTGGGTATATAGCTCAGCATTGCTACGACTTCGCGTAAATAGTACATACCCAATTCCCTTTTAGAGTAATAAAAAGGTACTGGAGAACTCCAATAAACCGGTCCAAAACCTGCCCGCTTGGCAAGAAGCACGGCTCTGGCTAAATGATATTCATCGCTAACAATTAATAAACTCTTACCTTCCCCAATTTTAGCTTTGGTATTATTAATGTTTTCATAAGTATTATGCGAGTCTTCCTCTAAAATAATTGGGACTGGTTGTTTTGCCTTGCTTAAAATAACCTTTTTCATATAACCAGCTTCGGATATATCTTTAACACTAATCCTTCCACCAGAAAGCACCATAAGAAGACCCTTATCTTCTTCATATAATTTTAGCCCTTGCAAACTTCTATTATATAAAGTCGGGGTGTTTATAGCAGCACCAAGTACCACAATGGCATCCACCTTTTTAATCTCTGGACGATAAGTACCAATACCAAGCACAATAAACGCGTCTAAAATAATAACCGTAACGACTGTAATTGCAAAATATTTATAAATTTTCCACAAGATCTTCATACTATATATAATATCATAAAAAAAGACCCAAAGCCGGACATAATTGTCTGGCTTTGGGGCCCGTGCGACTACTTAGCATTTACAGCCTCAACATATGCAACTAGTGCGCAATGATCACTAAGACCAGTGCTCTTGGTCAGTGAGACCACCTTCACCACCCGCGGGTTAAAAAACAACCCATCGATAACGTTCTTCACCTTTATCGGCCCATTATTTAGCCAGTGATGTTCTGGATCTATCGTGGACTCAATCTCAAGTGGCACACCATCAGTAAGGACGCTGGATAAATCTCTCCAAATTTCCCCCTCTAAGCCGTTGGGCAACACCCGAGCGCTATTAACGTCCAGACCAATTAGCGCCAAACGCTCGTCAACAATCTTCATGTTAAGTTGCCCCAGTGCCTTGCACTGAACACCATCTACTTCTGATGTTTCAGACCACGGGAGATGCGTGCAAGCTACTACACACCCAAGATCCTCACAGTACCCGCTGACAAGTGAAATGTTTAAATTTTCATAGCGCGAACTCCTTATACGCTCTTGGTCGAATGACCCAAGGTCATGAACACAAACGCTTGTGAGTGGCTTGGCAGAAAGAATAAGATTTCCCCTTAATCCCTCGCCAAGATCATAGGACTGAGACATTTGCCCCCAGTAGGCTTCACAGCCGAGTTGCTTCTTGAAGATAGCGACTTGGTATTCCAAAACCTCCTGCAGAAAAATCAATCCCGCGCCCTGACCTCGAAGAAAACTGATTTGTCGATCCAGATTAGGCCGACCTTTATTAATGTTGAGACTAATGATTTTCACCTCTCTACCCCCTTGTAATTTTTAGATTTTTTTGTAACCGCATTAGTATATTACAAATAAGCCAAAAATCCAAGGTTGCCAAAATTTGGCAAAAGGAATAGAATATGAAAATCACTAAATAAGGAGGTGATAATGAAGAAGTAACATACTTAAAAGGATAGATTCGTATGACTACTCTTCAAGAGGTCTTTTCTTCACGACACGTGAGCGACTTTGGCGAAACCCTTGTGGTTCATGAAGTTAACGGGGTTAAATATCTCGTAGACCCATGCGACGCTTCTGTCGTAGTTAAAGTCCCAGTGGGACGACGCGCTCAACTGATTCAATATCGGTTATGCCCATGCCAAGCGCACGTCCGTGACGCTCACGCACTCGTAATTAGCGAACCTGCTGGTCTCGGTTTTAGCTGTGTTAAACATCATAATAACAAAATCCTTCTGCCAATCCTTTCCGTAGGACAAGTCGTAGATGTTTTACCCGCAGCCGAACTTTTGTTCGCTTACGCGGCTCTTATTCGCCCCCTCCCTGTGCTTTATGGGGCAATTGCCGTAACTCCAACTTTTAACCGCAACCAACTGGTTGCATAAGGAAAACACCGCCAGACTCAGGGATCTGGCGGTATTATTTTGTCCAAATTATTCCATCACCATTCCTTCAAAGTGTTCTTCGTCTACCTCTGCTTCCCTTTTGGTTGAATGAATAACCCCATTTTCATGATTTGGCGGTGAGTATATTGTATATAATTTCATATGTGCCACTGGGTCTGTATTTATAATATTATGCTCAACTCCGGCGGGAATTATTACCGCATACCCATTGCTTATAATATATTCTTCACCGTCCAAAACCGCTTTACCGGAACCAATTTCCACTTTAAAAAACTGGTCTAAATGGTGAGTCTCTGTACCTATTTCCTCGTTTGGCAAAAGAGACATTACTACCAGTTGAATATTTTTAGTAGTATATAAAACTTTGCGAAAATTATTATTATTCAAAGTTTCCTGCTCAATATTTATAATATTATTCATAAAATTATAGAAATTTTAATTCTATTCTTTGCCAAGGTTCAGTGGAATAATCAGAATATCTAAGCGATTTTGGAATAATTTTATAAAATACAGCTCGTTCAGGATTTATATACTTTGCAACGGTTGGCATTTTTTCTAAATTTTTCCATTCTATTTCTTTTACATCCTCCGAATCCGTAACCTCGAATGCTTCACCTTCTATTTGAATTGTCTTGCCATGATCCCAACCTATAACCATAGCTACACGCGGATTTCTTTTTAAATTTGCGTGTTTTCTAGAGCTATCAAAAGTTACAAAACGAATTTCAAAATCCGCGTTTTTTTGCTCAATATCAAAACCCACAACAGAAGCCTCGGGTAACATATCACCACTAACAGTAGACAATACGGCTAAATGGTGTTGTTTAATAAAATCAAATACTATTTTTTTATTTAATGCGTCAATTGTATTCATAAAAAATTTATTTAACTATTTATTTTATTTAAATACATTATAACATCTTCGTCAGTTAGTTGGTTAAAATCTCTATAATATGTACTTATTGAACTAAAATAACCAGCCGGAACATACAAAACCACAACATCGTCCACCATTTTACTCACTGCACTTACCGACTCTGCAGAAGCCACGGGCACAGCTACAATAATTTTTTTTGGTTTCTTTTTTCTAAGCTCTATAATAGCAGATTCCATAGTTAGACCAGTTGCCATTCCGTCATCAACAATAATACATATTTTCCCTTTTGGGTTTATACTTACCCTGTTTTTTAAATAAATCTTACTCCGCCTTTTAACTTCAACCAGTTCCTTTTCCACCGCCCGAGCTATCCATTTTGGGTCAACAATCCCGCATTCAATATAATTTTTAACAAGATCACCGCTTTGTGTAACAGAAGCAATTGCACACTCATTATTATAGGGGTGCCCAATTTTCCTGGTAATTAATAAAGCTAATTTACTACCCAGATATTTTGCAACGTCATAACCCAACACTACTCCACCTCTTGGCAATGCGTAAACCGTAACATCTTTTCCTTTATACGCTTTAAGTGCAATAGCAACTTGCTTTCCCGCATGTTTTCGGTCTTTAAAGTGCATAAAATTTCATTATTTTATCTTTAATTCTTCATAACTATCTCCATTTTAGGTATAAGCATTGGTACTCTAGTTTGATATGCTTTATAATCTTCCATAAATTTTTCCTCCAGCATTCGCTCCTCCAACCCCGCCCAAAACCACAACACCAAACTCGCCCATAACACCACTGCCAATATTTGATACGTCGGAGAATAAATAAAAATGCTCAAACCCAAAATAACATCTGCGATATATAAAGGATGTCTCACAACCGCATACAATCCTTCAGTGACTACACTGTCTATTCTATTTACACTCAAAAACATTTTTTTATGATAACGAAAGGTAGAAAAATACACATAGAACCAATTCCCTATGCCCAATACCAGAACCAGTGCCCCAATCATTCCTGAATCAAAAAAAATACCATCCGGAATTAATTTCCAAAATACAAAACCGCCAATAGCCACCAATAACCACAATAACACAGGGCTAGTTAATTTATATTTATTTATATCCATAAAATTTTAATATTTATTTAACAAATTTTCATCTGTTAAATTAAACACAGACAGAATAAGTATGACTAAATAAAAGAAAAAACCGTAAACACAACTTGACAGACCAAGAACGTAACTTACCTTTTGACTAGAAGTTAATAATACCTGCAATTCCGGCAAGGCCCACTGTCCGGCAAAAATCAGTCCAAACAGGGAAACCACCAAAATAATACTTTTGTAAATTCCCGCTTTTTCTATTTGTAACAAAGCCATGACTGAAATAATAAACATTAGTAAGAATATTCCAAATCCGTAATAACAGGCTGGAAAACCTAAAAAATAAGGACAAGACTCGTTAAACGCACATTGGTTGGTAATTAATTTTTGAGCACTTAAGTAACCGGCAAATAAAACTCCCATAAAGGTTAAAACTAATGCAGTTTTAAAATACGTTTGTGCAAGCATAAAAGTTAATTAATGGTTTTTATTAAAGGACTAAATAATACTCCCAAATAATAAGGCCAAATAATTAAGGCCAGCACTCCTTTCCAAAAAGTTAAATGCAAAAACCCAATAGTAAACAACCACCCGACAAACCATATAACTCCTGAAAAACTATGTTGTTCAATTTTAATTTTTTCCATATATGTATATTACTTATTTAACCACAAACCTCTAAAAGTTTTTACACTAAAATAAATAGCAAATAAGAATATAAACCCTAAAGCCAAATTAGCAATAAAGAATTTATTGGTTGCGGAATATTTTTGATACGACCAAACAGCATAACTTTCAAAAACCAAAAAACCAACCAACGAAATTACCGCATTTACCCCCGCATCCCAAATTTGTTTAGGATTAGTAAAACCTGCAACCAAACCTAATACTAGAATAGCAAATACCGAAAATATGGTAGGCACACCAATATAGCTTTCAACCTGTGGCAAACCAACTACCATTATTAATGCGGAGATTAAAAATAAAATCCTAACAATATCTCCATAATAATGCGGAATTTTATTTTCATTTACTAAATTAGTCACGAAACTCACCACCTTTCAACTAGGAATTTATAATCAGACTCATGCTACGCTCTTAAATACAATTCCATTTAAACCGCTTTTGGATGTGCTCCACTCCCCTGAAATTCATACTCAAACCATGGTGCCAACAAAACCAAAGCATACCCCGCATAATATTGCCACACGCCAAATATCTCAGCTTGAAATCTTACAGTAATAATTGCGTCTAGAATAATCCCGATTGCCACCCATACCGCACCATAAGCCAAGGCTTGTCCGTCTGTTGCCGATTCCGTTCCAAAAGCAAAGATATAAGACACAATTCCGGCTAAAATCGCCAAAGAATACCACATTGTTTGACTCATAACCAAGCCAATACCGCCAACTAAAATAGTAGCAACAATAAACAGAGACAGCCAAATACCAATACCAAACACTATAGCTTTTGTCCAAGAATAATTGTTCATATAACATTTCTCCTTTTGTTAAATTAATATTTTCGACCTTATATTTTTAAGAGCGTAGCATTTTTCATAATTATGTATGAACTTTTAATTTCTTCGGCTCAGATTCCGGCATTTTGGCAAAGACCACCGTTAAAATTCCATTTTTACTTGTAACCACCGGCTCTACTTGCTCATTTACCACTCCCGGAACCGCCACTCGGTAAGAAAACGACCTACTGGCTTTACGATAAAATTTTTTCATTTTATCTTCTTCGACTTCCTCTGCTTCTCCCCGAACCCAAAGAATACCTTTATCAAAAGTCACTTCTATTTTTTCAGGGTCAACACCCGGCACTGCTGTTTCCACAAATACACTGGTATCATCTTCAGAAATTGTTAATCCAGATGAAGGTAAAAATGACTTCCAATCACTTTCATCATCAAAAAAATTGGACATTCTTGAAGGAAGATTCCAAAATGATCTTGGAATAATATCTAGTTGCATATATCATCACCTCCCTCGAAACTATTAATAATAGCCTGTTCTTAATCAAAATTGATTTTCACCCGCACCACGTCGTCCGGTGCTTTGGCATAAACTGTTTTAACTTTAACTTTTCCAAAAACCTCGCGAATTTTATGAGCCAATTTACTGGCAAGTTGATTTTCTGTTGTGGTTACCACCCACTCCGTTTTTATGTACTTGTTAATTTTTATTAACCTATGCTGACAATCAGCTTCGTAAGCTCTTTTAGTATATGAATCAATCAGCCTTTCGAGTTCTTTTTCATATTTTGCCGGAATATTTTCTATTAAAATAAAACCTTCATGCTGATTATCTTTAATCATTTGGCAAGCCGGACAAAGTACCGCAGTTATTACTCCACCCTTTTTGGTTATGTTGCCCTGTAACTGCTTTAAATGGTGCCAAGACTTGTTAAAATAAACCGCCTTACATTTAGTACATAATCTGTAATTCTTTTTGGCATGACCAAATTCTTCAAATTCAGTCCTTTCCTTATACAGCATAATATTATGCGGTTTTTTAAACATATTTCGCATAAATTTCTCCATCCTTACCAAACTTCCTGCAAACTACGAGCTCACCTCCTCATAAACCAGAGCTAGTAGTTTGCATTTGCACAACAAATTATTGTACTTCCTCCTATATTTTAATTATGAACCTAAAATTATATCTGCCAAGCTTTTTGTACATGTTTTTTAATTTTGGATATTCTGTGTAGTAAACCTTAATAAAAAGTATAGTTTATCCATTATTAAACAAAAAAAATAACGGCGGTTTCGCCGTTATAACATAAAATTTATTTCTCAGTGGAGTGATGCCATAAACTCTCAAAATATACAGTCATTGCCATAGATACATTGGGATCCTCAATAATAATTCCCGTAGGTTCTTTATGATTCAAAGAAATAACCGCCACTTTATTTCCATATATATAGTTAGAAAATTCTTTTAATTCTATATGCCTCGGTAAAAATCTAGTCTTTCTTAAATCATCTGAGTCCGACAATTTCAACTTTAAAGCTCTGGCTGAAAAGGGAACAATAAATTTAATTGGCAAAAATCTCTCTTTACGTCTTTCAATAAACTCGTCCATATATCCGACACCCATTGCCTCCCAAAAATCATCCTCCGAAACCAAAGACAAAATACTATGTTTAACATCCAGCATATCTTCCAGAATTAATTTAATGCCGTCTATCCCTGTATATACTTGGACAATCGGTTTCCCCTCTCCGCTATTATTGCGCATTGCCAACAACTGAGGAAGTATGGTTCTAAAAGACGCCTCTTTTAACTTTAACATAGCCATAAGTTTTTCAGGATTTTCCGCCATCCAGTACTTACGCCCTTTTTTATTGTAATAGTTTATTAAACCTTGCTTGTGCATTTCTTCAACTACCTCTGCCACAGTACTTCTTGGCATTGCCACTTGCACGGCAATATCTGCAATCTTAGCCTCACCCATTTTTAAAGATACCAAGTATATTTTTACCTGGTTCATCGGATAGCCCAATTGCTGTAAAACGCTTTGAATATGCATAAATTTGCATTTCTCTGCTATCAATATACTTTATATTTTATCATATTTTTATGAAATATAAAACTACATTAAACCCTCGTTTATAAACGAGGGTTTAATTATTATTTATCTTCCTCATGAATTTTATCGTCTTCTTCTTTAATTTCAACATCTTCGTTTGCAGAACCTGTACCTGCAATTGGCCTTGTATCATCAGTCATATAATTCCTTTCTGCCAGTCTCCTGGCTTAATTTTTAATTTAAAACTCACACTTTAATATATCGATATCTATTTCTATACCTTTCCTTTATAACAAAATTAATTTTGTTATAACCTTGTTCAGTATAAATTAGCGCCACGGCACCAATAATATCCTCGCTTACGCTTATTACATTCAAACCTACAACATTCATTACCGGCAGTACACCCATAAAATAACTCCAAATTACTAAACAATTGGCAAGTATAGAGCCCAAGGCACCCAAATAAATATCCCACCATATACCAAAGCCGGAGCCAAACATTTTTGAGGCTACAAATCCCACCAGAACGCCGTAAATTACCACGATAAAAATTTCCATATTTACTCTTTGGTTTATAATTTTTACAAACATTAAATTAAGATTGCAAAACAATATTATTCTTCCTATTTAATTATAGGTTGGTGCATATTCTTGACAAGTAAACTGAGCAATTATTTATCAATAATAAAATTTTTTCTTAAACCCTAAAATTTACCTTATATCCCTCAAGGAAATTCCAATTTAAATAACCTCTCGCTCTAATAAAATAACGGCGACTTTGCCGTCAGATTATCAATTAGCTTCACAGTATTAACAGTATTATTACTTGAAATAACCCAGATAAAATGGTACACTAAGCGAAGTTTAAATTATATTATTGCCCGGTAGCCAAGTGGTAAGGCAGAGGACTCTGAATCCTCCATCGAAGGTTCGAATCCTTCCCGGGCAGCCAAGACACTCTTACGAGAGTGTTTTAATTTTAATTTGTATGATACTATAAAAATATACTTAAATAATTTTAAATGACGCTTATTTCTGCTATAGGACTAACCGCTGGTACCTTAACGACAATTGCCCAGTTACCCCAAGCTATTAGAATTTACAAACTCAAAGAAACCCGAGATCTTTCTTTGTCTACATATATAATCACTGACATTGGGGTATTGCTCTGGCTAATTTATGGAATAACAATCAACGACGCTCCCCTATATTTAGCTAATTTAATCACTTTCTTAATTACTTTCTCCATAACACTACTCAAACTAAAATACGGCTAAAAAATGTTTCGACTTCTCAAAATCTTCTTTTACAGCATAGTTGCACTAGTCGTCATATTTTTATATTGGTTTTTACCAAAATATTCCTTTGTCAGCAAAAATCCTGGCTATTGTGTGAATTTAACTTCGAGCTTATATTATTGTGGTGATAAAGCTGGTCTAGATAAGCTTTTTAATGACGGTAAGTAATAGAGCCTGTTGATTACTAATTTGACATAATAATATTCAAATTGTATAATGCAGAAAATATAAACTCTGCTTTGAAACAAAAATGCAAAAAATATCCACTCCAACTAAAAGTTTTATTATTCTTTTATTTATAGCTGTATTTGGAACTATTTTTTCTTTGAATATGTGGGGCGAGAACAAAACTCCTAATAATTCCTATAACACCAACAATTCGCAAACTCAACCAGACCAAACAGTAACCATTGAAGATGTTCCGCCGGAACCAGTTGTTGACACTTCAACATGGAAAACATATACTAACTCGAAACTAAATTTCAGTTTTAAATATAAACCGGATTGGAAAGTACTGTCACCTACTGTCAAACAAGATTACACTATTTTACAAATTGATCCGGGAAAAAAATATTATAATATTAAAATTTATGTCAGCCCTAAAGACTATTATGTCATGTCCGGGCTTCCATTTACCACCGAATCTATAGCTGGCCAGGAAGCAATGAATGTCAGCAATCTGCTTTATGGTATAAAATACAACAATAACTTCTACACTTTTGATATTGGACTCTCTGTTAGTCTAAAAGCTGACTTTAAAGCTTTGGTACATTCCGTTACATTTCCATAAATATAATTTTAAAAAACCGTTCCAATTTATTGGAACGGTTTTTTAAAATTAACAACTTAGACGTCTTTCTTCCCAACACTTATTACAATCCCCCAAAAACCTAAAACTAGACTTATTAACAAATATTTACCTGAAACCTGAAAATTATTTCTAAAAGCAAACCCAAAAAAACCAAATAAAAACAAAATAATACCTGTGATTAAAGAATAATACTTAGTACTGGCTAACTTGTCCATATTTATCATATGCTTAGTTAATACTTTACTTTTATAAAAAAATTCTTTATAATCATAGCAAATATTATTAAATTTATCCACCCCTTATGAGCGAAAATACATACTTGTGGTATGCGGTTTCAGCAGGCGTAATAGCACTCCTTTATGGAGCTTTTCTTATTTATAAAATCTTAAAGGCACCTCAGGGCAGTGGTAAAATGCTGGAAATTGCCAAAGCCATTCAAGATGGAGCCAAGGCTTACCTTTCCAGGCAATACAATACAGTGGGTATTGTCGCAGTTGTGATTGTAGTATTAATGTGGATTGCCAATTTTTCCACAAACACCATCCTAGGTTTTATTCTAGGTGCAGTTATGTCTGCTGTGGCGGGTTTTATTGGAATGAATATTTCAGTACGCGCCAATGTTAGAACTGCAGAAGCTGCAAAAAAAGGACTAGCACCTGCACTCGCTTTAGCATTTGAAGGTGGTACCGTGACTGGTTTGTTTGTAGTTGGACTAGGACTCTTATCGGTTACTGTTTTTTATATGATCACCAAAGACTTAGTTGCCTTGGCTGGTCTAGCATTTGGGTCAAGTTTAATTTCTGTTTTTGCAAGACTTGGCGGTGGTATTTTTACCAAAGGTGCGGACGTAGGAACAGATATGGTTGGCAAAGTAGAAGCTGGAATCCCTGAAGATGATCCAAGAAACCCAGGAGTTATTGCCGATAACGTTGGCGATAACGTTGGCGACTGCGCAGGTATGGCTGCAGATTTGTTTGAAACCTACGTTGTATCTGCTATTGCCGTTATTTTACTTGGGGACTTCGTATTTAAAGGTAGTACAAACGCTATTGTTTTCCCTCTGTTAATTGGAGCAGTGTCTATTATTACCACGATTGTTGGAACTTGGTTTGTCAAAGTTGGTAAATCCCAAAATATTATGGGCGCTATGTATAAAGGTTTTGCGGTTAGCGGAATCCTTTCTGCAATTGCATTTTACCCAATTACCAAAATGTTAATGGCTGACAATTCCCTCTACTCCGTCACCAACCTCTTCTACTGTGCCTTAATTGGTTTAGTTGTAACCGGCCTAATTACCCTAATTACTGAATACTATACTTCAAAAAGCTTTGCACCAGTCAGACAAATTGCCGAAGCTTCCACAACCGGACACGGGACAAACATTATTAAAGGCTTGGCAATTGGCATGCAATCGACTGCTGCACCTATTATTGTAATTGTTGCGTCTATATTAATAACTTACGAATTAGCCGGTCTGTACGGAATTGCGCTTGCAGTTATGTCCATGCTTAGCCTAACCGGAATAGTGGTAGCCATTGATGCATTTGGACCAATAACCGACAACGCTGGCGGAATTGCCGAAATGGCAGGCTTAGACAAATCTGTTCGTGACATCACCGACCCTCTAGACGCTGTTGGTAATACCACCAAGGCTGTAACTAAAGGTTATGCCATTGCTAGTGCCGGACTTGCAGCTATGGTCTTATTTGCCGCCTACACTCAAGAATTGAATGCTGTGGGCATTTCTACTGTCTTTGACCTCTCTAATAGTAAAGTTCTTGTAGGCTTGTTAATTGGTGGATTATTACCTTATTTATTTGCTTCTATTGCTATGTCTGCCGTGGGTAACGCAGCCAAAGCGGTTGTGGAAGAAGTCCGTAGACAATTTAGAGAAATTAAAGGAATTATGGAAGGAACAGCTAAGCCTGATTATTCCAGAGCTGTGGATATTGTTACCAAAGCTGCAATAAAAGAAATGATTATCCCTGCTTTAATCCCGGTAGTGGTTCCTATCTTAGTTGGACTCTTCCTTGGAGCAGCTGCTTTGGGTGGCTTGCTCGTAGGCACAATTGTTACCGGTTTGTTTGTGGGGATTTCTATGACCACTGGTGGCGCCGCTTGGGATAATGCTAAAAAATACATTGAAGAAGGTGAATTTGGTGGCAAGGGAAGCGAAGCACATAAAGCTGCTGTTACCGGTGACACTGTGGGCGACCCTTACAAAGACACTGCGGGTCCTGCTATTAACCCAATGATCAAAATTATCAACATTGTTGCATTATTACTGGTTAGATTCTTAAAACCATAATACAACTGTAAATTTAAAACTCCCCTTGCCAATAGCGAGGGGAGTTTTTTTAATTTATTAGCGACGTATACGCGTCTGCCAACTTTAGCTGATAAGCGAGCCAAGGAGTCTTGATACAGGCTTAACACCGCACAGATCTGTTACGAAAACTATATTTTTAATTATGCAATTACTCCCCCACCAACGCATTCTTTTCTATTGTACATAACCAAACTTTGCCCCGAAGCAACCGCCTTCTGGGGAGTTTTAAATTTAACCTTATAATGATCTTTGGATATAAATTCAATTGCCAACGGCACTAACTTCCCCTGATGTCTATATCTCCCTTTTAATATTGGAATTTCGGATCTTTTATTTTGGCTGGATATCCAGTTTACTGAATGGATTTCGACCTCTTTGGTTTGTAAACGTTTGTCATTAGGTATGTTAGTTACAAAAAGTAAGTTAGTTTTTAGGTCTTTCGCAAACACATAATAAGGACCCGTACCTCCGACTTTAATTCCTTGTCTTTGCCCAATTGTATATATATGGAGCCCGTTATGTTCTCCAATAATTCTTCCATTCTGATCTACAATTTTTCCTTTTTTGGGCTTTAATTTCTGGTTTAGAAAATCTGTTAAACGAATCCTGCCTACAAAGCACAATCCCATGCTTTCTTTTTTATCTGCATTTGGCAAATTAATCTTTTTTGCCAATTCTCTAACCTTATTTTTTATCATTCCGCCAATTGGAAAAAGTAAGTGCGGTAGTTGTTCAGTTTTAATATTATAAATAAAATAGGTTTGGTCTTTAAATTCATCTGCACTGCGTTCAAGTGACAAGTTGTTAGTTGCTAATAATGAACCCTTTCTCGCTTTATTCTTTCCGTTGGTAGCTATTTTTGCATAATGCCCGGTGGCTAAATAATCAAACCCGTTTTTTATTGCCCAATTATATAAAAGCTTAAATTTTACTTCTTTATTACACATAACGTCTGGATTTGGTGTCCTACCAGAAGCGTATTCTTTAAAAAAATAATCTAAAACATTTTTTTCATACTGTTTTTCAAAATCTAAGGTATGTAGTGGAATGCGTAAAAAAGCCGCCACTCTAAGTGCATCTTGCCTATCTTGCAACCACGGGCATTCATTCACCTTAAGCCCAGCAGTACTTGACCAATTCTTCATAAAAGCACCTTCTACTTCGTAACCTTGTTTAATAAGCAGGTAAGCCGAAACCGCGCTATCTATTCCTCCACTGAGCGCAATTAAAACCTTTTTCTTTTTTTGTACTTTAATTAAGTTTTTTTTCATATCCGCCGTATTATACAATATTTTATGAAAATAATCCAGTCTGAGTTGACATTTACAACACAACTAATATACTTTCAATAATTCAATTCCGTGGAGGAATATAATGTTTACACAAGTAACGTTTTTTGCTGTCCTATTCGTAACCGCGCTCCTCGCCGGTTGCAACCAGACAACCACTAAACAGATTTCGAAAAAGCTTCAGGAGTCGACCACAAAAGCCAAAGACGGCACTGAGTCCAAATCAACAGAATCAACATATGGACTAAAAACTCCACCCGCCAGGAAACCACAATAACCCGAAGCAAAAGCGGCACCCATGCACGGATGCCGCTAATTTTTTATAATTCAAATATTTTGCCAATTAATTGGCTCACTACTTTATATAATACTGCTGAGCTTGTTTTTCCATACCTTCAATTGTGTCATTTTTTAACTGGTGTCCGTTAAAAAAGAAACTTGGAGTACCCGGCAGACTTAATCCCAAAGCCTCATTATTATTTTTTTCAACCTTAGAAATAAATTTTTTGCTGGTAATATCACTCTTAAACTGTTCTATGTTTGGAACTTCAATTTGCACTGCATACTGAGCAAATTGCTCAATAGGATCGCTTAAATCTTGCCATTCAATTTGCTTAGCAAACAGCAAATCATGCATTTCCCAATACTTTCCTTGAGCTCCTGCTGCTTCGGCAGCCAAGGAAGAAATTACAGCATTTTTATGAATTTGCTCCAAAGGAAAATATCTGTAAACAAAAACTGTATCCTTAAACACTGTAGGCACTTGTTTTAATATTTGACTGTAAGCGGCACAAGCCGGACATTGAAAGTCCGAATACTCTATAAATACATTCTTAGCTGTTGGACTACCCTGAAATCTATCCTGGCTTGCCTCAAAGACTGGAGGCAAAGGAATTTGTTTGGCTTCCGAAGTATTTAATTTATAAGTGGAATTTGCCTGCTGACTTGCCTGTTGTGGAGAAATCTTAAACAAAAAATAACCAAAACCGACAGCTAACAAAACAACTACTGCTATTGTAATTAACCTTTTAGCTCCGGAAGACGATGTTGAATTTGACATTGAGATATATATTTAATTATTTATAAAGTTAAGGTTGGGTAGACATACCTAGTACTAAAGAACTGTTTACTAATGCAATGGCTTTAGCCACTTCAGCTAAGGCCATTAACTGTTTAGTTTCGGCAAATGCAGAGTATAAATGTTTTTCACCCAATACTATTACCACTAATTCTTGGCTATTATGAAATTTTACCAAAGAACCAAAATTATAGCCCGATTCCGTTAAGTAGCCAGTCTTGGCACCTAAAACTTTAATTTCAGAATCCGCCAATAATTTGTCTGTATTCTTAATAGTTTGATTATATTTGGAGTTATTAGTAGAACGCAAATAATATTTACTTAAACCGGCAATTTTACGTAAATAAGGATGCTTAAAAGCCGCCTCAACCACAAAAGTATAATCCGAAGCGGTAATAATATTGTCGGTATCCAAGCCGGTAGGCTCATTGAAATGGCTGTTTATAGCACCTAAACTTTTGGCCTTTTCATTCATTTTATCTGCAAACTGTTTTGGGGTAAGCCCGGTACTTCTGGCTAATGCGTGAGTTGCATTATTAGCAGAAGGCAAAAGCGCTGCATGAAATAAAGCATCTACGGTAAACTTCACACCCGGCTTAGCTTTAATACAAGCACCACCCGAAGCACAAGCACCTTTTATCTGGTCACCCTTGGTAATTGCAACGGTTTTATTCAATTTGGTTTTTGTATCAAGTACAACCAGAGCCGTTACCAATTTTGTCAGTGAAGCTGGTATCCAAGGCAGATTCTCATTTTTTGAAATTAAAATTTCGCCTGATTTAAGATCTTTTACAATATATGCTTTGGCGTTTATACCAGTCATATCCGCCAAATCATTACCATCTTTTGGCATAATTAAAGCATTGGATACATTTGGCACCAATATAGTTAAAGCGATTATTAAAATTGTAATTTTTGATTTTATCATCTACATTGTCCTACTTATTGCATCATACTGCCAAATTTTTTTTGCAACATCTTTTTATGTTGTTTAAATAAATCTTCCAAAGCGGACCTAATATTTCTGGCAATTTCTGCTTTATCACCAACAATATCTTGACTCACCTCAACGCTTTTAATATTTTGATTTCCATCAATTGTTAAAACAATTTTGGAACCCGAGGAATTTCCACTAACTGTCTCAACAGAAAGCAGGCTTTCCATTTGTTTGGCTTGCTTGCGTAATTCGTTAATATCTTTAAGCTTGTCCATGAATCCCATAAATCATTCCTTTTTACTTTAAATAATTATTAAATCAGGTCAAATAATTATAACTTAAATTTGAATATTTTCCAACCCTTTTTAACTTCCTAAACAGATGTTGTATTTACTAACTTGGGCGTTATACTTACTTGTGTCTAATTTTAAAGTATCTACTTTAAAATTAAAAATTTTAACTAAACCATTATACTCAGCAACTTTGGCATTATAAGTATCGTAATCTTCTTTAGTTTTAGGATCCATTGAATCTATTACTACTTTTAATTCCAAAATTTGTGGCTGTAGCGTATCTATTTCGCTTTGCAAAGAAACAATTTGCACCTTCAAACCTTCATCAATAGACGGACAACTTTCCTTTGGTCGTCCAAATTCTTGAACAGCCAACCATGTTTCTTCTCCTTTATAAAATCCTTTGCCAACCGCGACTCCTATTTCAGTAAACTTGGAATTCAAAATATTTGCTCTATGTCCTGGACTATTCATCCAGGCGGTTACAAGTTCTTGGTTATTTTTAAAGTATCCCAAGGCTAAATTTTCTCCAATAGATAAATATTCATACCCAACCACCTTTGCTAAATCGGCGGGACCCCCTCCATTTGGAGACTCGTGTTCAAAATATTGATTTTTAAACATATCATCCAACTTATTTTTTGCCGCTTTAGATAAAAGAGCGTTTTCATTTAAAGCTACAAATCCACCGTTTTGCTGTCGGTTGATATTCGTCCAATAGACAATCCCGCTAGCCGATAAAATCGAATTTTGAATTTTTGGACTGGTACTTTTTAACGGTGGCGGACTAAAAACTTCCTGTTGTATATTTTGAATTTGTGTTGCAACAGTACTTGAAGCAAAATTTTTAATTACGTCCGGGAAATTAGTAGAAAAATTCTGTATTGGGACATATTTCCAAAATGCAAACCCCAAAATCAAAAGCAAAGCCACAACAATTGAAATTTTTATGCGAGTTTTAGATTCCATAAATTAAAATTAATTAAAACCCAATTCCTTAGAAACACCTCTCAAAGCTAAAATTGCAAATTGAATATGAGAATCTTCATCTACCTTCATTTCCTTAATTCCCAATTCAATATCTTCTCTATTCACCTTGGAAGCAAAATTTTTATTTTTCAGCTTTTTCTTAACAGAACTAACTTCCAAGCTCATTAATTTATCCGGGCTTAAATGTGCGCAAGCAACAATAAACCCAGACAGTTCGTCACAAGCAAATAAAGTTTTAGCCATTAAACTTTCTCTTGGCACTCCGCTATATAGCGCGTGCCCTAATATGGCAGTAACCACCTCTGCTGGATAACCTAATTTTTCAAGCTCCCTTACACCTTCAAACGGATGACCGGTCTTGGTTGTTTCGTTGTATTCTGGATATTTTTCGTAATCAAAGTCGTGCAATAAACCAGCAATACCCCACAACTCTTCATCTTCCCCAAACTCTCGAGCATAAGCGCGCATTACCGACTCTACTGCATACATATGTCTTCGTAGCGACTCAGACAAGACCCAACTTCTCATTAATTCATCCGCATTTACTCTGGAATATTTCATAATTTATTTAGAAAGTTTTTGACAGGTATGATTTATACAGGCAAGCCCAACAGGACAATCGTTTACGCCCCCACACTCCTGAGCCACAACCTGTTCAATAAACAATTTACCATTTTTGTTGGCACACTGCCTTGGGTAACTCTCCATAACCGAACCACCCTCTTTAACACATTCTTCAAAGCTATTAATTTCATTAACTTTTAAACTGGCTTTTTGCTGATCCCTACTCAAGAGAATAATAACCACAACAGTAATAAACATTCCAAGAAATATAACCATTAATAACCGTGTTTTATTCATAATATTTTAGCTAATTAATCCCTGTATTAGAAGTTGTTTAAAAAATAAATCTAAAGAACCCTCGGGAATATTTATTATTTCATCTAAAGTAAACCAGCTAAACTCCAAACTTTCGTCGTCAATTTTTGGCTCACCTACTATTTCACCAGTATAAGTCAGCCTAATAACATGCCTCCCAGGAACTTTTAAAATATCCTGCGCACCAATTAATTTAACCGGCTTAACCAGATCCAAATTTGTTTCTTCTTTAATTTCTCTTTTTAAATTTTCCAAAAGTGAAGCGCCGGGGTTAATTCTTCCACCAACAATATCCCAAACCGCACCCACCTCCGGATATTTTTCAGGATTCCTACGGATAAGCAAATATTTACCGTCGATATTTTTCAATAATACCTTAACTCCAACTTGCAAAATAATATTCGGATCCATATTAAGATAATAAATTTATAATCTCCGATTCGGTTACTTCAAACTCTTTACTCTCTTTTAATTTTTTAATTTTGAACTTTCCGCTTTTAATTTCTTCTTCACCAATCACCACAACAAAAGGAATACCTTCACGGTCAGCGCTTTTTACTTTTTTAGTTACCTGCCTGTCTGTTAGGTCAACTACTACATTTATTCCTGCACTCCTTAATTCACTTGCTAAATTGTTTGAATACTCAACGCATTCAGAATTAAATGGTGCAATATACAATTTTATTCCTGTAGAATATTCTGGCAATAAATTATAGGTTTCCAAAAAATCTCTAACCGTTACGTCTCCCATACCAAAACCTACTCCACTAACTTTTTCTACACCAAAAATCCCTACCAGGTCATCGTAACGCCCACCACCAAAAAGAGCTCGAGGGTTTTTTGGACTTGTGTCGTTCATTTCAAAAACTATCCCAGTGTAATAATCAAAACCACGCATAATAGATGCATCAAACACGGAATTTTTAACACCTCTTGAATTCAATTGCTTAATACAATTTAATATATCACTTATACCTTGTGAAGATTTTAACTCTTCTGGAAGCAAATTTAAATCTTTGTTTTTTATAACCTCCTTAAGCTTGGTAAATTTCTCTTTTAAAATTTCTGTGCCTTGATTTTCAAACTCATCAGCAGAAATTTTATTCATCCGGTCAATAAGTTTAAAAATTGCATGCTTTTGCTCTGCTGTAATTTTTAAATATTCATCTGTTAAAAAATTTAAAAACTTTCTACTATTTATTTTAATTTGAAAGCTTTCATCTTTAGCGCCAAAAGACTTAATAATATCGTAAGCCAAGGAAATCATCTCCACATCTGCTTCTATATTATCTACGCCAAACATGTCTACGTTAAACTGCCAGTGTTCACGCATGCGACCACGTTGTGGACGTTCGTATCTAAAAAGGTTTGGAATGCTAAACCAGCGAAGAGGAAAATTAAGTTCCCTTCGCTTTTGCGCTACCATTCTTGCTACTGTTGGGGTCATTTCAGGGCGTATTGTAACTTCTCTACCACCACGGTCTGTAAATGAATAAGTCTGTTCACCAACAATCTCCTCTCCACTCTTTGCCTTATAAAGTTCTGTCTCCTCTAAAATAGACGAATCATATTCCAAGTACCCGTAAGATTTTGCAACTTTACGCCAAACATTAAAAATATAATCTTGAATAAACTTATCTTGCGGGTAAAAATCTCGAGTTCCTTTATAAGGCTCTAACGAGAGCTTTTTAGTTTCAATAGACATAAATAATTAAGGTAATTATTGCCTTAATTATACCTAAAATATAAGCATTTTACAAATAATAAATTTTGGAGCGGGATACGGGAATCGAACCCGTGTCTAAACCTTGGGAAGGTCTCATACTACCATTGTACTAATCCCGCAAATACAAAAATCCTATCCGCCATTTGGCGGATTAATTACATATTAACTATTGAAAAATCAGTTTATAGATAAATCCAAAAAACGGGTCTGCATCTGGCCCATAAACCATAATACCACCCAAACCTCCGGTTATAGTTACACAAGCAAGTCCAGCAAAGGCGAGCAGTATTACCAGCTTAGTCTCAATTAAAACTTTCGCAATTGGCAAAATAAAATTCCAAATTTTTATTAAGGTTTGGTTGTTATTAAAAAATTTAAAAATATTTTCCCTGTTTAACCAAATTATTAAATACCCAACTGCAAGAGTTCCAAAAATTAGCGTAGTGGCATTTGCAAAATTTTCATGCATATTCAAAATTCCTGCTGTATCAGAAGATCTATCCACACCTTCCGCTGCCCATTCGCCTGTTTGCCTGGCTGCTAAAGCACCAAGTCCACCAATCATTAGAAACAAGGCTTTAACATAAAACCAATAAGGTTGAGACTTAACTTTATTAAAGCGAATTAATTCCATTAATGCATAAATTGTAAGTAAGGCTACTGGAAAATGTACAACTACCGGGTGGATATTCATAATATAGTTAACTTTTTAATATATGCTTATTATATCAAATAAAATTAACTTTGACATAACTGTAAAGCTTGAAACGAAAAGCATGATATAAAATTTTAGCCGAGGTACGCGTGAGTGTCCTCGGCTTTTTGTTCTCTGGTAGCATGATCAGCCCTCCACAAAAGTAATGGTGAGCCCATCGTCTTGGTAAACCAAGAGACGCGTGTACTCCTCATTATGGTACAGGACTGCATGCCAAACGGCGTTCATATCGAGCTCGTTAGAAGGTTCGTCACCTTCTTCGTAATAACGAAAGATTGCGGTTTTTAAGTCGCCCCGGTAACCCAAAAAAGTTAGGGGGCTTCCGTTGAGCTCAAAACACTTAAGTACTACTAAGCGTAATCGAACACCATGATCACGAGCAATCAAGCCGCGCAAAATATCAGTTTCGGTTTTCACACCCCCTCCTTCTCTTTGGTTTCCAAAAGTATCTATAAACCACCGACAAAATTGTCTCATCTGTCACCCGACAGAAAAATGGTTATAAACACTACCTTAAAACCAAAAAAACATCCCGATGTTCATCGGGATGTTTTAAGTAAAAAACTAAACTAAAACAACACCCCGCTCTGTAGGCATCCACATTTTCATGCTTATTTTTTGTATTTGTTGTTTCATAAATATATTATACGCCTTTTTTATTTTTGGGCAAATCTTAAATCATGCTAAAATATATAAGCTATTATTAAAAGTGCTTTCATGTCTAACTTATTAATTGTAGGCTCAATCGCCTACGACAGCATACAAACACCATTTGGCAAAGTTAATAAAACACTTGGTGGAAGTGCTAGTTTTTTTAGCCTAGCTTCTAGATTTTTTACAAAAGCCAAAATTGTTGGTGTTATAGGTGAAGATTTTAAAAAAACAGATTTTAACACACTAGCAAAAGTTGCAGATGTTTCTGGAATAGCCAAAGCAAAAGGCAATACTTTTCACTGGTCTGGCAGGTATCACTTTGACTTAAATTCAAGAGATACTTTAAAAACAGAGCTCGGCGTATTTGAAAATTTTAAACCTCAACTTTCTACACAAAATATAAATTCTGACTACATTTTTTTAGGAAATATTCATCCAAAATTACAGTTAGACGTTTTAAAACAAGTTTCCAAACCTAAATTTATTGGTTTAGATACTATGAACTTTTGGATAGGTAATGCACTAAAAGACTTAAAAATAATTTTAAAAAAAGTAGACTGCTTAATTATTAACGACTCTGAAGCAAGAGAGCTTTCCCGCGAGCATAATATTCTTAAAGCTGCAAAAAAGATTTTAGGAATGATGCGTTCTAGTAATAAATCTTCCCTCAACCCTCAACCCTCAACCCTAATAATCAAACGCGGTGAATACGGATTACTTATGTTTAACGGAAAGCAGGTTTTTCACCTACCAGGTTTTCCACTTGAGGACGTAATAGACCCGACAGGTGCTGGGGATAGTTTTGCAGGTGGATTTATGGGCTACATTACCAAAACCCAAAATACCACTTGGGAAAATTTAAAAAAAGCTTGTGTTGCCGGTTCTGTACTTGCCTCTTTCTCTGTTGAAGCTTTAGGCACTAAAGCTTTGCAAAAAGTTTCAAATGAAAAAATTACTAAACGTTTTAACGACTTTAAAACCCTAACACATTTCCATAGTTAAGCTAATTATAAAAACTGTTCCGATTAATCGGAACAGTTTTTATAATTTGACAAAATTTTAATAAACTATAGAATTGTTTAGAAGGAGGACGCACATGTGCAAATTTTGCGATGACGTCCACTGCCATGGCTATACGCCAGGGATCCATCCGGCTCCGGTACTACTAGTACCAGCCAGCGACACAACCGAAACCCTCGTGCCAATTGGCACCGAGACACACGACGATGCATCGGGTATCTACCTCTCTAAACTGAAAGGTCACGCTCTGATACTAAACTAATGCTCGTCGCTAACCAAACAACACAACCTGCCCCCGAAGCGAATAATCAGAAATTCATTTCAGATTCATTCGCCTCGGGGTTAATTATTTTTGTGGATAACACAAAAATTCCAGTTATTTTACTGCTCTAAAATTTAGGAATTACACAAAAATACAAAAGATTTGACAACAAATAATTATCTGATAAACTGAAAATATTAAAAGTAAATAAAGTTAAAAAAAACACCTCAAACGGTTCTTACGGGAGCAATCCGACCACATGGGTGTTTTTATATTTTATTCTAGTTAAAGTCTTAAATCTTATATCTTAAATCTAAAGTGGGGGGAGAAAGAAACTAAAAATATGACAAATGGAAAAATAATGGCCGAATACATTTGGCTCGACGGCAGAAAACCGACTTCCAAACTCAGATCCAAAACCAAAATTATTAGTAGCCCCGTTAGAAAACTGGAAGACATTCCATTTTGGGGTTTTGACGGTTCGTCTACCGAACAAGCTGAAGGTCACTTTAGTGACTGTCAATTAAAACCTGTTTACTATGTACAAGACCCTATAAACAAAGGTGATAACATTTTAGTTATGTGCGAAGTTCTTAACGCAGACGGCACTCCGCATATTACTAATACAAGATATATTCTTGCCCAAGTAGCGGAAAAATATAAGGACCAGGATCCTTGGTTTGGAATCGAACAAGAATATACTTTATACGGGAAAAATGATTGGCCTTTTGGTTGGCCACATAACGGCTTCCCTCACCCTCAAGGACGCTACTACTGCGGTGTTGGTCACGATGAAGTTCATGGTCGCCCACTTGTAGAAGCACACCTTAAAGCTTGTCTAGATGCCGGCCTTGCTATATCTGGTATTAACGCCGAAGTTATGCCAGCACAATGGGAATTTCAAGTTGGCACTTTGGGTCCAGTTGAAGTTAGCGACCACCTCTGGCTTGCTCGCTGGTTACTTTACAGACTCGGTGAAGAATTTGGTGCCTACGCTAAACTAGACCCAAAACCAATGAGTGGTGATTGGAACGGTGCTGGTGGACATACCAATTATTCCACAAGGGCTATGCGCGAAACTGGTGGAATAGAAGTTATTAAACAAGCTTGTGAAAAATTAGGACAATTTAGAAAAGAACACATGCGCGTGTACGGTGCTGGTAACGAAGAAAGATTAACCGGCAAGCACGAAACTTGTAGCTACAAAGATTTCCGCTACGGAGTTTCTGACCGTGGAGCTTCTATAAGAATTCCAATGGAAACTGCGAACAAAGGCAGAGGCTATCTTGAAGACCGTCGCCCTGCTGCAAACTTAGACCCTTACCAAATTTGTACTGCTTTAATAGAAACAACTTGCGGTGAAGGTTTTAACCCAGACAAATACTCTTGGAGCAACTTTATCTTCCCAGAAGAAAAAACTCCAACAGTTCCAAGTCCAAGATAGTAAGTGTGTAGTGGATAGTGGGCAGTGATAAGTGACTAGACAAAAAAATAGAGCGGCCGTGAGGGTAAACCCACGGCCGCTTTTTGATTATGACACACATCACTTTTTCAGGAACTTTTGTTCCTCTTTACCCTCCTTTTCATTCTGACAGACATCAAACCAATAACAGGCACCCAAAAACCAAAACAATCCCAAACAGGCGCCCATCGTGGCTCCATTAACCTCTTTGTTAATGGCCCAGCCGGCAAACCCGCCAAAAATTATACTTAGCACTATCGGACTAAACAGCAGTGCCAATTCAACATTTGGCCTAGGAATGACCGATTGGCGTTTAAACGTGTTAACAGTGTTCCGCGCCATGAACAGCACGGTAAGAAAACAGACATACTGTCTCGAATAACTTGGAAAGTGCCCCCAAGCAAACAGGACAGCTAGAATCAAAATCATCATGGCGTTAGTTGCCACAAATCCACCTTTGAATTCAAATTTCCCCAAAATCCTAAGATTCTAAGGATGCCAAGATTATAGCAAAATTAAACAAAAAAAAGAACCCCCTAAGGGGCTCAATTTATTTTACAAATTACTTTCTACCAAAGTCATCTTCTATTCTAACCAAGTCATCTAATTCAGGCGTAGAGACTTCCAATACTTCTACGTCATTAGTTGGAGCAGAAAGCCTGTGAACAGTTCCTGTTGGAATATGTATCACGTCCCCAATATTACCGACTAAAACTTCTTCACCTAAAACCATTTCAGGGTTACCTTTTAAAATATGCCAAGTCTCTTGTTTTTTATTATGTTTTTGCAAAGACAGCCTAGACCCTTTATTTACATAAAGTATTTTTAAAGCATATTTGTCTGTATAAACAAGCCAAGCTTCGCCTCCCCATTTCTTTTTTTGAATATTTACTTGTACCTTACCGAGCTCCCCATTATGTTTTGCTTCTAAAGGATTAAAGCCGTCTTCAAATACTTTAGCTTGAGGATATTTATTTAAAATATAGTTTATATCTATCATTTAATAATTATAGCAAATCCTTTAACCTGTTAGAAGCTCTAACTAGTTATTTCTAATGGGGTTGAAAAATTCCAAAATTTCTGCTAGTATAGCTTAAATTAACTTAAGCAACTATGTCATTCCCGCGACCTGTCCGACGAAGCCTTGGCGAAGTTGGAAGGCGGAAATCTAGAAATATAGACACATGGATCCCAGATATTTGACTGCCCTAAAATTCTGGGATGACACAACCTACAAATCCGTATATGAAAACTCCTACAAAAAAAATTGCAGTAGACTTACATACTCACCTTGGTGCCGCTGTTGACCCTGCTATACTTTGGTCCATTGCCCACCGCCAAGGCATAAAACTTCCAACCAAAAGTTACTGGGACTTTGAAGCCATGATAACTATGTCTGGCGACAAAAAAAATAAAAACTTAGCCGAAATGGACAAGAACTTTTTCCACTGGACAGAACTTATTCAGTCCTCCCCTGAAGCTATTGAAGAAAGTGTAAAATCTACCATTGGTGGAGGCTTTCGCAAATGTAACATTACAGTTCACGAACTTCGCTTTAACCCTATGCTTCGTAACCGTGGTGGAGAACGCGACTTGGACCATATTATTATGTCCGCTATTTGGGGCATGCAAAAAGCACTTTTAGAATACCCTCAAGTTAAAGCTGGAATAATTTTAATGATGCACCGCCCACTAACCTTTGAACAAAATAAAATTATTATAGACAAAGCCATAAAGTATAAAAACCAAGGCATAATTGGTGTAGATATTGCCGGACCTAACGTAAAAGGTTTTGATATTGCAAAATATACAGAATTATTTCAAAAGGCAAAAAATGCAGGACTAGGCGTAACTATTCATACCGGTGAAGAAAACCAACTAGACGAAATGCGCTACGTAGTAAATGAAATAAAACCAGACCGCATTGGTCATGGTGTACTTTGTACCAAAGACAAAGAATTAATGAAGCAAGTTATTAAAAATAAAATTACTCTAGAAGTCTGCCCTACTTCCAACCTCCGCAACAGTGTATTTAAAAATACTGCGGAATTAAAAAATGCCATTCGTACTTTAATAAAAAATAAAATTAAATTCTGTATTTGTACCGACGGCCCAGAAATGTACCAAACCAGTATTACCAAAGAACACCAATTCTTGTTAGACAATAAAATAATGTCTCAAAAAGAAATTGATTCCTCTATAAAACACGCCCTAAATGCTAGTTTTATAAAATAACTTTTTAATTTTCCCAAAATAAAATCCCCTGAGCCCGCCACTCAGGGGTGTTTTCGTTAGCCAATTCCGTCGTCGGGCATTGGCGGTTGCTCTTTTACCGGCGAAGGAGTCGGATGTTCAACGGTGTCGGGAAGATCTCTCTTATTCTTGGCTGCCATATTTGCGCCATCAACATATTCTTGGAAGAAATACATCGAAGACTCATCGTCTGCAACCTCCGGAAAAACGCGGAAAGTAACCGGCACCATTCCGTTTTCGTCTGGTTCTTTTCTAGCCGCGTCAGCCTCGTCGTCACGAATGACCTGGTCGTGAAACTCACTTACCCTACCTTTCCAGTGCTCAACCTCAGCACTTAGCGCCAACAACCTAGCATTGAGAGGGATCGAAGGGTCACCCTTCAAAAACTCCAGCAAGATTTGTCTTCCTTGAGGCGTCAACCATTTAACGGCAACCATACACTTTATCCATGCGTAGCCCGGCGGAAGCTCATGTGCTTGAACTAACTTCTCACTTAGTGCGCCGGACTCTCCCCGGAGCTTTTGGATTTCATCCAAGGCCCATTCAAATTCCTTGTCGGAATTAGATACGAGCTTGCGACAGAGGAAAATTAGGGCCAGAACCAACACCGGCACCCACGCTGGATACTTAGCCAGTTCTCCCGCCAGTTCGGGCTGGAAGCGTCCAACCACGAACATTCCAATAACAACACAAAGCAAATACACTACAAAATCAAACAACATCTTCATTTCTCTACCTACCCTCGTATTGAATTTTACTCTCGCCTTACGGCAATTATTTTAGTTACAATAAATAACCAAAACACTTACCACAAGCAACATCAAATAATGCCACACAAAAACCCCTTAGTCAAGGGGTTTTTGTGTGGCAGATTTAAAAGTAAGAAGCCTTAGCCCAATTACTAAAGGCACTAGTGCAAACAATTGCCAAAAATTTGGAGCTTGACCAAGTAAAAAATATGCAAAAATTAAAGTGAACAACGGGCCAATACTTGCCAGGGCATTGGCTTTAGTAACTGAAATTAAATTTATTCCTTCTATCCACCAAATTTTACTAAGCCCAAGTAAAAATATTCCATTAAAAATTAAAATCCACAAAGCACTTTGAACATTTTGCAAACTACTTTGGGAGTGTAAAAAATATGCTAGTACAAAGAAAAACGGAAAGGTAAAAATACTTCGTAAAAAAAGCAATGTTTCCGCACTCACAATTCTTCTTGCCTTTTGCTGAAAATAATTTCCCATTGGTGAACATGCACTGGCAACAAGCACCATTAAGTCCCCACCATGCAAACTAAAACCTTGCTTGGGGTATAAAATAATAACTGCACCAATTAACATTAACACTGCTCCCCAAGTATGCTCTTTCGTTAACTCCTCTTTCTTCCAAACATTAAAAAGAATATAACTAAAAAACAATTCCATTAACGCAATAATGCTGGCATTCCCTGCCGAGGTAAACTTAAGCCCGGTAGAATAAAAACCATAAAACAACCAACCAATAAAAAAAGCGGTGCCAAGTGCGTACTTATAAACTTGAATGTTTTTAAGCTCATGAAGCTTACCTCTTACAACCAAAAGAACACCAAAGAACACGGTAGAAAACATAGTACTCCACGCCAGTGTGCTAAGCGAGGTAAGTTTGGAGTAAGTTAAAATTACAATAATTGGAAAAAGACTCCAAAGAATAGCTTCGGCAATTATATACACATCCCCTTTTATTTCTTGCGATATTTTCATTGGTTGATAGAAAGTATATTTAGTCTATACTTAAAGTACCTGTCCCGTTAGAATTTCCTAATATATAGGTAATACTGATATAGAGCAAATGGTTAAAACTATAAACACTTACAAATGTTAATAAATTCTAATGAGATGTATACCAAAAAAATTATTTACACAATATTAATTTTAGGTTTTTTAAGCGCTTCTTGCAATAGCACCACTGTGAATAAGGTTGATGAATCTATCACCCCTCAGCCCTCTACCCTCATACCCTCCTCTAACCCTCAACTCGCAAGCCCTATAAGCAACCCACTCTCTCGCGTTACCAAAAAACCCTTTGCAATTTACATTACCAAACAAAACTCGCCCGTTCAACCAGAAAAATTTAGCGGTTACCACACCGGCACAGACTTTGAAATTTTAGACGGAGAACAAGACCAAGAAGTTGAAATTTTAGTTACCTGTAACGGCAAACTGCTACAAAAAAAATACGCAACCGGTTACGGTGGTGTAGTAGTGCAAAGTTGTAAACTAGACGGCGCAGACGTAACAATTATTTACGGCCACTTACAACTTGCCTCCATTGCCGCCAAAGTTGGTGACGAACTAACCCAAAACACTAAACTTGGAATTCTAGGTAAAGGCTACACCACTGAAACAGATGGCGAGCGCAAACATTTGCATTTTGGCGTTCACAAAGGCACGGGTCTTAATATCTTAGGCTACGTACAAAAAGCATCCCAAACATCTGACTGGCTAAACGCTCTAGATTACATAAAATAAAACTAGAACTTTTATAACTCTTAATTAAGAGTTATTTTATTATTGACAAAGCTATAAATCTGTGATATAATTAAGCGTTATTAAATTTAATTGGCTCTGGTGCGTTTTAACCTTTAATTCAAACAGTATTTTGAATAAAGATTAAAACGTGTGCAGATCCTACAAAGAATAAGGAATAAACATGACTCCAGTCACACAAACAGGCGACTTTACTGGTCTTGGGCTCGCGCCCAAGCTATTAGACATTCTAGCTAAGAATGGCTTTACTACCCCTACTCCAATTCAAGCACAGGCTATTCCTGTTGCTGTAACTGGAAAAGATGTAATGGGTATTGCACAAACTGGTACAGGAAAAACTTTAGCATTCGGGCTTCCTATGCTTCAATCCATTGCCCAAACCAAAGCTCTTGGTTTGGTAGTTTTACCTACCCGCGAATTAGCCTTACAAGTTAACGAGAGCTTGCAAAAATTAGGTACAAATCTTGGACTTAAAACTGCCGTATTAATCGGTGGTGAAAGCATGCATAAACAACTAGCTTGGCTACGTCGCGGTCCTCATATAATTATTGCCACCCCAGGCAGACTTATAGACCATCTTGAACAACGAACCGTTCGTTTGGACAAAGTCGGTATTTTAGTTTTAGATGAAGCCGATAGAATGCTAGATATGGGTTTTGAGCCACAACTCAAACAAATTATGCGTACCGTTCCTGCCAACAGACAAACCATGTTATTCTCAGCTACCATGCCCGCTGAAATTATCAACATTGCTAACTCTTATATGAAACTTCCTATTCGTGTGGAAGTTGCACCTCAAGGCAGTACCGCCAGCCTAATTACTCAAGAATTAATTTTTGTTAACAAGCAAGACAAACTTGCACAACTCAAGAGAATCTTAACTGAGTACACAGGTAGTGCATTAATCTTCTGCAGAACTAAATTCGGTGCCAAAAAAGTTTCTCAAGTTATTCAAGGTATGGGTCACTCTTCTGCCGAAATCCATTCCAACCGATCCCTAAACCAACGTATAGAAGCCTTAAATGGTTTTAAAATTGGTAAATATAGAGTGCTTGTTGCTACTGACATTGCTGCTCGTGGAATTGATGTAACCAACATTGAACTTGTAGTAAACTTTGACCTTCCAGAAAACCCAGCCGACTATGTACACAGAATTGGTCGTACCGCTCGCGCAGGACAAAAAGGTCATGCTATTTCTTTTGCCACTCCAGACCAGCAAAGAGATGTTAGAGATATAGAACGCTTAATTAAAAAACAGCTTCCCGTTTCTAAAATGGCTCCAATTGCTCCAGCAGACCGCGTAGCTGACGCTCCATTTATAAGACCTGAACGTCCGGGAATGCGTAACGACAGATTCTCTACCCCACGCAGAACTGGCAGTTTCCGCTCCCGCCCAAGTGGTGGCAGAAACGAAGGTGGCAGACACAGTAGTGGACATGAGAGCTCTACAAGTGGTGAAAGAAGAAACACTCGCGGAGGTTTTTCCCGCTCCCCTCGTTCCTCTTCTGGACACGGCAACTTCATGCCCCGCAGAAGCTTTGGAAGATAATTTTAAAACAACCCTATCAAATGTTTGATAGGGTTGTTTTTTATTCTAAATTCAATATTCTAAATTCCTTCTTCAACCAAAGCCTTCATCTTCTCCAAAACCATTTTCCAATTATTCGCAGAATGGTCTGCGCTCTCCTGAGTTGGTGCATTTTCTTGTGTTAAATTCACCACAACCTTACCGTCTTTTTCTTCTAGTTCATAGCTTACCTTTTGGTAATTTTCCGGCATGTCTGGAGTACCAGACATACTACTCCAATAAGTACTTACAAACTTTTTATTTGGAACAAGTTCCAAAATAACTCCTTTGTCCTCATACTTCATCCCCTGCCAGTCACCAGCATAAGTAATACTACTCCCAACTTTCCAGTCCGAAGTTACATTAGTACCAAACAAATACTCCTTTATAATTGCCGGCGTAACCAAAGCCTCCCAAACCTTCTCCACCGGTGCATTTATTTCTATAAAAACCTTTGCTGTAAAATTTGTCATATTTTTGTGAATTTATAAGTATTAAGAATTATAGCACAACACTATATTTAACCCCTTCCCTTTTTCCTAATTTTATTTTATAATATGTGTTAGCTGTCTTATTTTGGGGCGTAGCCAAGCGGTAAGGCACGGGCCTTTGAAGCCTGCATTCCCAGGTTCGATCCCTGGCGCCCCAGCCATCAACTCTTGTTATCTTACAGACCGAGGAGCATTTATGAAATATTGGTCTCCCCATCATTTTTTAGAAAACCAGCAGCACCTTAATGCAGGGTTCTTGGGAATGTCAGCAGAAAGCTGGGCAGCTATCGGAACTTTTTTAGCTGTATTTGTGGCGTTGTTTGGAGAAACAATTTGGAAATATATTAGGCGCCCTATTTTACAAATCAACTTCGACAGTCAATTGGAGAGGTGCTCTCGTTGGGGACAACATAATGGCGATGTTATTCAAGACCAAGAATTGGCTTCAACAGGTCCTATAGTAGACGTAAAAAGGCAATATTTTAAGTTAAGGGTGGTTAATAAGGGTGCCACGACCGCTCGTCAATTAAGAGCTAAGGTTGAACTTTTCGATGTGGAAAAAAATCAATTAGCAGATCGTTTTGAACCTTCAACCTTAAGTTGGGTTACTGGACCCGATTTCATAGATCTAGCTCCGGAAGAAGATAATTATATAAATCTTATTTCTCAGGTTTTAGAACGAGACGATATTATCTGTCCGCTAAGAATTGAGATTGCTTACCGGCAAGCCCGAGCTATTGCATGGGACAGACACTGGAAACCTTATAAGTTACGAGTAGTGCTTCATGGGGATAATTTACAAAAGCCAGAAGTAAAATATTTTATGTTCACGCCAAATGCTGAAAAGGGTAAGCTTGGAAAATTGGAAGAAGCCTCTAGCTGGGATAAGTAATCGTATTTTTATTTAAATATAAGGTATGAATTTTTTACAAAAACTTTTTGCCGGACATGGCGCTAACGCATCCACTGCGAAGTGGGCTTGCATACAGTATGTTAATTTTAAGAATAAATATTCTAACTTATCGGATAAAGAATTATTAGAAAAGATTATTGAATTTAGATATAAAATTTTAGCAGACGATGGGGCAAAAAATTATATTTTGGAAAGACTAGGAGCTGTCCAGTCACTAACAAATCTGACAATGTTAGTTCTGGTTGCAGAAAATCAAAATAATCCGGTTATGGAAGATCTTGAGTATTTGGCAAACGTAGAATTCTCGGTTCAAAATATAATTGCAAAAAAAGGAATGGCAGCAGTTAGTTTCCATATAGAATAAATTTTAGACCCCTAACCGAAGTGCGTCAAAAGCCGCCTGGGAAAATGCCCCCAAGCCCCTTTTAATACCCCTAAAGGCTTGGTTCTAAACCGAGCCTCACAGCCATTAAAAAACACAATATTAATATTGTGTTTTTTAATTTTTCAATAAAACATACTTCGTTTTATGATATAATCTACATATAAATAATTCTTAGGCTAAACATATGTCTTCTAAACCTCGACAATCCAAACACTTTCCAGATTCCTTTTTTAGAGTATCTATTAAAGGATTATACATTAAGAATGGCAAAATGCTATTACTTAAAGAGTCTAAGGAAAAAGGTGAAATGTGGGAGCTACCAGGTGGAGGTTTAGAGTTTGGAGAGGATCCACAAGAAGGACTAAAAAGAGAAGTATTGGAAGAAGCCGGTTTAACAGTAACCGAAGTTTCTAAAAATCCTATTTACGCCTGGCAAAATAAATTTGAAAATAAGAGGCATATGGACTGGTACCATTCTTTAGTGTTGGCATATAAAATTAATCTTCAGAATTTAGAATTTAGACCTAGCGAAGAATGTATAGAAATTGGCTTTTTTAGTTTAGAAGAACTAGCAAATTTAAATTTGAACGTACAAACAAAAGGTTTGCTTGCACATTTTAGCCTAGAAGATTTTAAATAATATGTCTAAACTAATAGATCTTACCCATACTATTACAGAAAATATTCCAACTTGGGATGGAACTAGTGGTTTTGGTATGGAAGTTACCACAAATTACACAGACTGCACCCCACCAGACCTATTTAGAATTCAAAAGTTTAATTGTAACGCTGGCATTGGCACACATATAGATTCCCCTGCTCATGTTATAGAAGGTGGTAGAACGGTAGACCAACTAGAGTTAAACGAATTAGTAGTGCCATGCATAGTTATAGACGTAAGTGCTGAGGCGAATGAAAACTTTGTAATAACTCCTGAAGTGGTAGAAAATTACGAAAAGGAACATGGAGTAATTTCAGAAAATTCTTTGGTAATATTTCATACCGGCTGGAGTAAGTATTGGAATACACCAGAAAAATATATTAACAACCACATTTTTCCAAGCGTAAGCCTAGAAACAGCACAGATATTAGTTAAAAGAAATATTGCTGGGCTTGGCACAGACACTTTAAGCTGCGACACAGGAAAACAAGGTTTTCCAGTTCATAACTGTATACTTGGAGCGAATAAATTTTTAATTGAAAACATTGTAAACGCGGAGCTTTTAACTAACACGGAAGTTAAAGTTACAATCCTTCCTTTAAAAATTAAAGGCGCAACCGAATCCCCAATCCGCCTAATTGCGGAAATATAATATATGAAAAAAATATACGTAACAGGTGTATCTGGAAATGGAAAATCTGCAGTTGTAAAAGAGCTTAAAAAAAGTGGGCTTTTGGCTTTTGATATAGAAGATATAGAAAACATGTGTTACTGGATAGACAAAAAAACAAATGAAGTAGCACAAGACCATCAACCAACAATGGAATGGTTAAATAACCACGACTGGGTTTGCAATATAAGTTTATTAAAAGACCTATTGGATCAATACCCTAATCAAACTATAATAATATCTGGTATAACCGGAAACCAAGATGAATATTTAAAACTTTTTGACAAAGTAATTTTACTCCAATCTCAAAAAGATATATTCCTTAATAGAATTAAGAACAGACACCTAAACCCAGACGAAAATAGTTTTGGGAAAAACCAAGTTGAAAGAGATTTTGTTGAAAATATTTATGAAGAATTCGAAGCGAAACTAATAAAAGAAGGTGCCATTCCTATTAATAGCGAACTGCCTATAAACAAGGTTGTAGCCGAAATACTAACAAAAATTTAAAATCTTTGGTAACTATTCGTGCGAATGTAGACTTAACAGTCAATGGTAACACTTTTGAGGTAAAACTCATGGGGTGTTAA
>CAYGEJ010000004.1:0-70392 GCA_964348935.1 uncultured Candidatus Saccharibacteria bacterium | reverse complement strand
TAGTTTAACTGGGGCGGTTGCCTCCTAAATGGTAACGGAGGCGTTTATTAAGGTATGCTAGGTATGGATGGAAATCATATTGATAGTGCAAACGCATAAGCATGCTTGACTGCAAGGGCGGCGACCCGCGCAGGTACGAAAGTAGAAGTTAGTGATCCGATGCGTTCGAGTGGAAGACGCAAAGCCCAACGGATAAAAGTTACTCTAGGGATAACAGGCTGATCCTCTCCAAGAGTCCACATCGACGAGAGGGTTTGGCACCTCGATGTCGGCTCATCACATCCTGGGGGTGAAGAAGCTCCCAAGGGTTATGCTGTTCGCATATTAAAGTGGTACGCGAGCTGGGTTCAAAACGTCGTGAGACAGTAGCAAGGAAAACCATGCTGTCTATAAATTTGGCTAAATCGGTGAAACTCTGTGGTAGAAAACGCAGACAATACCGAGGGAAGACTTTGGAAAACATAACACTCCAAAGAACCCGTAGAGACTACACGCCAGACTTTGTTATTATCACCCCGATGAACATCGGGAACCAGATGAACCGCTGGGATAATGCATTTGAAGATATAGTCCGAACTGTGCAGTGATGCACAGAATTTAATAGAAATATTAAATCACCATAGAGCGCAATCAGAATATTGAAATGGTATAGCGCAAAGTAACATCAAATTGTTGGTCCTTATCTGCTGTGGGTGTTCGAAACTTGATTGGGCGCATCCCTAGTACGAGAGGACCGGGATGCATAGACCTCTGGTGTACCCGTTGTCACGTCCGTGGCATGGCGGGGTAGCTAGGTCTAGTTAAGATAAGCGCTGAATGCATATAAGCGTGAAGCTGTCCAAAAAACTAGGTTTCGTTTAATGTAGCAATACATTATAAAGGTTCGGGGAAGACTACCCCGTATCAAATTAGGTACTAGATGTTAGGTGATAGGTATTTGTAGTAATACTTGTATCTTGAATCTATAATCTTATATCTAATCTATAGGCTGCAGGTGTAAGCACAGTAATGTGTTCAGCCGAGCAGTACTAATCAACCGAAAATTTAAATTCTTTTTTCATTGACTAGCAATTTGTGATTTTGTAATCACACAAGTTCTTAAACAATTTTTTACCCCAAATGTTCAAACAACACTTAAAGGTTTTTGGCTTAGTTCTATTAATTTTAATAGTAACCGCCGCGTTTTATTTTGTGACACAAGGCACAGTAAACGCTATAAAACCCTAAGTTTTGTTTAATATCATGGATGCTTGAAAGTGTTCCCATCATTAATTTTCAATTTATTGTAAGTTAGTGATGGGTGGCATTTCCAGCGTGGTCCTACCTGATCCCATCCCGAACTCAGAAGTAAAACACGCACGGGCCAATGATAGTCCAGGGATTCCTGGTGCAAAAGTAGGTGGCTGCCCGCTATATATTAGACTCTTCCTTAAAAGAAGAGTCTTTTTATTTTGTCTTTACAAATAGTTACTGGCAAAGAATCCTAGGTAAATATACTTTACTATGTTAAGTTTAGTTAGTGAGCTGCTATAAGGCTTAAATTAGTAAATACCAGTTTTTTGTTTTAAAGACTACGTATAAAATAAATTGTAGAAAAATACTTGACTTATTAATAAAAATATTATATAATTAAGTAACTATGAAAAATGCAATAAAATTTAATTTAGTAATATTGGCTTTTGTTATAGCCTTTGGCTTTTACTCTACCGCTTTTGCAGTAGGTAGCATTGGTGTTTTAAATGTTGAAATTGTCCAGGGGAAGGTAGCTTCTGTCGGTCTAAATTCTACCAGTAGCGGAATATGGAGTGTAACTTCAAATACAAACAGTGCTATTGCTTCAGGAGCTGTTCAATCTAACACTTTAATTTTAACCGGAGCAGCGCTTGGTACAACTAAGTTAACCCTTTGTGAAGGAACAGAGTTAGTTAATTGCTTAGAGATAAATGCTACGGTAAAAACCGCAGGCTCAATTCTCGGTGCTTACACAAATAATTCTCACCCTGTTAATTCTTGGGTGTTAAGTGGAAAAACCGTTTTTTATATCCATGTAAATGGAATAATTCCAATTTCTACTTGGGCAATATTTATAAACAATGGTGGTAAGCAATCTTTAATCCAAAATGCAAATGATGGAGATTTAAAATTACCACTACTAGGTTTAATGGACTATAACGATTCTAGGGTTACGAAATAAATAATTAAGACCTCCTTAACTGGAGGTTTTTTATTTTTAGGAAGTATTATAGTATAATTACTTAATGATACTATTTATATTATTAATGTTTTTAGTTTTTTCTTCTGTCTTATTGTTTGTTGTTTTTAGCGAACTTGTGGCATTTATAAGAACCAGAGTTCCATTTGTACCAACTAGTCAAAACGATATTGAGTTTATAGTAAGCAAACTTGGTATTAGTCCGAAAGATACTTTTTATGACCTTGGAAGCGGGAATGGTAAAGTAGTTTTTTTGGTAGAGAAGTTAAGTGGAGCAAAGGTGAAAGGTTTTGAACTAGGCTGGTGGACAATTATTTTTTCTAAACTAAAGGCAAAATTTATAAAATCTAATGCTGAGTTTTTAAATAGAAACTTTTTTAACGAAGATTGGTCAGGTGCGAATATTATTTATTGTTATTTGTACCCACCGTTAATGGGTAATATAGAAAAAAAGTTCCAGGCAGAAATGAAGCCGGGGAGCGTAGCAATAGTGCGGGACTTCCCTTTTCCAACTATGTCTTGTGCGGAGAAGTACTATTTGCCCAGAAAGCATGATGTTTATGTTTATAGAGTCTAGCGCGTTAAAGAAATCTTCCAGAGGGTTTACTTTAATTGAACTTTTGGTGGTCATTTCTATTATTGGGCTTTTGGCCAGTGTCGGTTTGGTAGCACTTAATAGTGCCTTAATGAAGGCGCGTGATGCAAGGCGAATAGCGGATATTAACCAAATTACTAAAGCACTTGAACTTTATTATTCCAACAATAATCACTATCCAACCTCTCCCGCAGATTCACGCAACCCGCCAAACACAGGTGTGCCTCCCTATGCCCCGTTAACGCAACTACTTGTGCCCGAGTATTTATCCCGAGCACCTCTTCCCCCTAGAAATAATTTAGGTGATGGTAGCATGTGTAGCAATTGTGACGAATATTTTTATGCCCCTAAGAACGGGGGAGCTGGTAATGGTTTTTCCATGTGTACATATGTTGCAATTAGTTCGAACGGCAATGGGTCCACAGTATTTGGAGCTACTTACTGTGCAATTAATAATTGTGGGCCAGGAGCAGACTTAGCGTGGTGTCCTTAGGTTTATTTAGTATATTGTAGAAAGATTATATTTTAAGATAAATTAAAATACCCTTTAAATAAGGGATATTTTAATTTATCCACATTTTTTGTAGGAAAATAGTTGACAGTTAAGACAATGCAAGGTATTATTAGTAAATGGAAATACAGGTAATTCTTAAAAACTTTGGACTTAGTGAAAAGGAGATTGCTGTATACTTAGCTTTAGTTGAGCTAGGCGCTTCTTCGGTTAGGGAGATTGCTAGTAAGTCAAAAGTTAACCGTGGTACAAGTTACGATATTTTAAAGTCTTTAATAACTTTGGGAATAGTTTCTTATTACAACAAAGAAAGTAAACAGTATTTTATAGCAGAAAATCCAGAAAAATTACTTAGTGCCATAGACCAAAAAAAGGAAGATTTAGAAGAAGTTAGAAATAATATAGAGAGGTCACTACCTTTAATAAAAACATTATTTGAAAAACAGGGCGGAAAACCAATTGTAAGGTTTTACGAGGGCACAAAAGGCATTAGACAAATTTTGGAAGATGTTTTAGTAGAAGTGGGAGGTAATAAGGATAAAAGTTATTATTTATATTCATCTTCCACCCCAGAAGACCGCAAGAATGTTTATGGAGCCATGCCCGACTTTAGCACAAAAAGAGTGGCTAAAAAAATTGCAGTAAAAATTATTTCTCTTGGAGAAGGTGGTAAATTGGTGGGGCTGGATGAGAGAAAAATCATGCCATCAAAATGTGAAAATTTAAAAGCGACTCACGAAATTATTTATGCGGGAAAAGTTGCTCATATTAGTATAGATAAAAATGAAAACCCGGTTGGAGTAGTAATACAGAACGAAGAAATTTACAACATGCAAAAAATGATATTTGAGTTTAATTGGCAAAAACTTTAGTGGCGAGTTGCTAGTTGTGAGTGGTTGGTTGCAAAAACTTGTAACTAGCCACTTGTCACTAATCACTATTTATTTATGTGTGGAATTGTAGCTTATATAGGAAATAAACAAGCATTACCAATCCTTTTACAAGGATTGCGTGATTTAGAATATAGAGGCTACGACAGTGCTGGAGTAGCTGTTTTAGATGAGGCTAAAATAGACAGGGTTCGTGAAGTGGGGAAGGTAGATAAGCTAACTGGAAAAATTCTTTCTTTAGGGCGTCATTCTGAAGGAGTGCATCCGACTGATGAATCTAATAATAAGGAGATCCTTCGTTCCTCAGATGCATTCGGAACTCAGGATGACGCTGAGCATTTTTTAAAAGGAACAATTGGAATTGCTCATACACGCTGGGCAACGCATGGAGGGGTAACAGAATTTAATGCCCATCCACATGTTATTGGTGGTAAGCTCGCAGTAGTTCACAATGGGATTATTGAAAACTATCGTGAGCTTATAAATAAATTGGAAGATAAAAATTTAGAATCTCAGACAGATACCGAAGTTTTAGCTAAATGGATATTCCAAAACTATAATGGTAATTTAGAAGAGGCAGTAAAAAAATCTTTGCGTTGGGTGAGAGGTACTTATGGGCTTGTGGTTATGCATGTAGACCACCCAAATGAACTTGTAGTAGCCAGACTTGGAAGTCCTTTGGCTATTGGCCTTGGAAATGGTGAATATTATATTGCTAGTGATGTAACTCCAATGTTACCATTTACCAAAAATGTAAGTTTCCTTGACGACGGTGAAATAGCTTCTATTAGCAGGAGCGAACTAAAAATTTCAAATTTACGGAACCAAGTAATTGAAAAAGAAGTGCAACATATTGAATGGGACCAAGAAAAAGCACAAAAGAACGGTTTTGAGAATTTTATGCTTAAAGAAATTTTTGACCAACCTTCGGTGTTTGAAGATGCTCTGCGCGGAAGAATAAATATGGAAGAGGGTACTGCTATGCTTGGCGGGCTTAATATGACAGAAGAACAAAAGAGAAGCGTTAATAAAATTTTAATTATTGCCGAAGGAACCGCCAGGCATGCTGGGCTTATTGCCAAATATGCTTTTGAGCGTTTAGCAAATATTCCTTGTGAAGTAGATTTCTCTAGTGAGTTTAGGTACCGTGACCCAATAGTAAACAAAAATACTTTGGTATTTGTTATTTCTCAAAGCGGTGAGACTGCCGACACTTTAATGGCAGCTCGCGAGGCTAAGCGTAAAGGTGCATTTGTGCGTGGAATAGTAAACGTTGTTGGTTCTACTATTGCCCGCGAAACCGGCGCTGGAACTTATATTCACGCAGGCCCAGAGCTTGCTGTGGCATCTACCAAAGCCTATACCAACATGGTGGCAATATTACTTTTGTACGCTATTGAGTTTGGCAGAATTAAACACACATCTATTGCAACTGGTCAAAGAGTTTTGCAAGCCTTGTTAGAAATTCCAGAAAAAATGACCGAGACTTTAAAGTTAAATGATCAAATAAAAGAAATTGCAGAAAAGTATAAAAATTATAAAGACGTTTTGTTTATAGGTCGCGGTATAAATTACCCAGTTGCTTTAGAGGGTGCATTAAAGTTAGAAGAAATTTCTTACATTCATGCCGAAGGTCTTGCAGCAGGCTCCCTTAAACACGGTCCACTTGCTCTGGTAAGTAAAGACGTTCCAGTTGTGGCAATATTAAGCAAAAATCAATTATACGAAAAAATGAAAAGTAGTATAATGGAAGTAAGGGCTCGTGGCGCTAGAACATTAATAATTGCTACCGAAGGTGATGAAGAAGCCAAAGAAGTAGCAGATGATGTGATTTATGTGCCAAGAACTATGGAACTTTTAGAGCCACTACTAAATACCATCCCGCTACAACTTTTTGCTTACCATATAGCAGTTGCCTTGGGGCGTGATGTAGACAGGCCTAGAAATTTGGCGAAATCAGTAACCGTAGAATAATTTAGGATTTAAGACGTAAGATTTAGGATATGAAATATGGAAAAAGGTAAATATAAAAAATCTGAATTTTTAAAAATACCTAGCCCTGAGTTTGAAACTAAAAGGGACATTAAAGCTGAATGGTTTAATATGTTTTCTGAAGAAGAAACATTACAAATTATTAAAAATCAACAGTTACCTTCATTAACAGAAGTAAAAGTAGAAAATTTATCAGGTTTATTTAGAGGTAGTAATTCTGGAAAGGAAGAAATGGATCAAATGAAACGTTCTTATAGCTTTTCATTATGGGATGTTGGATTTTATTTAGAGCATAGGATTTTAAAAAGTTTAGAAAATAAGGATGGGGGCGTTATTGAGTTGGCTAGAATTTATTCACCTGTATTTAAAATTTTAAATCCAAATAAAATTCCTAAACAAGCAGTTACAAAAGGTGTTGAGGTGCATGAATATGAAGTTGATGAATCTACTCCAGGCATACAGCCATTGAATCTAACATTACCCAGAGAGGTAGAAGAATTAAATAAAGTTTTTGAAGATGTCTTAAAATCCAACGGCGAAGATTCTGCGAAATATTTTATGACAGATAAATCTTTAAATAGAATAATAAGTACAATGAGGGAAATATATTCTATTTTAGAAAGTAGGAGAGTTTAATTTGTAATTAACTATAATATTATGAAGGCGTTAATTTTTGACAAGAGTAAAACAGATTGGGAAAGTACAAAGGGTTTTGATATGGTAGATATTCCTAAGCCTGAAATGGGGGCTGGGGATGAAGACCAGATACTTTTAAAAGTTAATTACGCTGGGGTGTGTGGGACTGACCGTGGTATTTGGAATAGACAAGCTTTTAAAGAGGCGATACTTGGGAGTATTGATGCACAACAAAATTCAACCTCTCCCCAGCCCTCCCCAGACTTGGGGAGGGAGACTAATTCGAAGAGCTATAGGCAGCTCGGACATGAGTTTTTTGGGGAAGTTATTGCAAAGGGTGATAGGGTTGTAGGGCTTGAGGTTGGAGACTTTGTTGCTTGTGAGAGTCATGTAGTTTGTAATAAATGTTTTCAATGTCTAAATGGACAAAAAAATGTTTGTACCAATGAAAAAATACTTGGTATTAGTGTAGACGGTGGTTTTGCAGAATTTGCTAAAGTGCCAGCACAGGTTGCATGGAAAGTAGACATGAGTAAAATTCGCCCAGAGGTTGCTGTACTTCATGAACCTTTTGGAAATGCTGTTCACGCAGCGAGCAAAGTGAATTTAAAAGGAAAAACTGTTGCAATTTTTGGTCTTGGCCCTATTGCAACTTTCTTGGTGTTGGTTGCTAAAGGAATGGGTGCTAAAACTATTATTGGAGTAGAGCCAAACCCAAAGGCTTTGGAAATGGGTAAAGCTTTAGGCGTTGATCATTTAATTAAGTTATCAGTAGACAGTAAACAGCACACAGCAAATGAATACTCGCACAACCAAGAGGTTGTTGATGAAATAATGAAGCTAACCGACGGACTTGGAGTAGATGTGGCTTTTGAAATGGCAGGATTTAATTCTTCGGTAAATAATGCCATAGCCAGTGTTCGCCGTGGTGGTGATGTTATATTGTTTGGACTTAAGACCGGAGATTTTGTTTTTGAAGATTTTAACCGCCTAGTTATGAAGGGTATTACCATGCACTGCGTTGCAGGCAGAGAGCTTTGGGAAACTTGGGAAGCCACCAAAAAATTATTGGAAGACTCAAGTAACGGTGTGGCAGAAAAATTGTTTAGTGTAATTTTGCAAGGTGGAAATGGAACTATTTTGAATATTAAAGACTATTCCAAAGAAAAGTTTGAAGAAATGATGATTAATAATCCGAAAATATTAATTAAATTTAATTAACTCGCGAATACGCAAATAACGCGAATAACACCAAAGTGCAAATTCGTGAAATTAGTGAAATTCGTATATTAGCGAATATATGTATACAAACTATAAACAACAATTTGAAAAAGAGCTAAAGGAAATTAAAGACGCTGGGACCTGGAAAGAGGAAGGTGTTTTAGAAGGTAAACAAGGGACAGAAATAGTTGCCAATGGCAAAGCCTTGTTGAACTTTTGTGCCAATAACTATTTAGGACTTGCATCTTCGGACAAACTTGCAGAAGCTGCCAAGCTCGGAATAGAAAAATATGGATTTGGTGAAGCAAGTGTAAGATTTATTGTGGGTACTTCACAAGTGCACAAAAATTTAGAGCAAGAAATTTCAAAATTTTTTAGTCAGGAAGATGCTATTACGTACACTTCCTGTTTCGATGCAAACACAGGACTGTTTGAAACAATTTTAAAAGAGGGGGACGCGGTTTTTAGTGATGAGTTAAACCACGCATCTATTATAGACGGTATTCGTTTATGCAAAGCGGAAAGATTTCGTTTTAAGAATTCCGATATGGAAGATTTGGAAAGGCAACTTAAAGAGGTTGTGACGAGACCTGTATTGCCGGCTGTTCCGCTTGTGGGAGATGTTGTTAAGTATAAGCCACGCAGAATGTTAATTGCTACTGATGGTGTATTTAGTATGGATGGAATTACAGCCAAGCTTAAAGAAATTTGTGACTTGGCAGAAAAATACGGTGCTTTGGTTATGGTAGATGACTCTCATGCTAGTGGTGTGTTGGGTAAAACTGGCAGAGGGAGTATAGAGCAAGCAGGAGTAATGGATAGAATAGATATTTTAACTTCAACTTTTGGTAAAGCCTTGGGTGGTGCCGGTGGAGGTTTTACAGCGGGTAAAAAGGAAATTATTCAAGTGTTACACCAACGTTCACGTACCACTCTTTTTTCTAATTCTCTTACACCAGCAATAGCGAATGCAGCTCTTTATGTATTGCAAAATTACAATACAGAATTTATAAAAAATAGAGAACAGTTAGAAAATAACACTAAGTTTTTTAGAACAGAAATGGAAAAACTTGGGTTTACTTTGGGTGGGGATGGCAAACATCCAATTACCCCTGTTATACTTGGAGAAGAAAAACTGGCAAGCCTTATGGCTTCTAAATTATTTGACAAAGGAATTTATGTTCGAGGGTTTACATATCCAGTTGTGCCAAAAGGTAAAGCTCGTATTCGGGTACAAATTTCCGCAGCGCATACAAAAGAGCAAATGGAAAAATGTATAAAGGCATTTGAAGAAGTGGGGAAAGAGATGGGAGTAATTCATTAGAAAGTAAGCTGGTAAGCATGTAAGTAAATCAGTAACTTACACACTTATTGGCTTACAAGCTTATAAACTTATTATGCATAATATTGTAATTATTGGTGGTGGGACGGGAACATCCACATTATTAGAAGGTTTAAAAAAATATCCTGTTAACTTAAGTGTTATTGTTACAACTTCTGATGACGGTGGTTCAAGTGGGATTTTAAGAAGAGAACTTGGGGTACTGCCACCTGGGGATGTTAGACAGTGTTTAGTTGCTTTATCTGCTAACAAAAAGTTGGCAAGTATTTTTGCGCATCGAATAACTAGCGGAGAGCAAAAAGGTCATACAATTGGGAATTTAATTTTAGCTAATTTGGAAAAGGAGTTAGGAAGCGCAGAAAAAGCTATTGATCTAGTTTCTAATTTTTTGCATGTTAATGGTAGTGTAATTCCAGTGACTTTAAACCCAACTATACTATCAGCAACTTTAGAAAATGGAAAAGTTATTGAAGGCGAGCATAACATAGACGAGCCTCTGGGAGATATAAGATATAAGATTGAAGATATAAGATTGAAACCAGGGATACAGGCTAACCCTAAGGCATTAGAGGCAATAAGTCAGGCAGATGTTATAGTTTTTGGTCCCGGGGATTTACATACTAGCACTCTACCAAACCTTTTAGTTAAAGGTGTAAAAGAGGCTATAAATACATCTCGAGCAAAAAAAGTTTTGGTTACAAATATAATGATCAAAAATGGTCAGACTAATGGGTTTAAGGTTTCAGATTTTGTGAATGAATTAGAAAGATACTTGGAAGGCAGAATAACTTATGTGTTAGCAAATAATACAAAGCCCGAAGCAAGAATTCAAAAGTTGTATAAAAAGGAGAAAGCGGAATTTGTGGAGTTGGACAGTAAAAATATTAATGCTAAAATTATTTCTGGGAACCTTTCATCAAAGGTTGTGTTTACAAAAAGTAAGGGAGATATATTAAATAGAAGTATAATAAGACATAACGCAAAAAAACTGGCGCGAATAATTTACGAATTAATTTAATATGAAATTTACTAAAACTATTAAAGCATCAAAAGTTATTAAATTGGAATTAAAAGAAAAAGGCAATCAAGTTGCCCGCGGGTTTTTATATTTAATAAAAAATGATTTGCATAAACGGCCATATGGCTTAATTGAAGATGTTTTTGTAAGTGAATCACTAAGAGGGCAGGGTATTGGGAGTGAGCTTATAATCGAGCTTATAAAAACCGCCAAAAAGCAAAAGTGTTATAAGCTAGTTGCTACCAGCAGAACATCAAAGCCATTGGTTCATAAGTTGTATAAAAAACTTGGATTTAAACATCATGGTTTAGAATTCAGAATTAATTTTTAATATGCGTAATCAAATAATTATTTTAGCTGGGGGTAAAGGTACTAGAATGGGAGGGGATCTACCTAAGGTTTTAGTATTGCTGAAAAATAAACCTTTAATTTTGTATTTATTGGAGCAAATAGCAAAAATAAATCAACTTATTAAACCCGTGGTGGTTATTGGGTATAAAGGAGAAATGGTAAAAACTGTTTTGGGTGATGATTATTTTTATGTTATTCAAAGAGAGCAGCTTGGGACTGCCCATGCTCTGCAATCTGCAAAAAGGTTGGCAAAAGGTGAGAATGTTTTAGTTCTTTATGGCGATATGCCATTTATTACAGCTGAGAGCTTAAAAAGGTTAATGAAATTACATCACGATAGAAAATCCAAAATTTCTATGTTGACTGCTAGCGTAGATAATTTTAATGGTAAATTTAAATCTTTAGAGACTTACGGTCGAATTATTAGGGATACGAACAAAAAAATTTGTAAAATTATTGAATACAAAGACGCGAGTAGCGGGCAGCGAAAAATTTCCGAAATCAACCCTGGAATTTATATGTTTAATTCCAAATGGCTTTGGGAAAATTTGCAAAAAATCCAAAATAAGAACGTTCAAGGTGAATATTATTTGACCGATATTGTGGAGGTGGCCATGCATAGTGGTATAAACGCCGAAAGCATTACGGTGGATGCAAAAGAAGTGATTGGGGTAAATAGTAGAGAAGATTTAAAAATGGCTGAGAGTTTAATGGAGTAATAATTTAACGGTGGATATCATACTTTTTACCCCCTTAGTTCAGGGGGTTTTTAGTAATTGACATTAAAAAGTATGATAAGGTATGATAAAGTATGAACTGAATAAGTTCTGTTCCTTTGAAAAATCCTGGGAGGGATAATGAAACACGATGTTTTGTGTTTACCCAGTCTCAACGTTGAGACTGAAGTTCGTGGCTTTGTTCCTCCGGAAATTCGGGGGCAGAAAGTTACCGTTCAAAATCTTTTTGTGGAAGGACAGGAGTATGTCGTTTGTCTAGACGGACAAACTTTGCGTTTTGCGGTCGGTGGTTATTCTCAGCTTCCTGCTGGTTCTTCAGTGAACTGCGCGGTGGGTTTATCCCGTTTGGGGTTGAGTGTTACCATTGCTGGGGCTGTTGGACAGGATTCTGAAGGGGTATTACTCCAGAACGAATTATCTTCCAATGGCATAACGCCATTCATGGTTGACCGTGATACAGCGACACCTCACACCCTGTGTGTCCTTGAAGATGACGGCTCGGCAACACTTTTTTGCCACAAGCCAACGTATACTTTAGACAATGCTAAAATGCTGGAACTTGTTTCCAAAATTGAAGCAAAGTTTGTGGTTGCCACAGGTGTGCGTATGGCTGAGCTTGAGTTGGTTGAGCAAATTTTTAAAGTCCGTCTTACTGGTTCGGTTTGCAATATGCTCACTCCGAATTCCGAACTCTTGGTTTATCGGGAAAGGATGCTCGGTCTTCTTCATTCCACTGACGTGCTACAAGTCAACGAGAAGGAAGCTCGTATTTTGCTGGGTACCCAACTGGAACCTGAATTGGCAGCTCTTGAGCTGTTGAAGATGGGACCAAAAGTTACCCTTATTACTTTGGGTGACCGAGGTGCGGCAGTTGCGGTGTTTCGTGAAAACGGTAATCACGAAGTGCTTTACAGCAAACCTTTGCCTTCCAAAGTGGTCGACACCACTGGTGCGGGTGATGCGTTTACAACCGGTTTTTTATACGGTTTGTTTTCTGGTGCAACCCACTCCGAATCTTTACGGCTCGGCTCATGGGTGGCGGCTAGGAACATTGAACACATTGGCGGGCATAGTGGAATGCCTACACTCGCCGAACTCAAAAATATCGTAACGACTCGAGAAGTTGCCTGATCTTCGGATTACGCAGCTTCTCTTTTTTATTTATTTTAAAATTGATACTAATTTGGTGTGTAAAAATTTATTCGAGGCTACAAATTGGGTTTTTTCTTTCACCCAAGTCACTTTTCCACCGGCTTCAGTTACCAGCAGTATGCCTGCCAAATAGTCCCATGGGAACAAATGATTACAAACAGTGGCGTCTAACTGACCTAATGCTACTCTAGCTAAATCTGCGGCAATGGAACCATAGACTCGTGGCTTGGCAGGAGCAAGAGTAATTTTATTAAAAGTATTATTACCAAGTTTCAAGGCATTTGCGGACCTTGCCATGGAAATACCAATTAGCGCCTTGTTAGTCTGAGCTGTGTCACTGATATGAATTGGTTTCCCATTTAAAAAGGCACCTTGATTTTTTACTGCCCAAAATATTTGATTTTGGGAAGGGAGAGCAATAACGCCGATAAAGGGTTTGTTTTTGTATTCTAAAGCTATGGCGGTGGCAAAATTAGGGAAGCCGTGGCTAAAATTCGTTGTGCCGTCTAGTGGATCTATAATCCATTTGTAATCTGATCTTCGGTCTTCATCAATACCTTCTTCGGACAGAATGCTGTGGGAAGGGAATTGTTTTGCAATTATTTTGACAATTGCACTTTGGGCTTTGTAATCGTACTCGGTTATCCAGTCTCCAGTCTCGCTGGTATTCTTATCTTTTGCCACAGCGCCTTTGACAAAGCCTTCGTTGAGAATTTTGGATGCAGCTTTGGCAGCCTGGAGTGCAGTTTTTAAATATTCATTCATAGTTAAGATTTTACATGTTTATAAGGTTAGTATAGTATATTTATTAGTTAGGTGTCTAAAATATTTTTCCTTTGCAAAATTTACCTTTGTGGTTAAGGGTTTGTTTTGTAGGGGGAAAGCTGGACCTACTATGCAGATAATATCTGTAAATTCTCATTGAGGTGATGCATGACACAAGAAAATCCTGCCCCTGATGGGGCAAAAACCGGTAGCACCGGTGGTGGTGGAGCAACTGCGGCAACCCCGCAAGAAGGAGGGATGAAAGTCGATTTTTCGAAAGTCGGTCATACTATGACCGACCAAGATGGAGTCAACTACGTTGTTAACTTGTCTGGCGCAACTAGCTAGGCATCAGGCAGATTAACTACGAGCTGTGGCCGGAAGGTAATACATTAGACATATGAAGTTTATTCGCTCTCTTGGGCATTAACTTCCCACAAATTTGTCTTAGTGGTTACTTTTCCGGCCACTTTTTTACACTTATTAAAAATTATTGTATGATAAAATCATACAATAGATTAAAATCAATATTCAGCTAGGATTCATTACCTTGTCCTAACTTGGAGAACGAATCAAGCAGGTAAAATTATAATATGAAAAGAGAGCGACTCACAATTACTTTAAGGACAGATTTACTTAAAACATTAGACAGTCTTATAGACGGTCAAAGGCTTCGTAATAGAAGTCATGCGATTGAATATTTTTTGTCTAAATCTTTAGCTGAAAAAGATTCGAAAGTTTTAATTTTGGCAGGAGGTAATCCGGTATTTTTTAAGTCCGAAGGACGTTCGTTGCCAAAGGCTATGGTTAGTATTTCCGGAAAACCATTGTTAGAACACACATTACTCAGGCTTAAAGAAGCGAAACTTACTGACGTTGTTATATCTGTTGGTGAAGGCGGAGAAATTATCCGAGATTATTTTAAAGATGGTTCTAAGTGGTCGGTTAATATTAGTTATTTAGAACAATCTAAGTCGGTAAAAGGTACTGCTCAGGCTCTAGCTCAAGCTAAAGAGCTTATGAAGGACAGTCATTTCTTACTATTGTATGGAGATGTTTTAAGTGAAATAAATTTTATGGATTTTTATCAGTTTCACAAAGCTCAGCAGTTAACGGTGTGTACTATGGCCTTGTCCAGTGCAGAAACCGTTTCTATGTGGGGACTAGCTAAAATGCAGGGAAGTAAAATAGTAAATTTTGAAGAGAAACCGGAAAAACCAAAAACTTTTTCTCACCTAGTAAATGCCGGGATGTATTTTATGAAGCCTGCCATATTTAACTATATTACCCCAACGGCTGTAAAGTTAGAGAGTGATGTCTTTCCAAGACTGGCAGAAGAAGGCAGGTTAAGCGGGTACGCATACGAAGGTATGTGGTTAGATATTTCCTCGGAGTCTGCCTACCAACAAGCTACTAAACGGACAAAGAAAAATTAAAAAAATCCCGAAGCTTTAAGCTTCGGGATTTTTTTAAACCAAGTTAGCTGTTTTTAAACCTGCAAGTAATAGTGGATGAAGTCTACCGTTGCTGGCTAAAAGGTTTTTGGTAGTTAAGTTAACATTATTTCCTTGCCAGTCGGTGACTTTGCCACCGGACTCTATAATTAGTAATACTGAGGCGGCGTAATCCCAGACATTAATATCTGCTTGGATATGGAAATCGTATACACCTTGGGCGACAAAGGCGAGTTCAGAAGTTGAGGAGCCAAGAGTTCTCATTTTGTGAAGCATCTTTATAAGTTTTGGAAAGCTTATTGAAGCTCCAGCCAGATTTCTACCCCAACCGTAACCGCCAAAGGCTTGGATTAGTTCTGAATGAGTTGAGCATTTTATTTTTTTTGAATTTAAATAGGCGCCTTGACCCCTAACAGCAGTGCATAATTGGTTGGTAATTGGGTTAAATACCACACCAATCAAAGGTCCGTTACTGTCCCAAAGTGCAATAGAAATACAGCAAATTGGAATTCCTTGGATAAAATTGTTAGTGCCATCTATTGGGTCAATAATCCAAATTAGGTCATTTTTATCCAATGTCTGGCTACCGAACTCCTCACCTATAATTTTATGGGTAGGGAAACTTTTTTGAATTTTAGAACGAATTAGTTTTTCTAACTTCAAGTCTACCTCGGTAACGTGGTCTCGAGGGTTGCCGTTTTTACTTTTAATGCTTTTTGGTTTACCAAAAAATTTTTTAAAAATTATACCGCCTTCTTTGGCGACTTTAACAGCTAAATTCAAGTATTTTTGTTCATCTTTCATATGGATAATTATATATTATAAATGTTATAATGCCAATATGAGAGTTATCGCTGACCTCCAAATTCATTCGAAATATAGCAGAGCGTGCTCACAAGATTTAAATCCAAAAAATATTGGGTTGTGGGCCGACAAGAAAGGTATTGCCGTTATAGGTACCGGTGATTTTACCCATCCAAAATGGCTATTTGAACTTAAAGAAAGCTTGGTAGAAGTTTGCCCTGGTTTATACCAGTTGCGTGACAAATCTGCTAAGGCTTATTTTATGTTAACCTGTGAAGTCTCCAGTATTTATAAGCAAGGGGATAAGGTTCGCCGTGTACATAATATGATCTTTGCCCCCAATTTTGCAGCAGCGGATAAAATTATTCAAGGTTTGGAAAAAAGAGGTGCTAATTTAAAATCTGACGGTAGGCCGATTATGGGGGTACACTGCGACGACTTAGTAAAAATAGTTAAAGAGGCGTCCTCTGAAGCCGAGGTAATTCCGGCGCATGTTTGGACCCCTCATTTTGGAGTACTTGGTTCGCTTTCGGGTTTTGATTCCATATCGGAAGCCTTTGGTGATCAAGCCAAATATATTCGTGCTGTCGAAACCGGTTTATCTTCTGACCCGAAAATGAATTGGCAAATATCCAGTCTTGATAAATACTCCCTTACCTCAAATTCCGACGCACATAGTTTAAGAAAACTTGGAAGAGAGGCAAATGTTTTTGAAATTCCAGAAAAGAAATTGTCTTACGACGAAATTATTGAGGCTCTTTACAGCAAAGACCCAAAAAGATTTTTATACACTATTGAATTTTTTCCAGAGGAAGGGAAATATCATTTAGACGGACATAGAGATTGTAAATTTTCTTGTGTACCGAGCAAAACCAAGAAGTTAAAAGGGTTGTGTCCAGTCTGCGGAAAGAAATTATTGGTGGGGGTATTGAATAGAACAGAGGCGTTGGCAGACAGAGATTCGGGTTTTGTGCCAAATCGAGCCGTGCCTTATAAAAGCGTAATTCCACTTGAAGAAATTATTGCAGAGTCTGTTGGAGTTGGCGTGCAGAGTAAAAAAGTAATTTCTATATATAATCAAATGCTCAGCACGCGAGTGAGTGAATTTGAAATTTTGTTGGATTTATCAGAGGAGCAAATTACTGAAATATCAAACCCGGAAATTGCCAAGGCAGTGGTTAACGTTAGGGAAGGCAATGTCCGTATAGAACCGGGTTACGACGGAGTATTTGGCAGAATTCATATATTAAGTAATAAAAACGACAAGCAATCTAGTTTATTTTAATCTTGGTTGCTATAATAAAAACATGAATAATAAAACTAAAATTGTATGTACAATAGGACCGGCGTCACAGTCGGTGAAAACATTAACAGAAATGGCAAAATCCGGAATGAATGTGGCCAGGCTTAATTTCTCACATGGCGACCATGAGAACCATGCTTTGCTTATTAGAAATATTCGGACCGTAGCCAAGAAATTAGACAAAACCATAACAATAATTCAAGATTTGCATGGACCGAAAATTAGGGTTTTGGAAATGAAAGCACCTGTTGTGGTTAAGGTTGGGCAAACTGTGGTTATTGGGCAAGATTTTTATTTAGACCTCAACGTGGCGAAATCAATTAGAGTTAAACAGCGGATTTTAATTGAGGACGGGCTAATTGAGTTGGAAGTGGAAAAAATTTCCGGTAAGCTAATTTATTGTGTGGCGTTGTCTCCGGGAAAAATTCAATCACACAAAGGGGTGAATTTACCAAGAACAAAACTCAAAATTCCTATTCTGACAAAAAAGGATATCTTAGATTTAAAATTTGGACTGAAACAAGACGTAGACTATGTTGCTTTGTCTTTTGTGAGAACGGCAAAGGATATTTTAAATTTAAAAAAATTAATTTTACAATATAATCCTAAAAGTTTTGAATTGCCAAAAATTATTGCCAAAATAGAGAAGCCGGAAGGGGTTAAAAATTTTGAGAGTATATTGAAAGTCGCTGACGCTATAATGGTTGCTAGAGGTGACCTGGGAGTAGAAATGCCAGAGAATCAAGTGCCTATAATTCAAAAGACTATAATTCAAAAATGTTTGAAAGCTGCCAAGCCAGTAATTGTTGCTACTCAAATGTTGGACTCAATGATCCGTAATCCGCGTCCGACCAGAGCCGAGGTTTCCGATGTAGCGAATGCGGTTATTGATCAGGCGGACTGCGTAATGCTCAGCGGAGAGAGTGCTTTTGGTAAATTCCCAGTGAAAGCCGTAAGCGAGATGGCTCGAATAATTGAAACAACAGAAAAGAGTGAGTTTATTCCTGAACATAAACATTTGAGAGAGAATATTGTAAATAAAATTGAAGCCGTAGCTGAATCAATTTACCATTTGGTGGAGCATACTCAAGCCAAAGCCGTGGTTGGTTTTACGGACACCGGATTTACCGCCCGCGAAGTGGCTCACGAGCGACCGAGAACCGCGGAACTTGTCATGTTAACTTCCAGGCAAAAAATATTACGGCAAATTAATCTAATATGGGGTATAAATTCATTTTTCATACCTAAAGTTAAAAATTTAGAGAACTTATTGCAGGAAATGCTTAATTCGGCAAAAGCAAAAAAGTTTGTAAAAAAGGGTGATAGAATTATTTTGGTTTCCGGGGAGCCGTTAGGACAAACGGAAAACCTGAATTTAGTAGAAGTTAAAACGGTTTAATATTTTTAACAGCAATTAAATAGTTAAATTTATGACTACAGATAAAAAAAACGCGTTCATTTTATGGTTTAACGAAGTTGCAAAGGGGGATGTGTCTTTGGTAGGGGGGAAGAATGCTAATTTGGGAGAAATGTATCAGAATTTAACTCAGGCAAATAGCCAGTTGTTTCCAAATGACAAAATTGCAGTACCGTTTGGTTTTGCGGTAACGGCTTATGCTTATAAGTATTTTATTAAGGAGAATAATTTAGACGATAAAATTACTCAGACTTTAGCCGATTTAAATACCGGGAATATTAAACAGCTTGAAGAAAAAGGTCAAAAGGTTAGGCAACTAATATTAGAATCGACTTTTCCAAAAGATTTGGAAATGGAAGTAAAAAGTGCCTTTGGAAAATTGGCAGAACATTTGAATTTAACGATTTTAGACTTGGATGTAGCTGTGCGTTCATCCGCAACGGCGGAAGACCTTCCAGATGCGTCATTTGCAGGACAGCAGGAAAGTTTTTTAAATATTAGAGGTGAATACGAATTATTAGAAGCAATTAAAAAAGCTTTTGCTTCCCTTTTTACCAACAGGGCTATCTCCTACAGACACGATCAAGAATTTGACCATTTTGATATTGCTCTTTCTGTGGCAGTACAAAAAATGGTGAGAAGCGACCGCGGGACATCGGGGGTTATATTTACTATCGATACCGAAAGTGGCTTTAAGGATATGGTGCTGATTAATTCTTCCTGGGGTTTGGGAGAAATGGTGGTGAAGGGGGTTGTGACGCCGGATGAATTTAAGGTATTTAAACCTACTTTAAAAAAAGGTTTTCATTCGATAATTAGCAAGCGCTTGGGGAGCAAAGAAAAGAAACTCATTTACGCAACAGAGGGAATTAATCCGACTAAGGAAATAGCTGTGGCAGACGCTGAGAGACACGCTTTTACTTTAAATGACGAGCAGGTACTTAAGTTAGCCAGGTGGGCGGTAATTATTGAAGAGCATTACCAACGTCCTATGGATATTGAATGGGCATATGACGGTGATACTAAAGAGTTGTTTATAGTGCAGGCGCGCCCTGAAACCGTACAGGCCAGAAAAAATAGCAATATTCTTGAAGAGTTTGTAATGTTAGAAAAAGGAAAAGTTATAACCCAAGGCGCTGCGGTTGGTGCTAAAATTGGTGCCGGTAAGGCGCACTATATTAAAGATGCGACACAGTTGTCCGAGTTTAAAGCTGGTGAGGTGCTGATTGCTGAAATGACCGATCCGGATTGGGAACCGATTATGAAAATTGCCAGTGCTATTGTGACAAATTCCGGTGGAAGAACCAGTCATGCGGCAATTGTCTCTCGTGAAATTGGAATTCCGGCAGTGGTGGGGACTGGAAATGCCACCAAAGAAATTCAGGAAGGCGCAGAAATAACCGTCTCTTGTGCCGAAGGCGAACTAGGTAAAATTTATGAAGGACTTTTAAAATTTCAAGTTAACAGAACTGACTTGACCAATTTTCAACCTCCAAAAACTCCGATTAAAATGATAGCTGCGGACCCAGAAACTGCTTTTTCTAATTCTTTTTTACCTAATAAGGGCGTGGGTTTGGCTCGCGAAGAGTTTATAATTTCGAATTTTATTAAAATTCACCCTAAAGCGTTAATTGATTTTGAGAAGCTGACCGATGAAAAATTAAAATTACAAGTGGAAGAATTGACCGTTGGGTATACAGACAAAAAAGAATACTTTGTGCAAAAACTATCTTATGGGATTGGACAGTTGGCCGCTGCTTTTTATCCGAACGATGTACTATTAAGATTTAGCGATTTCAAGAGTAACGAATACTCAAGCCTAATTGGTGGAAAATTATATGAGCCATCTGAGGAAAACCCAATGATCGGTTGGCGAGGTGCGAGCAGGTATTATGATCCGAATTTTGAAGATGCATTTGCTTTGGAGGTTCAGGCTGTAAAAAGAGTACGCGAAGAAATGGGTCTTTGGAATTTAAGTGTAATGGTGCCTTTTTGCAGGACTCCAGAAGAAGGGAAGAAGGTCATTGAAGTTATGCAGAAGTATGGGCTAACTAAACGAATTACTGCCGAAGAACGTAAATTCAAAAAGTCTGGGGATTTGGTGGAAGGAGTGGAAATTTGGGTTATGGCGGAAATTCCCTCCGACATTTTACAGGTTGATGAATTTGCGAAAATTTTTGACGGTTTTTCTATTGGATCGAACGACTTAACCCAGTTGACTTTAGGTCTCGACCGCGATAGTAAGCTAGTGGCTAATATTGGTAATGAGCGAAATGTTTCAGTGCAAAAATTAATTAAAATGTTAATTAAAGACGCCCATGCTTTAGGTTTAAAAGTTGGAATTTGCGGACAAGGGCCAAGTGATTTTGCAGACTTTGCCGAAATGTTGGTTAAGGAAGGCATAGATTCAATTTCTATAAACCCGGACACAGTTCTGAAAGCAAATATTCACATTAAGGAAGTAGAAGATAGATTGGGTTTATAGTCTCAGTACAACAATAATTTTGTAACAAAAAATACCAACTAATAAGTTGGTATTTTTTGGCGGAGAGAGGGGGATTCGAACCCCCGAGACCGGTGAAGGTCTGCGCGCTTTCCAAGCGCGTGCACTCGACCACTATGCGACCTCTCCATGAACTTTTCAGGCTTCTGAAGTTTCAGAGAGCCATGTAAACTTCAATAATTTTAACATTATATTGCTAATTTGTCGAGGTTGCCGTTCTAAGCTATTACCGCTAAAATATACATATGCAAGACAACGTACTACAAGAAATTAAGGATAGATTGAATATAGCTGACGTCCTTTCCGGTTATATCCAAGTTAAAAAATCTGGCGCAAATTATAAGGCGCCTTGTCCTTTTCATAACGAAAAAAGTCCAAGTTTAATGATTAGCCCTCAAAAACAAATTTGGCACTGTTTTGGTTGTGGGGAAGGCGGGGACGTGTTTGGCTTTGTAATGAAATATGAGAATTTAGATTTTAAAGATACTTTAAAAATTTTGGCAGACAAAGCTGGCGTACAACTCCCTTCCTATTCACCCACAAACAAAGTAGAAGAAGACGAGAAAGAAATTTTATACAAAATTAATAACTTTGCATCTCGCTACTACCATCAAGTACTAATGAGTAAAACTGGAGCAGTTGCTTTAGAGTATTTAAAAAACCGGGGGCTTAGTGAGCAAACCATTGTAAAATGGCAAATAGGTTTTGCTCCAGAAGATTTTCACGCACTTGAGCGAGCCTTAATGCAAAAAGGTATAAAGCCGGAACAAATGGTTAAGGCTGGGGTGAGTAGTAGAAACGAACGCGGACAAATGTACGACCGTTTCCGTGGCCGTATAACTTTTCCTATTTATAATTATTTTGGTGAGACAGTTGGTTTTTCTGCGCGTATATTGAATGATGACGGAAAGTCTGCCAAGTATGTAAACAGCCCAGAAACAATTATTTACAATAAAAGTAAAATATTATTTGGTTTAAATTTTGCAAAAGACACTATTCGAAAAAAAGACGAAGCTGTGTTAGTAGAAGGACAAATGGACTGTATTTCAGCTCACCAGGCCGGATTTGCCAACACTATTGCGGTCAGCGGTACAGCTTTAAACGAATATGGATTTGCGCAACTTGCCAGGTTAACCAAAAATTTAAAATTTTGTTTCGACGCAGATGTGGCCGGGCAAACCGCCACCCGCAGAAGCGGAGAGTTAGCTTTAAAAAATAATTTTAAATTAAAATTAATTATTTTAAAAGCAGTAAAAGATCCAGACGAGCTTATAAAAAAAAGTCCCGGACTTTGGGAAAAAGCCGTTAGCGAAGCCGTGTGGTTTTTAGATTATTATATAAATAAAACTGAAGTCGATTTTCCGGGAGGCTCGGTCGAGCAGAAATTGTATTTAAGCAAAGAGGTTTTGCCGTTTTTGCATTTTATTCAAGATCCTCTAGAGCAAGACCATTATATAAACAAAATGGTGAGCAAGTTTGAAATTTCCGACAAAGTTATTCGAGACCAAATAAAGAAAGCTGGTCAGCCAATCAGCCAATCAGCGGGTAAGCCAGTAAGTAAGCCAGCGGCAACTAACCCTAATTCCGGTAGTCTGTTGCTCCAAAAAGAAGTCTTGGGTGGCTTGTTGTGCTTGGAAGAGTTTGCCGAGTCCGTAAGAATGCAGGTTGAAACCAGTGATTATGAAGAGCCTGCTATTGCTGAATTGGTGGAAGTATGGCTTAATAATTCCAATAATGGAGCAATTTTAAAAAATAGCACATTAGCCAAAGAAGCCGTTTTTATGGTAGAATCACAGTTGGAAGACTTAAATGGCGACAGGCAAAAACTTAAGAAAAGTTTAGACAAATCTTTTATTTTACTCAAGCTCCATTCGCTTAAAACTCAACAAAAGTTACTTCAGTCCGCAATTAAGCAGGCTGAAACCACAGGCGACAAGGAAAAGCTAAGTGAGTTAAACAAAAAATTTGCCTCCATTATTTCTTTAAGAATGAGTCTGGAAAAGAGTATTTAATATTTTATATATGGTAAAAAAACTCAAGAAAACTACTCCAAAAAAGAAATTTACCAAACCAAAAAAAGGCCTGAAAAAAACAGTAAAGAAAGCCTTTAAACCTAAGGTAAAAGCCAAGGCGAAAGTTTCTGTGAAAAAACCAACACAGGGTGTTTTGGCTTTTCCAGGAATTTCTCCAGATGCGGAGAAGTTAATGGCAAAGTTAATGGAAAAAGCAGCTGAGCGCAGTTTTGTAACTGAAGCGGAAATTTTACATGCTTTGCCAAATTTTGAAGACGACATAGACGGACTTGAAGCTGTAATGAATTTATTGGAAAAACGCGGAATTGAAATTGTTGACCAAGAAGTGGCAAGTGTTTGGGAACAGAATAAAGCGGAAGAAACTCCGGTAGATGAAAAACCAGCCAAAGGTGCTAAGGCCAAAAAGCAAAAGAAAGAAGATACCATAGATGCTTTTGATTTGGGTGACATTTATGACGACTCTATTCAAATGTATTTGCGTGAAATTGGTAAAGTTTCATTGTTGAAGGGACCGGAAGAAATTGAACTGGCAAAGCGAATAGATAAAGGGGATGTTGCTGCTCGTAAAAAGCTAACCGAAGCTAACTTGCGTTTGGTGGTTAGTATTGCCAAAAAGTATATGGGTAGAAACTTGGGGCTGTTGGACTTAATCCAGGAAGGTAATATTGGGTTGTTTAGAGCGGTAGAAAAGTTTGATTGGAGAAAAGGTTATAAATTTTCAACATATGCCACCTGGTGGATTCGCCAGGCTATAACCCGCGCGCTTGCTGACCAAAGCCGTACTATTCGTATTCCTGTGCATATGGTGGAAACTTTGAACAAGTATGCTCAAGCAGAACGTTCTTTAGTGCAAGACTTGGGACGTGAACCACTTCCAGAAGAAATTGCTGCAGAAATGGGTATTGAAGTAGAAAAAGTTTATCATTTAAAGAAAATTTCTCAAGAAACAGTTTCTATAGACTCTCCTGTAGGTGAAGACGACGGTGAAGATTCCAGCCTTGGTGACTTTATTGTTGACGAAGAAACCACTAAACCAAACGAAGTAGCCGGCAGACAAATTCTTAAAGAGTATGTTGGAAATATTTTAAAGGACTTAGACCCAAGAGAACAAAAAATTCTTAAAATGCGTTTTGGACTTGAAGACGGGGTAACTCACACTTTGGAAGAAGTAGGGGAAGAGTTTGGAGTTACTCGTGAACGTATTCGCCAAATTGAAAGCAAAGCCCTAGAGCGCATGCGCGACCATGTGGATATAAATAAACTTAGAGACTACTAGTAAGCTGGTAAGTAAATAAGCTTGTAAGTTTGTAAGTATAAATAAAACGGATAAATTTATGCGTAATAGTGAGATTAGGGAAAAAATTTAGAGGAAATAGAAGCGGCTGCTAAGGCTTTTCAAACTCTTAGTAGAATTTCTTTAAGAGCTTTAGAGGAAGCGTTTGAACTATATAAAAAAATGGGTTCATATTAGATTTATTAAAAGTTAAATCTCTTATAGATAGTGCGATTAAATCAGGAAAATAGATAATGGTGAGTGATTAGTTGCTAGAGATAAAATTCCGTTCTGAGAAATTGGGACGGATTTTTTGGCTAAAAGTGGAAAACTCAGATTTACACCTTAACTATAGGCGAAATAATTTCTTATAGTTAAGGCATAAAAAAGATTATTAATTTTAATTCTCTGGTTTTCTTTAGTTATCCACCTCTATATACTTGCAGAGGTTTTTGAACAGGCGTAACATTTAAGTAGAAAGGAAAGAGCATAGATGATTAACAGGTTACAGTGTCTAGCCAGGTTGCTTTTCTAAAGTTCGCGAAAAGCCCAAAGGCGGCTAAGCCTTAGCATCTACTTAAGTAGATAAAAAAGAAAATCGCATATGGGAAAAGCAAGCCTGAAATAAACCCAGCTCCAATTACTTGAATCAAAGTGTGAGCTGGGTTTATTGTAAGTCTTGATAAAAATTGGATGATAATTAAGTATAATAATTGGGGCTGGGTAAACCCCTTCCACTCCTAACAGTAGGACGGTAGCTGGGTTTATTGTTTTTTGCTATTCTATAGTTATTATGAAATATTCAAAAGAAAAACAAATAGTATCTGAATTATTATTACAAGCGGATATAGAGATAAATGGTAAAAGAGATTGGGATATACAAATTCTTTGCGATTCTGTTTATGGAAGAGTTTTAAGTCAGGGTAGTTTGGGTCTTGGGGAAACATATGTGGAAGGGTTATGGGAATGTAAAGCTTTGGATCAACTTTTTTTTAAAATGATGCGCGCCGATTTAAATACTAAAGTGAAATATAATTTACCGTTAATACTTCACTTTGTAAAAAACAAACTATTTAATTTACAAACACAAAAAGAAGTTTTTGATTTAAAACATTATGATATTGGCAATAAGCTCTATTCTAAAATGCTCGGTGCCACTATGGGGTATACATGTGGTTACTGGAAAACAGCAAAGAATATAGACGATGCCCAAATTGCAAAATTTGAACTTATTTGTAAAAAAATAGGTTTGCAGAAGGGTATGCGAATTTTAGATATAGGATGTGGGTGGGGAAGTTTTATGAAGTACGCAGTAGAAAATTATGGTGTGAGTTGTGTGGGTATTACTATTTCACCATCACAAATTGAATTAGGAAAAAAAATATGCCAAGGATTGCCCATTGAATTTATTTTTCAAGATTATAGAGAATTAAATGGAACCTATGACAGAATTGTTTCTATTGGAATGTTGGAAGCAGTAGGGAATAAGAATTATAGAGAGTATATGAAGGTTGTAAGTAAAAACCTAACAGATGACGGAATATTTTTATTGCACACCATTGGAGCCAAAAGTTCAAAAATTATAGATTCATCAGACCCTTGGCTAGACAAATATATATTTCCAAATGGACAATTGCCAGGGGCGAAACAAATTTGTGAAGCAATAGATAATATATTTATAATTGAAGATTGGCATAATTTTGGCGCAGATTATGACAAAACATTGTTAGCTTGGTTTTCAAAGTTCGAAGAATCTTGGCCGGAAATAAAAAATGATTACGATGAAAAGTTTTATAGAATGTGGAAATATTATTTACTTTCCTGTGCTGGTCTTTTTAGAGCAAGAGCAACTCAGTTGTGGCAAATAGTTCTAACTAAAAATGGTGTTGTTGGTGGTTATGAATCTATTAGATAAAAAATACACCCGGCATCGAAATTAATCTTTGCGCGGGTGTGAAGGTAGTGGGGGTGTGAGTTACATTCGCGGACGAATCCACATGGGGTGGAAGTTGGCGAACAGGCTGTTGAGGAGTTTGTTCACCGCTTGCGGGGTTGGCGTGATTCCGTGAAACCCGCCGGAAATTATGTGGTATGCGAAGCAGCAGAAGTCGTTGACGCTGAAGATGTAGAGACCAAAGCGCACTTTGTGGCAGTCTTCGTCAACTGTTACGCAGAAAGCTTTTTGGCCAACGCTGTTGATGTTGCAAAACTGCCCGGGCTCCTGGGAAACTGGGGCATGGCGTGAGAGTTGGAAGCTGCTTTGAATGGGTTGGTAATCCTTGTGCAGCTTCATTAGAACCTCTTGCACAATTTGAGGAATTGCATTCATCGAAACTTTCACGAAAACGTGCAAAAATACCTTGCACATGTTTTCCCAGTCGAATTGGTCTTCGCCAATGCGTATACCGGTCATCGGCTGATATCCAATAAAGTTTGTATCGACTTCTTTACCGCTGGTAAGGTCGGTTAAACCATAACTCATACTGCCTCCTTGGGGCTAGTGTTTTTGGATTTTTGGAACTGACTAATATTACCAGAACAGGGGAGTTGTTGTCTAGGTTGTTTATATGCAAAATTCCTCTCCTTGCTCGAAGATCCGCCATAGCCTCTTGTCCATCATAGCCTTGGCGAAGTAGGAAGAGGAGAGCCTGCCTGTCCGGTAGGCAGGGGCAGGGTGAGGTTATTTTCTAATTATTTCACGTTTATGGGTACCATTATCGTTAAAAAGTATTTTTTGTTGTCTAAAAATTAAGGCAAAACTCAACCACTTTTTACTTAGTTAAAACTATTATATAATACATTATATAATAGAATTCAAATCTCCCGCCTGCCAGCGCATTTGTTCCCAAATCTTATATCTTACATCCCTACCGAAGGTAGGCAAGCTAAATCCGTTGTTCCCTGTTTTTAAATCTTACATCTTATATCCTAAATCTTATATCTACTATGTCCACCCAAACCCTAGAAAACCGCAATATTCGCAAGCTAATGAAAATGGCAGGCAAAAGCCTAGTCGTTAGCCTTCCTATTGAGTTTGTAAAAGAATTAGGTTGGAAAGAAAAGCAGAAGGTAGTAGTAATAAAAAAAGGAACCAAGCTAATTATTAGCGACTGGAAAAAGAAACCCATTAAGAAAAAGTAAGTTTATGTCAGAAATTAAAAAATTAACGAAAAGTATTCTAGATTTCAGAAATGCAAGAAACTGGAAACAGTTTCATAATCCAAAAGATTCTGCATTGTCTTTGGTTTTGGAGGCAACTGAAGTTTTAGAACATTTTCAATGGAAAAATAATACAGAGCTTGAAAAATATGTAAAAGAAAATAAAAATGATATTGCTGCAGAATTAGCAGATGTATTATATTGGGTGCTGTTAATGAGTTGGGATTTAAATATAGATATTGTAAAGACCTTTAATAAAAAGATGTTAATAAATAAAAGAAAATATCCAGTAGTTAAGGCAAAGGGTAAGTATACAAAGTATACAAATTTATAAAATGTCAAATATTGTCACATTTAAATATAATAAAGACAATTTTGACAAAATTAAAAATTTTAATTTTGGTAGAAATTGGCCTGTAGTTTATGTATTAGAAAACAAACAGGAGGTTTATATTGGGCAGACTGTAAATGCCTATTACAGAAGTAAACAACATTATGAAAATCCAGAGAGAAGAAAATTAGAAGAAATTCATATTATTACAGATGAGGAGTTTAATGTTTCTGCAGCTTTGGATATTGAGTCTTGGCTTATTCAGTACATATCAGCTGACGGAAAATATATTATTCAAAATGGTAATGGTGGCTTAAAGAATCATAACTACTACGACAGGTTTAAGTATAGAGCTAAATTTGAAATTGCTTGGTCCAAGCTTATGGAAATGGGGGTTGTAGTAAATCCATTGGAGGTAATAAAAAATAGTGATTTATTTAAATATTCCCCATATAAATCTTTAAACGAAGATCAGTTTTTTGTTGTAAAACAAATTTTTAATGATATTAAAAAGAATAATGAAAATACTTTTATAGTAAATGGGAAGCCTGGTACAGGTAAGACTATTCTTGCAACTTACCTTTTTAAATACTTAAAAGAACAGGAAGAGACAAAAGATTTATCTATTGCATTAGTTGTGCCGATGGCTTCGTTACGCACAACAATAAAAAAAGTCTTTAGTAAAGTTAAAGGTTTGAAGGCGAATATGGTTATAGGCCCAAACGATGTGGTAAAGGAGAAATACGACGTTTTAATTGTAGATGAATCACATAGGTTGCAACGTAGAAAAGGCATTATGGGTTTTGGTGCTTTTGATAAAGTAAATCAATTTCTAGGTTTCGGAAATGAAGGAACACAACTTGATTGGGTTATTAAATCAGCGAAGCATAAAATCTTTTTTTATGATGAGAATCAAACAGTAAAACCTGCCGACATTAGACCTGAAGATTTTAAAAATTTAAAAGCTAAAGAGTACGGCTTAAATATACAAATGCGTGTTGAGGCAGGAGATACATACATTACTGCTATAGAAGATATATTTAATTTAGTGAAGCCTAAAACTACAATATTTCAAAATTATGATTTTAGAATTTTTGAAAATGCAGAAGATATGGTAAATAAAATTAAGGAGAAGGAGCAGCTACACAAACTTTCAAGAGTTGTGGCAGGCTATGCATGGCCATGGCATACAAAGGAGGGCAAGAAAAGTTTAGTTGATTACGATATTGAAATAGAAGGTTTAAAAATGATTTGGAATTCCACAGCAAGAGATTGGGTTAATTCTCCGAATGCTATAAATGAGATTGGTTGTATACATACTGTTCAAGGGTATGATTTAAATTATGTTGGGGTTATTATAGGGCCTGAATTTTATTTCGATCCTATAAATAAAAAATTTGGGGTGAATAAAGAAAAATATTTTGATATTAATGGGCGAAACGGTATTACAGATCCAAATGAACTTGAAAGATATATAATTAATATTTATAAGACCCTACTTACTAGAGGTATAATGGGTACATATGTATATATTGTAGATCTGAATCTTAGAAATTATTTTAATAGTATTTTTAATGAACATAAAAAACAAAATTTAGATCATGTAATACCAGCTCATAATTTAGTAAAATTAGTAGATAAAATTAAAGAAATGGTCAAAATACCATTAGTTGGTTTAGCACCATGTGGTAATCCTTTGCTTAGTGAAGAAAATATTGAAGAATATATTAATGTGGAAAAAAGTAAACTTAAACCAGGCGGTAAATATTTTATTGTGAGGGCAGTTGGCGATTCTATGAATATGGCAGGTATAAATGAACAAGATTTGGTATTATGTAGATTTTCAGAAAAAGGACAAACAGGTGATAGGGTTGTTGCTTTATTGGGTGGTGAAAATGTTACTATAAAATATTATGACAAACGAGATGGTCGAAGGATTTTATTACCTAAAAGTAATAATCCTGTACATGTTCCAATTGTTCCTGATGATGGCGATATTGTACAAGGGATAGTACAAGAAATTCTTTAGTTTTATTTTTATGCAACCAGATTTTTTGGGAAATGTTATAGAAAATATTTTAAAAACCTTTTGGCCGTTTTTAGCTTTTATAATTGTTGTTTGGGTAATTCGTGAAATAGGACCTGTTATTATAGGCGCATGGAATAGAAAAAGAAAATTTAGTATTGGTGAAAAATACAGAAGCGGTAGAAGTTTAATAAAATGGTTACAAGATTTAAGCCCAAAAGAATTTGAACAATATATTGCCCATATGTTTGAAAATCTTGGGTTTATAGTTGAAGTAACTGGCTCTGCTTATGATGGCGGAATAGATGTAGTAGCGGAAAAAAATGGAGTTAAACATTATATCCAATGTAAAAAATTTATTACCCAGCAAGTTCCTGTTAGTGCTGTAAGGGATTTTTATGGAGCAATGGCAGATAAAGGAGCTCAGGCAAAAGGCTTTTTTATTACAACAAATAAATTTACATTAGAAGCAGAAAAGTTTGCCGAAAGTAAACCTATTGAACTCATTGATGGTTTTAAATTGGCAGATTTATTAGAAAAAGCAAAAATGGATAGTTTTGCCATACCTGGCAAAGCAGAAACTATTTTATGTCCAATTTGTAAAAGCCCGATGGTTAAAAGGAATGGAAAATTTGGTGAATTCTATGGCTGCTCAAAATTTCCAGAATGCAAAGGTACAAGAAAAATTTAATTTAAATCCCATGACCAAAAAAGAAAAAATACATAGTGTGCCTGGGGATTTGGGTAAGGCTATTATGGCTAGCCCAAAGGCAAAGGTGGTTTGGGAGAGTGTTACTCCATTGGCTAAGAACGAATGGGTTTGTTGGGTAACTAGTGGCAAGAAACAAGAGACTAGGGGAATACGAATAGAAAAAGCGGTATCTAAACTTTCGGGTGGAATGCGCCGGCCGTGTTGCTGGGCAGGTTGCCCACATAGGTAGATATATTAATAATTTAGTATTAGGTTTTATATGTTAGTTTTTATAGATGATTCTGGAGATGCAGGATTTAAATTAGGAAAAGGCTCAACGGACTTTTTTATTATTGCAATGGTTATTTTTGATGATGAGCTGGAAGCCGAGAAAGTGGCAGTTGCTATTAAAGAATTGCGTAGTGAATTGGGTTGGGCTGACTATAGAGAGTTTCGCTTTTTTAAACTGAATAGTGAAATAAGATTAAAATTTTTAAATAAAATTAAGCCATTTAATTTTCGTATGAGGACATTGGTGGTTGAAAAGAATTTAATTCGAAGTGATGAATTAAAAACTAAGAAAGATAAATTTTATAGTTATTTTATCAAAGAGGTATTAAAACATAATGATGGTAAAATTTTAGATGCAAAAATTAAAATAGACGGAAGTGGGGATAGAGTTTTTAGAAGAACTTTTTTGTCTTATTTACGCAGAGAATTAAATAATAGAGAAAGAATAGTAATGAAGAAGTGCAGAATGGAGGATTCTAAGAGTAATGTATTAATTCAAATGGCGGATATGATTGCAGGAAGTATAAACCGATCTTATTCTGGTAAAAATGATGCGAATGATTATAAATCAGTAATTAAAAAACACATTGAAGATGAATGGAAATTTAGGTAATAAAAAAATACCCAATTAAGGGTATTTTCCAACCACGTTCCTAGACTAGTTGTCCTAGCCACGCCCACATACGTAGACAGTTCGGTTGACAGGTTTTTGTACCACTATTATACCATACTCAAGTTGAGTTGTCCACAGTTAACTTGATGTATAATATAACAAAGTAAGCCTATAAATATTAATAATTAATCTAAAAATATATGCTTAAAGACTATGTAGAGTATTATAAAAATAACCCTGAGCACTTGTGGTTTAAAAGAAAAATTTATGGTTGGGGTTGGACGCCAGTAACATGGCAAGGCTGGGTAGTAGTACTTGGTTATATTGCGTTAGTGTTTGTGTTCGCTTTTACAGTAGATAATAATTCACCAAAGAATGAAATTTTGTTTACTGCATTACTGCCAATTATATTGCTAACAATTACCCTTATTCGTATTTGTTATAAAAAAGGGGAAGCGCCTCGCTGGCAGTGGGGACTTCCTAAAAAATAAAATTATATAAAGTATTATATAATAAAAACCCTTCCGTTAACGGAAGGGTTTTTATTAGTAAACTATAATCCTAGTAATACAGCGGCTATCCATGGGAAGGCTACGGTTACATCACTTTGAATTATTTGGTAGTAACTGCTGGTAGAAAGTTTATCCCAAGTAATTTTTTCTTTACCACCAGCGCCAGAGTAGGAACCGTAAGACATTGGGGAGGAACCTATTTCTATAAAGCCTGCCCAGTCACGGACTTTGCGAATGCCTAAGTCATGCTTAAGTGAAGGTACTACACAAATTGGAAAGTCGGCAGAAATTCCACCACCAAGTTGCAAGAAGGCAATAGGAGCGGTTTTGCTTTCTTTCATATACCAATCGTACATTAAGTGAAAGTAGTCGAGTCCAGACTTCATAACTGTTGGAGAAACAGTTGGAAGGTCTTTTGGTTTGTGTGGCCCATTGTAAGTGTAGCTAGCAAAAATATTACCCATAGTTGAGTCTTCAAAACCCGGAACAACTATTGGAATGTTTTTTTCGTAAGCTGCTAGAGTCCAGCAGTCTTTTGGGTTAGCTTGTGGGTCGGCCTTAATTAAGTTTTCTTTAAAAAGACGTCTAAAATATTCGTGTGGTAAATAGCTTTCACCTTTTGCCTCGGCTTCTTGCCACATTTTAAATAAATGTGGTTCCATTATGCGTACGCTTTCGTCTTCTGGTAAGAAGGTATCGGTTATTCTTCTAAGTCCGGCATCACGCAGTTCTGCCTCTTGGTCGGGAGTTAATTCGGTATAGCGAGGAATGTTAGCGTAGTGAGAATGCGCAACGTAGCGGTAATAACTTTCTTCATGGTTAGCCCCGGTAGCGGAAACTAAGTGAACTTTGTTTTGTCTTATTAACTCGGCGAGCATTACTCCAACTTGGAAGGAACTAAGTGCACCAGCAAGTGTAACTACTAACTTACCGCCATTTTTTATGTGTTCCTTAAGCCACAATGCGGACTGCAAAGTAGAACCACCGTTTAAATGGTTTAGAGTTTTTTCTGCAAAGGTACTAACTGGTGTCTTTGCTTTTTTAATATTCTCGCTAAGAGTGCCAGTGCTTTTGCGCTTGTCTGGAACTATATGTTTTTTTAGTTCCCGAGATAGCTTATTAAACTTTGTGTTTGCCATTTTTTTAAAATCCCTTTCTTTCCGCTAATTTTTACTCCGCTGAACTGCGGAGCCTCGTGACCTTCAGATCCCAATTTGTCGGGAGACTTTGTTCGGGTATTTGCGAAAAGGATTAATTACTTGCCCTCCTATAGAGGACAAAATTATTTTAACAGATGCATTGCCTCTAGACAATAGTTGAAAATGTTGATATATTGAGTTGTCTAAAAGACAGAAAGAGGAACAGATTGGGCGAGAATAGAATTAGGAGCATTGGCTTCAGTATCAATTTTTCCGATTACGAGATTGGGGTATTTGACCCCGGCAATGAGTTTAACGCGTATAGTTTGGAGCCTAACCCTCGCAAGAGGAAGATGACCGTTACGCTAGGTTTTTGTTCTATTAATTGTTGCCCTTTTGTTGAAGGGCAGTCGGTGATTATTCCCGCTGGTGAGAGTGTAGATATTCTTGCCACGTCAACATTCGCTTTTATGTACAAATACGACTAACACTCATCATCTGAGTTTCTGGCGGTCCCGCTTACAACAGCGGGACTGCCTTATTTTTTTGTAATTTATTTTTTTCCTAAAACCTAACATCTATAACCTAGACTGCAGGCTGTTGCATAGTCATACAGTGAATGGCACCACCACCATAAATAATTTGGCTACAATCTATTGGAACAATTTTGCGGTCTGGAAAACATTCTTTCAATATTTCAATTGCCTTCTTGTCGTTCTCGTCTTTAAACACAGCGGCGAGTACTACTTCATTACCAATATAAAAATTGGTGTAGGAAGCAGGGACCGGCTCCTCGTTGCTATAAGTTAAATGTGGAAGTGGAAGTTTTATTATTTTAAATTTGTTACCTTCTGGGTCAGTGGCTTTTTCTAAAAGTTTAAAGTTCTCATCTAGTACTGCAAAGTTTGGGTTTTTCTCGTCTTCCTCATAAGCACAAACAATAGTGTCCTTAGAAACAAAGCGAGCAATTTCGTCTATGTGGCCGTCGGTATGGTCACCAACAAGTCCGTTTTTTAACCAAATAGTTTTTTTGGCGCTTAAAAAATCGGAAAAATATTTTTCGTAATCTAGTTTAGTTAAGTGTGGGTTGCGGTTTGGGCTTAGTAAACATTGTTCGCTAGTTAGTACAATGCCGTTGCCGTTAACGTCGAAAGCGCCACTTTCTAAAACTATTTCTGGTTCAAACATACGTTTGCCAATACTACCGCGCAACTTTAAAAATACTTCATTGTCTTTAAGTAAGCCTTCAAATTTTTCTCCATAAGCGTTGTAAGTCCATTTTACCCAGCCTTGTTCGTGAATTGAAGTGTTGTTAATAAAAAATGGGCCGTAGTCGCGAAGCCAAACGTCGGCGTAGTCGGTAATGGTAAAGCTAACGTCTTTTAAATTAACTTCTGCCTCGGTTAACATTTTGGTAACTTTGGTTTGCATTTCCTCATTTAACACCAAAAGTTCAACGTCTTCGGTAGGAGATATAGCCTTAATAATTTCTATGTATTTTTGCTCTACCAAAGGTAGGCGTTTTTTATTTAGCTTTTCTCCTTTTTCGTTAAGAGAGCCAAAGGTAACGGTGTCGTGTGGCCAAGCAAGCCAAATAGCAGAATGTTTTTCCCATTCTGCTGGTGCTACAAAGCCTAATTTTTTTGGTGTGTCTGCCATATGGTTAGAGTTGTCCTAGTGCGCGTTTTTCTTCTTCGTAGTGGGCGACGTTTTGTAGGTTCTTAGATTTTTTAATAAGTTTGTTAGCCACCAAATTTTTATAGGTGTCGGGTCTGCGGTTGCGTAAAAAGCCCCAGCCTTCGGCAAAAAAAGTATTTCGATCTAAGTCTAATTTTTGGACTATTATTTCTTCTTTGTCTTTACTGGCGCGTTTTAAAATTTTACCAAACGGGTCGCTTACAAAGCTTTGTCCGTAAAATTGCATTTTGCCTTCTCGTCCGGTGCGGTTAACAGTAGCTACATAGAGGCTGTTGGCAATAGCGTGACCTCGCTGAATAGTTTCCCAAGCGTCGTGCCAGTCGCCTTCGGGTTTATAACCAATTATATTTCCAACTGCGGTCGGGTAGAAAATAATTTCAGCTCCTTGCAAACGGACCTCGCGGGCGGCTTCTGGAAACCATTGGTCAAAACAAATAAGTACTGCAAAAGTACCAAATTTGGTTTTAAATATTTTGTAACCATTCATACCTTCCTCAAAATATTCTTTTTCGTAAAAACCCGGGTCGTGTGGAATGTGAATTTTGTGGTACTTGCCAAGCATCTTTCCGGTTTCGTTAAACACCACAGCGGTATTGTAAAATTTTCCGTCATCACCTTTTTCATAAATCGGTACAACAATAACCACGCCAAGTTCTTTTGCTAACTTTTGCATGGCGGAAGTAGTAAAACCGGTTAAACTTTCGGCGTATTGCTCTTTGTCCATTTTTTCCCATTGTGGGAAGTAAGGAGTTTGGAAAAGTTCTTGCAGGCAAATAATTTGGGCGCCTTTTTTAGCAGCTGTACGCACCATTTTTTCTGTTTTGGAAACATTTTCTTTAATGTCGGCAGAAACTTTGCTTTGTATAAGCCCAACGGTAACAATTTTTGAATTCATAAATTAAAGATTAAAAATACTGTTATATTGTACTATAAATACGAATAAATTGCTATAATAAAGGAGAGGTTAATATGACTAAACAAATTCTAAATATAGCTATTGGTTTTACCTATAGAAACTTTGCCAAGCCTATATTTTTTTTATTTGATCCAGAAAATATTCACGATTTTGTCTCAAGTATTGGCAGTTTTTTAGGAAAATTTTGGGTGCTTAAAAAAATTACCAGTTGGTTTTTAAATTTTAAACATCGAGCTTTAGAACAAAATGTTCTCGGTATACAATTTTTAAACCCAATTGGGCTTTCTGCTGGGTTTGACAAAGACGCTAAGTTAATGAGTATTTTACCAAGTGTTGGTTTTGGTTACGAAGAAATTGGTTCTTTTACTGCACTTCCATACCAAGGGAATGTTAAACCAAGGTTGTATAGGCTTCCCGAGCAACAATCATTGAGGGTAAATTATGGGCTTAAAAATTTAGGCGCAGTGGAGCTTTATAATAAATTAGCAGGGCAAAAATGGGAGTTTCCTGTTGGGATTAGTATTGCCAAGACAAACGCACCAGAAACTTCACAGGTAAGTGTTGGGGTAGAAGACTACTTTTTTACTTATAAAACCTTTAAAGATATTGGCGATTATTTTACTATTAATATTAGTTGTCCGAATACCTGCGAAGAAAAACCAATATTTGCTGAGCCAGAAAATTTGCAACTTCTTTTAAATAAAATTTTTAGTATTACTAAAAGTAAACCAATATTTATAAAGCTTTCACCTGACTTAACGGACGAACAGTTATTTAAAATATTAGAGGTGTGTAAAAGTTTTTCAATAGATGGATTTGTTTGTTCAAACTTAACAAAGAAAAATGCTGTTGGGCATTTAGGTAAGGGAGGTTTTTCTGGTAAGTTAATGGATGAATTAGCAAATAATTTAATAGCTAAAGTTTATAAGTATTTTAATGGAACTAAACTAATTATTGGAGCAGGTGGAATATTTTCGGCAGATGATGCTTATAAAAAAATAAAAGCTGGTGCAACGCTGCTCCAATTAATTACTGGAATGGTTTTTCAAGGTCCGCAGTTAATTAACGAAATAAATATAGGTTTAGTGAAGCTTTTAGCAAAAGACGGTTACAGAAATATTTCTGAAGCAATAGGGAAAGGAGAAATAAATGAAAACTAAAATAAAATTTTTTATATTAATTTTTTTATTTCTTGGGTTGGTATTAAATTCCAATCAAATTTTTGCCCAAAATCCAATTGATAAAATTGCAGAGCAGACAGAACTTCAAAGACAACTACAAGAATTACAAGGTCAAATAGATGACTTGCAGAAACAACTAAGTCAAACCACAGCGCAAAAAAATACTTTAGCCAATAAAATTAAAGCTTTGAAAAAACAGCAAGATGTTTTAAATTTACAAATTAAGTCTACTAATTTACAAGTTGCAGAGCTTAGCGGAAAAATTTCTTCTACTGAAAACTCAATTAATCAAAATATAAAAAAATCTAATAATTTAAAAGCCCAAATGGCTAGTGTTATACGAGTTATCAACCAAAATGATGATAGTCCTTTTGTATTTACTGTAGTGAGCAAAAAGAATTTGTCAGAGGTGTTTGGTGTATATCAAGATTTTGTACAATTAAATAAAGGATTGAGTGATATAGTAAATCAAATTAAAGTTACCAATACTCAACTAGAGACAGATAAGCAAGACTTGAGTGATAAACAAGAAGAGGCAAAAAATTTACTTGCAATTAAGTCGCTCCAACAAGTGCAGCTGACCAGTTCAGTAAGCGAACAAAATCAAATTCTACAACAAACAAAAGGACGTGAGTTAGACTACCAAATTACTTTAAACGACACTAAAGCTCGGGCAAGTGAAATTAGTGGAAGAATTTATCAGTTGCTAGGTATAAGCGGGCAAATTACTTTTGGCGAAGCTTTGGTAATTGCCAAGTGGGCACAAGGCGCGACAGGAATTAACCCAGCTTTTTTATTAGCAATATTAACTCAGGAATCTAATCTTGGAAAAAACGTGGGGACTTGTAACCGTTTGGGTGACCCGGAAAGTAAATCGTGGAGAGCGGTTATGAAGCCTAGTCGTGACCAGGAGCCATTTAAACAAATTACTCAAGAACTTGGTATGAATCCGGATATTACACCGGTGTCCTGTGCTATGAAAGACAAGAATGGTAACCAGGTAGGTTGGGGCGGAGCTATGGGGCCGGCACAATTCATTCCATCGACTTGGATGGGATACAAAGACAAAGTGGCAAAGCTGACCGGGAAAAGCCCGGCTAACCCATGGGATATTCGTGACGCGTTTGCTGCTTCTGCTATTAAGTTGGTAGCTGGTGGAGCCGACGGAACTTACCAAGGGCAATGGAATGCAGCTATGCGCTATTTTTCCGGTTCTACGAATGCTCGGTTTAGATTTTACGGAGACAGTGTAATGAATTTAACCGCAAAGTATGAAAAGGATATTAGTGATTTGAATAAGTAAAGTAAAGAAAGTATAATATATAAGGTATGAAATTAATGATAATAATATGATTAAAAATGCATTAAAGGGCTTTAAACAGTTTATATTAAGAGGAAACGTTGTGGACCTGGCTGTTGGTGTTGTTATTGGAGCGGCTTTTAGTGCAGTAGTGGGTTCACTGGTTGCCGATATACTAACTCCATTTATTGGTGCGATTGCAAAAATTCCTGATCTTTCCGGTTGGTATTTTACAGTTAATGGTAGTAAATTTATGCTTGGAAGTTTTGTTAATCATTTAATTTCTTTTATTCTAGTGGCTGCCACAATTTATTTTTTTGTTGTTACTCCAGTTAACGCCCTGGTGTCGAGGTCTAAGAAAGAAGCACCGGCAGATCCTTCGACTAAAAAATGTCCGGAATGTTTTAGTGAAATTCCAAAAGATGCAAAGCGCTGTGCTTTTTGTACTCAAGTCCTTAGTGTTTAAGGTTGACTTTGCAAGCAAAATATAATATAATATTTTCATAAATTATCCCGATTTTAAAAGTACGGGATAATTTTTTATCACCAATTAACTTACAACATGGCCAACGAAAACGTAGTACTTAGATTTAGTGATGTTACCTTTGAATATGGACACAATAAGCACATTTTAGATGAGGCTAGTTTTTCGCTTCGTAGTGGAAGCAGGATAACTTTAATGGGTCAAAATGGGGCAGGAAAAAGTTCTTTGTTTAAAATGATTACCGGCGAATTAAAACCTCAGGATGGGAGTATTAATTTAACCCCGCGCGATGCCAGTATTGCAATTGCCAGACAAGTTATGCCTAAAGATATGGCCGAGCTTTCCGTACGGGATTATTTTGCCACCGCTTTTACAGAAAAGAAATATAATTTAGATAAACTTATTAAAGAAATTTTTGAAGTGGTAAATGTAGACTTGCCACTGGAGCGAAAAGTTAAAGAGCTTTCTGGTGGACAACAAGCTCGTCTTTTACTTGCACATGCGCTTATTCAAAACCCAGATATTTTATTGCTAGACGAGCCGACTAACAATTTAGACCAGCAAGGAATAGAACATTTGACCGGGTTTTTAATGATGTATGAAAAAACTGTGATTGTTATTTCTCACGATGCGGATTTTTTGAACGCTTTCTCAGACGGCGTATTATATTTGGACGTACATACTCATAAATTAGAACAGTATGCCGGGAATTACTATGATGTGGTGGAAGAGATTAAAAATAGAATAGAACGTGAAAATTTACAGAATGCCCGTATGCAGTCACAAATAAAAGAGAAACTTGCTCAAGCCGAGGTTTTTGCTCATAAGGGTGGTAAGCTTCGTGCTGTTGCTAAGCGAATGCGAGAATCTGCAGAAGAGGCTACCGAGAGTATTGTGAACGTTAGGCAGGAAGACCGGACTATTCGTGAGTTTAACATTCCTTGCCAAGAGTTCGACAAATTTTTTGACGGGAAGATTATTGAATTTACAGCTGTTTCTGCAATTAAAAACGGTCAAGCCGTAATGAAAGATTTGGAATTTACCGCTAGAAAAAACTCTCACGTTTTAATTGCCGGACCGAATGGAATAGGGAAAAGCACTATGCTCGAGAAGATTGCTCAAGGTGAAGGCGAAGGCTTTAAAATCGCCAAAGATATTAAAGTGGGTTACTATAAACAAGATTTTGGCAACATGAATTTTGAAGAAAAAGCTTATGATGCCTTAAAAGATGTTATGGAGAAGTTTGACGACCATGCACTTCGAAGTACTGCAGCGGGATTCTTGCTCGATGGCAAGCTTTTAGACCAGCCAATTATGGCTTTGTCTGAAGGACAAAAAGGACTTTTGGCCTTTTGCCGTTTGGTGTTAATGAAGCCGGGTTTATTAATTTTAGACGAGCCTACAAATCATATTAATTTCCGCCATTTACCAATTATTGCCCAGGCATTAAGCGAATTTCAAGGAGCTATGCTTATGGTCTCCCATATTCCAGATTTTGTTTCGCAAATTAGAATCGATAATACTATAGATTTAAGTTCACTATAAAACCTAATTTTCAAGGTACGGTGGTAATAGAGCTTCTATGTGCTAAAATAAATTACACATAGAATTGAAAAATAAATAATACTTACAAAATGGTGGTTAACAGAAGTATAAAAATAAAAGGAATATTTATTTTGTGTTTAATCGCTATTGGGTTATACGTTTATTTTGTTAGTGCAAAAAAACAGAATTCAATTATTGAACCTGAGGTACAAGGGGTAACTTTAACCGAAGCTGAACCTCCTGTTGAGGAATCCGAGGACGATTATTTTTTTAATAAGAAAGTCTTTGGTTATTCGGAAACTGGAAGAACGATTGAAGGTTATGAAGTTGGTTGGGGTGCGAACGTAATACTAATCCACGCTTCTTTGCACGGAGACGAAATTGGAACTACGGATTTATTGAATGTTTTTGCGGAGGAGTTACAGTCGGATCCTGAATTGGTAGCATCGACAACAAAATTGGTTATTATCCCTATTGCAAATCCGGATGGTTACTATGACCGAACAGATAAATTAAACTCCAGAGGCGTAAATTTAAATTTAAATTTTCAAACAAAAGATTGGCAAAAATACGGACCTCTAGGGACTTTTGCCGGTGAATTTCCTTTTTCGGAAAAAGAGAGTCAAGTTTTAAAACAGGTTGTGGAAGAGTATAAACCTGTGGCAATGATAGCTTTTCATGCCGAGGGTGCTTTAGTCTCTCCTGAAGGTGGCAAGGCTTCAATTACTTTGGCAAAATGGTACGCCAAAAGCGCTGGTTATACTTATTATGATTATTGGGATTTTCCGGGTACTGCCACTAAGTGGTTTGAGGAAGCTTACGGTAAACCGGCAATAACAGTGGAACTCACCGATGATTTAAAAGGTGATTGGAGTAAGAATAAAAAAACTCTTTTGGAATTAGTAGCTACAGACTTTAATTTACTTGTAGAGCATTAGGAGTTTAAATTAAAATTTCTAGTTTAAAACTCAGCATTTGATTGTCTAGAATTTTTTCTTTTTTTCTAACTTCGCTTTTGAGCGGGAGCAAATAAGCTCCTGCTTTTTTGTCTGGAAAAATAGAGGTTTTCCAGGATGTTTGCCCTACCGTGACCATAACCGGCAACGAGCCAAAGCCTCTCGTTAGCCCGTTAAATAATTTTTTAATAAGAGCTGAGTCTTTTTGGGGCAAATTTACAAACCTCCATGCTGACATGCCGGGGTAAACCCAAACTTTGCTTTTAAGTTTAAATTTATTCATTTATTTCTTAAATACTAAACAATACCTACCCCAAACCCAATTTGGAATTGCCTGTTCTAATTTAAATCCTGCATCGCTCATTTCATTAACTAAAATTTCTTGGCTAATCCCATGACCTTTTCTATTTGCGGGTACATTTTTTACTGGTGAAAATAAAGATAAAAAAAATTTTGGAGGGAAGTCAATAATTACTAACTTGCCAGTTTGTTTAAGTGCTTTGTATAAACTACTATTGAATTTAATAGGGTTTGAAAGATGGTGGTATACACCTCTCAAAAAAATGTAATCAACTGAATTTTCTTGAAGATTACAATTATCGTTACTACTTTGCAATAAAGTAATATTTGTAATTCTATTGGATTTGATTTTATTACCTAAGGTTAATAGAAGTTGGCTTTTAAATTCTGTTGCAAACACCATACCTGAATTCTCGACAATTTTAGAAAAGCCAAGAGAATAGAAACCAATACCAGCTCCAATATCCGCAATAGAGTCAGCTGTATGTAGATTAATGAGCTTTTGGAGTTTTAAAATTTCTTTTTGTTTGTTATAAAATATCATAATTATTGAAATTGAATATACAGTGGTATGGGGGTGAGTTTCAGTAGATCTTCAGGAGTTAAAATAGTACTGTTTACAATATCATTTTTGTAAAAAAGTTTAAAGCCTGTAAATTGTACAGGTTCTTTGGTTATGTATTGTTTGTAGGTATTGAGTTTGCTACCCCGACTGCCAAAACCATCCATATCTATGACTATTTGAACTTCTGGGAGAGGGGTTATATTTTTGTAGTTGGTTACCATGGGTTTGGTAAAGCGATGGATGACTAAAATTTTTGGGGTTAAATTATTTTCTTGCACAGTTGTGGCTAGAAAGTTCGCGGCAATATTGATTTGTTTGGCATCTAGTGTCCCAATAACTGTTCCGGGTCGTTTGCTTCCGGGCATGGCAAATTCAGGATCTATTCCTAAATGCACGTTGGGTAGCTTTAAATATTTTTTCAAAAGCGGTAGTTCTGTTTCCAAATTACTAAAGCCAAGTTGAATGTCTAAAAAGACTAAAGCGTTTATCTTTTTTGCAATAGATAGCACTTTATCTATTTCTTTGTCTGGCATTCGAGCTCGGTATTTTCCATCGCGTCCCGGACCGGCCTGCGCGACGACTGCAATATAATGTAGCGCTGGAATAACTGCAGTTTTCGGGTCTGCCTTCTCCCATTTATTTACTTCAACAAGTAATTTATCCAGCATTATATTTTCCGGGTATTCACCAAGTACGCCCATATATTTGGAATATAAATTGCCATAATAGGCAACAATACGGTTAAAGGGGAGTAGTGCGCCGAAGTTAGGGTAAGTAGTTTTTACTGGCCAGGCGGATGAAGATAGAGTGGATGTGGAAGAGCTGGATATGGTTTGAACTTGAAGGTTGGCATTTTCAAGTATTTTTTTGTCGTAATCTACAATATTTAATTTTGGTTTTTCTGATTCAGGTATTATTGTTTCTGCAGACATAACTATTGGTGTATGTTCAGTTGAGAAACTGGTTTCTTTTGTAAGAAAAAATTTATAGGTAATACCTATAACCAGCGATAGCAGTATAAAAATATAATATTTTTTGTTTATATTACCCATATTAGTATTATATTCCTAAATTTTAAGAATACAAAATTAGTATGGACATATTAAAAGCACAAGCGAGTCCTCCAGTCTCGCTTGTGCTAGGTTGTCACGTTCAGTTCTTGCTCGGTTCATACCGAGTTGGTTTTGGGATAGTACGCGGTCGGAAAGGCGTTGGAATACGCTCTTCTCGGTGCGTATCGGGAGAAATTCTGGGATCTAACGGATTGGGTGGCTTGACTGGTGATTCAATGGGTTCTTCAACAGCCGGCATTTTGCAGTTCCTCCTGCAGTTTTCCCTTGCTTACTTCTAACACTCATTGCAAGGGATTTAATATAGTAACAAAAAGCCTAGACGTTGTCTAGGCTTAAAAACATTAGTTTAGGGTGTTTTTTTACATTACTTGGTATATTTCCCTAGTGCCAGTCATATATAGTTCTGTATACCCTTGCATTTTGGAAAACATTTGTTTCTGTTCTTCAGAAGGGTTTTTATATCCTTCCATAAACTTTTCATAGGCGGTTAAATTTTCAAACTGGGTGACCATTATAACCCTATTATACTGGCCTGTGACATCTGTAAGGATATTTAGCAGTTCTTTGCTATTTGCCATTACTTCCTTAAATAACTTGGCAAGCTTAGAGGCATTGCCTGGTTTGCAAACGAATATGTCATGAACTATAATCATAATTTTTTTATTAATTATTAACTTAATATATTATAGCATTTTATTTCTAGTTATTCTTGTAAAAGAAATACAGCGCTAGTGGTGCGGCCCAATTGGTAAAACATTCTATAAAGTCCAGCCAAGACTGCCCTTAATAGGTCTGATTAAAATTGTTCAGAAAGTGTAAAAAGTTACCTGTAATAAAAGTGGTTTAAGCTGTTTAGTTAAAATTAATGGCAAAATTATACATTCCCATTGAGCAGATGCCTAAAAGCTTAGTTCCGGCTTTTTGAGGTGGAATTTCAATGTCAGTATTTCCGGTTGGGGAAAGATTTTTACGAATATTCAAGCTGGGAATTGTTAAGCTGGCCGAGCAGTCAAAAGTTCCTTGAGTGGCTAACCGAATAATGGTTGGAGTCTCGGCTTTGCCCTCGGTAATTTTTGGGCTGTACCCGCCCTTGGCTTTGATATTTATAATTTGTTTACCTTCTGCAGTAGTAATATTGCTTAAAGTTTCGTTCGAATTGGAATTTGGCGTAGGGTTGTCGCCTTGAATACTTATAATTGTCCCCACAATTACTAAAATAGAAAGCAATACAAATGTTATAATAGTTTTCATATATAATATCAGTTTAACAAATTATTATTAAAAGTTAAACAGCGGAGGAATATATCCGCCAGCTACCAGAGCGTTTAAAAGGTTAAAAATACCGAAGAAAATAACTACTAACCCAGCAGTCTTAAAGAAAATTCCGGTTTGAGTTTTTTTATGAATACCAAGTGAACTAATACTTAAGAGTGCTAAGACCGGAAATGTACCCAAGGCAAAAGCCAGCATAATTAAAGCTCCTGTTAAAAAATTACCAGTACTTAAAGCATATATTTGCATAGATTGAGTAAAACCACAGGGGAGAAAAAAAGTGGCTATGCCAATAAGTATTGGTGTTAAAATATGGTTGAAATTTTTTAAATTATGGATTCGTTTGCCAAGAAAGCCAGGAAGTGTGGGTTGGAATTTTTTAAAGCCGGGGAAAATATCAAGCAGATTAATTCCTAATATTAATAATACTACGGCAATAATGAAGTTGAGTATGAATGTTCCGGTAACGCCAAGCTGAAATGCAGAACCTAAAAGACCAATAACTCCGCCTAGTACAAAAAAAGATACTAGGCGTCCAACATGGAAAAAGATTTGGGGTTGAAGTTTATAAGGGGTTGAAGTATTTAAATTGTTTTCTTCCTTGGCAAAGCTGGCGGACATGGAAAGTACTAGTCCTCCCACTACAGCCATGCAAGTAGAGACTGAGGCAATAAGGCCGATTACAAATGCCGTGCCGTAACCAACTTCGGAGGCGGTAACTAAATTCACAATTCCGAGTTTTTGTAAGATAATAAATAAGCCAATAAAACCAAATGCGAATGGGACGGCAAATTTAAAGTCTGCCCAATTCACCAAGAATTTTTCTTTTTCCAAACCAAGGGTATATCCGTAAGGCTTTAAAATTTTACTGAGCTCTTCGGCAATTGCCACAGGATTCTTTTCTCCGAATTGTCCGGTAATTTTCACAGTGCGTGAGTCAAGAAAAGACTTGGCTTGGGAAATATTTGGGTTGGTCATGAGTTCGCTTTCTGTGAGTACTACACAGGCTTTACAGTGCATGCCGTGGACGTGGAAAGTATATGTTTGTTCATTAGTGTTCATATAGGGGTGTTTATAATTTTTTAGTCTTGAGTCTTAATGAGTTACTAACCACGGAAACGCTGGATAGCGCCATAGCCAGTCCGGCGAATACCGGAGACAATAGCCAGCCAAAGAACGGAAAGAATATTCCGCTGGCTAGTGGAATTCCAACTATATTGTATATAAATGCCCAGAATAAATTTTGTCTAATGCCTCGCATAGTGAATTTGGATAAGTGAATTGCTTTTACCAGCTTGGATATATCGCCATTGAGCAGAATAATTCCTGCGGTTTCTATGGCTACATCTGTACCAGTTCCCATAGCGATCCCGACATCGGCCGCAGCCAGAGCAGGGGCGTCGTTGATGCCGTCACCAGCCATAGCTACAATAAAGCCTTGGGTATGCAATGCTTTAATTTTATTAAGTTTATCTTCAGGTAATACTTCGGCTACTACTTCGTCTATTCCAACCTCCTTGGCAATAGCTTCCGCGGTATTTTTATGGTCGCCAGTAAGCATAATTACTTTAATTCCAATTTTGTGAAGGTTTTTTACTGCTGCAAAGCTTTCCGGTTTAATTGCGTCTGCCACCATAAACACCCCAAGAACTTGTTCTTTGGTGGCGAGAACAATAGGAGTTTTACCTTGTAAGGTGTCGCGTTCAATATTTTGTAAATTCAGAGTTAAATGTAGTTCAGAGATTAATAGAAGATTGCCGGCAAAGTATTCTATATTTTCAATCGTGGCTTTAAGACCACGGCCTTGAATTATTTCAAAATTAGAAAGTTCAGATAGCGGAATATTTTTGATTTTAGCATATTCCATTATGGCGTGAGCAATTGGATGCTCGGATTTATTTTCAAGACTAGCGAGAATAGAAATAAGTTTTGAATCTGCAAGTTTGGATAAATTTTGTATACCGACCAGTTCGGGCTTACCTTTGGTAATAGTGCCGGTTTTATCTACAACAACAGCAGTGACATTGTGCAATTTTTCTAAAGTCGCAGCATCTTTAATTAATATTCCTTCTTTAGCTCCTTTTCCAACCCCGACAATTATTGCGGTTGGTGTAGCCAGACCAAGCGCGCATGGGCAAGCAATAATTAAAATCCCCACTAGCGAAGTTAAACCGTAAGAAAGAGCTTGAGAAAAGCCAAACGTGGTGCTACCTAAAATTAACCAGGCGCTTAATGTGGCAAAGGCCAGTACTAAAACTATAGGCACAAAGATCGCGGATATTTTGTCTGCCAGTGCCTGAATCGGAGCCCTGCTTCCCTGAGCTTCCTCAACCATTTTAATTATGTTGGCCAGCAGGGTTTCAGCACCAACTTTAGTGGCTTTAAAAATAAATGACCCGGTTGTATTAATTGTCCCTGCGACTACCGACTGATTAAGTTTTTTTTCTACGGGCATAGGTTCTCCGGTAATCATAGATTCGTCTACAAAAGAAGAGCCTTCGGTAACCACCCCATCTACAGGAATACGGGCACCCGGTTTGACTACAATATTGTCGCCATGGGTGACTTGAGTGATAGGAATTTCCAGTTGTTGACCGTCGCGAATTACCAGTGCGGATTTTGCTTGAAGATTGAGCAATTTTTCTATAGCATCTCCGGTTTTTATTTTTGCCTTGGCTTCCAAATATTTTCCAAGGGTAATAAAAGCAATTACTACAATAGTAACATCGTAGTAAGTTTGATCGACATTTATAAACGGACGGAGGGGATTTTCAAACGCGGTAATTATAAAACTATACAAAAAGGCGACCGAGGTGCCAATTCCTATTAAAGAGTCCATATTGGCTTTGCCGTAGCGGAGGAAACGATAAAAGCCTAACAAGTAAGGCTTGCCAATTACAAAGAGTATGTAAGTGGCAAAAATTGGTAACAAGTGGTGAATAAATTGGTAGATTGTAGGAGTCATTTCAGAAATAAGCTTGAGTTGGACTAAAGAATCCCAACTCATTACCAACACACTAAATACCGCAAGCGGAATTGCGGTGAATACTTTGGTTTTCATATCGGCTACCTCGGCCAATTTTTCTTTTTTTGATTGGTTCAGGCCCATATGCTCAGCGTGTTCGTTGGCGGACATACCCATTTCTTCAGCAGTTTTGGGAAGGTCTATGGAATAGCCAAGCGGTTCAATGTGTTTGGAGAGTTCATGTAAACTGGTTTTTGTCGGATCGAAGGCAATTTTAGCTTTTTCCGTGGCATAGCTTACTTCTGCAGATTCTACGCCGCTGATTTTTTTAAAAGTCTTCTCAATAATATTTGAGCAAGAAGCACAATGCATACCTTTTATTTGGACAGTGTTATTTTTCATAAAATGTTGTTATTTGTTATGCAAGTTATAAATATTTAGAAGTTCACTAACAGCCTTGGCGGTTTGCCCGTGAGTAAATTGGTGGGCTACATGTTCTTCCAAATGGTTTTTTAACAAGGATTGATTAAAGCTTTCTAAAGATTTCTGAATTGCCCGGGATTGAATAATAATATCTACACAGTATTTATTGTTGTCGAGCATACGTTCCAAGCCTTGCAATTGTCCTTGAATTCTGTGCAAATGACTACTTAGTTTACTTTGGTAATGTTTCTGCATAATTTAGAGAATTAATAATTATTTGTATTATATACCCCTAGGGGGTATATGTCAAGCCCTGTTTTCCACAGTCTTGTGAAGTTGTTACTTTTTGGCTTTAGGCTCGTATAATGTTATGAAAGGAACTTGGTAGGAAGTGGAAAAGTGCATACTCAAAACATAGGGTATAATTAATGTATTAATGATTAAATCATCTAGCAGATATGGAATTTGAATTAGAGACAGTGGTGGCGGAGTGTCATAAAGGAAATTTGGACAGGTTTGGACTTTTATTTGACGCTTATTATAAAAAAATATATCAGTTTATTTATTTTCGTACCTTGCATAAAGAAACAGCGGAAGATATAACTAGCTTGGTATTTACCAAGGTTTTGGAAAATTTTTCCGACTATGATAAAGCCAAGGCCGGATTTTCTACCTGGTTATTCCAAATTGCCAAGAATAGCTTAATTGACCACTATCGTACTAAAAAAGAAGTGTTAAATATTGAAGACGTTTGGGATATGCCCGACGGAACTAATATAGAATCTGAATTTGATTCTAAAGAAAAACTAGCAATGGTTAAGAGTTATTTAAAATCTTTACCTGCTCGTCAGCGTGATATTGTTATTATGAGAGTTTGGGACGGGCTGTCTCATAAAGAAATTGCCAGCATATTGGAGATAAGCGAGGCGAATTCCAAAATGATTTTTTCTAGAGTAATGTCCCAGCTGTCACAAGATATGCCCCAAGTTTTAATTTACATGTTAATTTTACAAAATTTATGGAACAACTAATTAATCAAATTATTTCGGAGCTTTATGTTATAGATCCGGAGTTAAAAAAATATGAAAAACAACTGGGGCAATTAATTGCCGAGTTAATAGCTACAAAACCGAATGTGAGTGTAGATGAAACTTTTGCAAAGAATTTGCGAAAGAAGTTAGAGGCCAAGGCCAGTTTAATCAGTACTAATCAAACTTATATGAACGACAATAAAACAAGCAAATTTAGTTATATTTTTAGCGGTGCGTTGACTGTGGTGGTTGCGGTGGCTGTGTTTGGCTATTTTAGAACCAAACCCGAAGTTTTCCCTCAGCAAGTAACTGAAATTTTGAGTTCAAAAGTGGAAATAACCAAATCTTCAGGTAACGCTTTTGGTAGTTTGGCTTTAAATGAACAGACTGGATTTAGAAATCAAAGTGGTGGAGGGGGGTTAGGTGGTGGAGGCTCATCTTTAAGTGCTATTGATCCAAAAATTGGTATAGGCGGCGGAGGCGATATGGGATTTGTCCCGCCAATGCAGAATTTAAAATATACTTATGTTGGCGACAAGCTTCCTGAATTGGCTGGCGAACAATCTGTGCTTCGCAGGCTAACCGACAGCGGTAAAAGCGGGGTTGTAGATTTAATAAAAAAGTTTAGTTTCGGTTTAATTAATATTAATAAATTCACTCAAGTAAAATTACAAAACTTTACTTTAAGCGAAGACAAGGAGTTTGGTTACGGGGTGAGCGTAGATTTAACTCAAGGAAGTATAAATATTTATCAGAACTGGGAAAAATGGCCTCATCCGGAAGCTTCCTGCCAATCTGAAGACTGCTACAGGCAGTACAGGGTAAAGTTGTCAGATATTCCTGAAGATTCTGTGGTGCTAGGGATTGCCAAGAATTTTCTAACAGAATACGGAGTGCCTTTAGCGGGTTACAGTGACCCAATAGTTCAAAAAGATTGGTTGCAAGATTACGAACGAAGCGCCGACAAGTCTAGTTTTTATATTCCCGATTCTGTTAGTGTGGTGTTTCCATTAATTATAGAAGGTAAATCGGTTTTGGACGAAGGTGGAAACCCAACCGGAATATCTGTGAGTGTGGATGCAAGAAACCAAAGAGTTAACGGAGTTTATGGATTATTTAGTCGCAAGTACGAGCAGTCTAACTATCAAGGAGAAACCGATCAGTCGAGAATTATTAAAATTGCCGAAACTGGTGGGTTTAGAAACTATCTTCCTTACTCGCAAGAGGGTGCGGAGACATTAACTGTAGAATTAGGGACTCCAAAATTAGAACTAGTGCAAATTTGGCATTTTGCAAACGGTGCCTCTAAAGAGTTGTATGTTCCGGCTTATGTCTTCCCAGTGAGAACTCCTGAGAAAATAGGACAAGTCTATCTGCCGAAGCATATTGTAGTGCCTTTGGTAAAAGAGTTATTAAACAACTCAGGAGGCGGACCGGTTAACATTATGAACGAGACCGTTCCTGCCAAATAATATTTTAAAGCAATAACCTTCTATTAGAAGTTTTATATTTGCAAAAAACAGCCTCGGCTAGAGCGAGGCTGTTTTTCTTATAATATTAAATATTTGGAATATAGTATTTGTTAGCTAAATCTATTAGCCAGTCAGACATTTCTGCAATTACATTTTTCTTGTTTGGACCAATGGCATAAATGGCAGGACAGCCTGTCCTAGGGGTTTCTGTATTATATGGTATATTTATATTTTGTAGTGTTTTTTCGGTTAGCTCTAATTTTTTATCCTCACCTTTTTCAATGTAATAAAAGTTCTGTGCTACAAATTTTTTAAGGTTGTTGTTTTCTGAAGTGAATCCTGTATATCCTGGTTCAATTTCTATAAAAACATCTAAATGAGAACTGGCAATGGTATAAATTAAGGGTAGGCTATTTTGGGCTAGTTTTATAAATTCATCTTTTTGCATCGGTCTTTTGTATTGATTTTTATAAACCTCAGGAATAACTGCAATGGTTTCCCATATACTGAACATGGCGGTATTTACACCTCTTGATATGTGCTGTCTTGGGGTGTGAATACTTGTCGGGATGCCACTTTGTTTCTTTAACAAAGTTTCTAACCTATTAAATGCTTGTAAATTATCTGGTTGCCACTCATTAAATTTTAAAATTACAAAGCCTGTAGTTCCATTTTTAATGAATCGAAATAATTCTTTGGGTTGTTTTTTAAATTTGTTTACAAATTGCTCTGTTTCTTCAAGATTATAAACATGAGGTGGTGTTGTCAAATTTGGTTCAGGTCGAATAGCTATACCCGGGGGCTCTAAGTTGATATCTCGGGAGGTTTTTTTCCAAGTTTCTTCTATTAACAAAGCAGTAATTGCATTAATTTCTGCTTTAGTATGGGTGTCTTCAGGTATTTCTTCCCCAGCTTTTATTTGTTCCTTAATCGGACGAATTTTGGATTCGGGAAATTCTGTATGAAGTCGGTTAATAAATTCTCTACTTTTGCTCATACGCAATTTTTAAGGTATTTATATCTATCTTCTTCATTTTAAGCATAGCTTGCATGACGCGGTTAGCTTTTTCACGGTCTGAGTCGCCAAGCATTTGACTAAGTTGTTTAGGTATTATTTGCCAAGAAAGTCCAAATTTGTCTTTAAGCCAGCCACAGTTACTTTCAGTTCCGCCACCAGAAATAAATTTGTCCCAGTATTCATTAACTTCTTCCTGTGTGTCACAAGAAACGTAGAGCGATATTGCCTCAGTAAAGGGGAATTGTGGACCTCCGTTTAAAGCTTGAAAATGTTGACCAAAAAGTTGGAAACTTAAACCCATAACAGTTCCATTTGGACCAGGGATTTTGTTAAGGATTTTAGTCTCACTATCTTTTCCGGAGAAAAGGTTAATGTAAAAATTTACGGCTTCTTCGGCCAAATTGTTAAACCATAGGAAAGGAGTAATTTTTTGCATTATTGTGTTATTAATTTTAAGTTAGTTAAAAAATATTTATTTAACGAACATAAATAGCTAAAAGTACTAATTAATATTGCTAAAATTAATGGCCACCCATGAACGGACATCTAATTTATAATTTATTAGAAATTTCTTTTACGCGGTATTTGGTAATTTTTTTTATCAGTTTCAAAGGGAGTGGCTGCTCGATTGGAAATTGAATTGCTCCTTTTGAGGTTTTGTAACCCGAGAGCTCCTTTTTAAATAACGAGATGGGTGAGGGGGTAGGATAAAAACCAATGTGTTTTTGATAACTGGCAAAATGGACTAAATTTTTCCCTTTGAGAACAAATGTTGGCATTTGGTACTTTATGGCTTCTTCGGCCTGCGGGGCAACGGATTTTATAAGCTGTTTTAATTGGGTTAAAGTTTTTTGCAACTCTTTTGGGAACAACTTAATGTAGCTGTTAATAGTTGTTACTGATTTTGAGTTATGCTGCATAAAATATTTATTTAAACCACAGTGAAATAAACATTATGGTAAAGTTTATTGCAGAAACTACGCACCAAGTGCAAAAAGCTCTGAGTATAAACATTTGAATAAAGGTAAAGTACATGGAAAAGGCAAAGCCGAATATTATTATAAAAGGCAATACCCAAGTTGGAGCAAGTAGAGGGTTAAAAAGTAATACTAAAATAATAGTATACATTAAGAGTCCTAGGTAAGGGTTGGGGATGCCAAATGTTTTACTGTAACTGCTGTATTGAACTTTTTGGCACCATTCTTTTGGAAAAAACCAACAAGCCACGTCTGTCTTAGTAATGGAGTGATAAGAAAGGTATAAGGTGTCTAGGAGTCCAATTATGGAGATAGTAAAAAGCAATTCGTTATGAATATTCATAGAATTATCCAATTTTATATGGGAAATCTTTACTTGTTATTTTTTGATTGGTAAAAAAAGTATAATGCCAGGGGAGCGGCCCAATTGGCGAAGCGTTCAATAAAGTCCAACCAGGATTGTCCAACCAGTGGCCTGACTAAGGCTGTCCAGAAACCCCAAAAAGCTGCCCAGAGCAACACGGGTTTTATAGGTTTAGTTAAAACAATTAATGCCACAATTACGTCGGTTATCCCAATAAGTATAAGTAGGGTGGCCGAGGTTTCCGGGTTAGTATGGAGTATTTGCCCTATCCATTTAACCCAGTCAGCCTTTTTGTCTATGGCAAGAAGACCGTGACCTAAGAACTCTCCGGCTACTCCAATTCTAAGTAGCCATTCTACCTTTTTTTCGTTTGTCATTTTTTTATATTTTAATTTTTTTGCACACTATAATTATACTCTTATTTTAAACAAATTAAAGTACGTTAAACCCCGAATCGGTCATGTGCTATGTCTTTGTTAATACCGTTTATCAAGTTAGTATAGCCCATAGAACGAAATATATTTATAGCAATTTGTGACCGGCTACCGGTACGACAATAGATTAAGAGGTTGGTATCTTTAGGAATATTTTTCAATTCCGGAGCACCGGACATTAGACTTTCCGAGGGGATATTAATTGCACCCTGCAAATGCTCACGCTCAAATTCGTCTGGTTCCCGTACGTCAATTAAGGTATAGTTAGAACTATTCATAATTTAATTATACACTTAGAATATTATAGAGTAAAAAATACAGCTAGCATCGGCGCGTCCTTGGAGGACGGGCGATGCTAGCTGATGGGTTGAAGTTTTACACCACAGAAATGGTTTGCTTGAGGTAGCAGGTGCTTCCGGGTTGAAGTGAAATAATTTGGTCACTCGCATTCCCGTTTTCCACGCAGACGAAGTCTTTCCAGCCATCGGGTTTTATGTCGTCGAACTTCATGTCCGGTCCGGGGTTCCACAGGCAGGTTGATTTCATACCGTCACAGTCGGTGGTAATAATGCGATTGTTGACGGTGTCACTTATTCTTAGAGTGTTCCGGTTATTGTACAGCCGGTCAATCCGTTGATTGAAAAAAGTTGCCGTAGGTTCCCCTTGAGTTTGCTCGTTGTTTATACGGTTCAGGTACGGCACGCTCCCGAGTCCGGTAACGTAAGTTTTTTGTGCGTCCTTAACTGCAAAGTAGTTGTGAAGCATGGCCTCGTACGAGTGGATGTTTTTGGTGCTGGAGTTTTTAATTTCCAGGGTGGTGGTAAGAGCACTACCGAACACTACGGAATACCGGAGAATGAACATTTCCGGTTCGCTGTAGTAAAACACCAGCTTGGTCTCTCCGTAGTGATTCAGGGTATTTTTTTCCAGTTGCCAGTTAGCGATCCGGACAGGGCCGTGAAGGGGTTCCATGTCACCATTTGGGCCTTTGCCAAACCAAGGAAAGCAGATGGGGATCCCGCCACGAAAAGGCTTTCCGGGTTCGAAGTTGGACAGTTCGCTCATCCACAGTACCGGTTTGTGCATTCCGGGGGAGTATTCGGTCACGTGCGCACCTTGCTGGTGTACAGTACCCGTGCAATAGGCGTTGGCTACTCTGTAGTAGACCAGTCCATTTTTACGGTACTGCTCAACTGTGGGGTGTAGGACAGGGCTAGACCAAGACATTTCTATTCCTCTATTCATTTTCCAGTAGTGCCACTGGTGTGTATTTGTCGGTATTATTACGCGGGCAATCGCTAACCGAATTTCAATAATATACCTAAATTAGCTATTTTTCAAGAGGTTGATATATTTTCAAATATTTGTTAAACTATCAAAAGTTAGTAAATATATAGGGTTTAATACCTAGAAGCTAATTTTAGGACTGAACCAAAAATACAATGTTCGGGACCTGCCCGCCATCGCCTACGGCTCAGTCGTTGGCAGGTGGGGTAGCTTAAAATTATGTATTATACTTACGTATTAAAAAGCCTAAAAGATGATAATTTGTATATAGGCTGGACCAACGATTTAAAAAATAGAGTAGCAAATCATAATAAAGGTTTTGTAGAATCCACAAAAAATAGAAGACCTTTAAAGTTGGTTTATTATGAAGCCTGTTTGGATAAAAACAAGTCTCTTAAAAGAGAGAAATATTTTAAAACAGGATTCTGAAGAAATTTTTTAAACCAAAGAATATAGTAAGATAATCGTTCGGGAGTAGCTCAGCGGTAGAGCAATCGGCTGTTAACCGATGGGTCCTGGGTTCGAATCCCAGCTCCCGAGCCATAAAAAAATGGATCAACCTTGTGTTGGTCCATTTTTTCATGTGTCGGAGCAAGGATTCGAACGGTGCGAGATAGTCCCGAAACGGGACGGAAGAGAAGCGAGCGAGCGCAGCTTCTTGAGTGTAGCACCGCGGCTTTTTGTCGGAAAGCGGGGTTCCCCATTCTTCTGTTTGGCAGGAATGGGGCGGCAAGCAAAAAGGAATCCCATCTCCCGCTTGTCCGCCGTAGCTTTAGCGAAGGAGGGAGCCAAACAAAAACCACAATCTTCTGATTGTGGTTTTTGTAATTAACCTATTATGTACTATCCACTTTTATATTTACGCCTTATGACTAGCATAATGGAAAATAGCCCATTTGCGATTGCCCATGCTACTATCCAAAGTGATGATAAAATCGTATAGTTTTCAACTGCCAACAATGTAAGAATAAAACGGAGTGTATTGGTTACGTAAAGGGATAGTGTTTCGGTGTATGGTTTATCCCAAGACTTACGTACTGTTGGAAAAAATGCCAACAAGTCCGCTACGACTACCAAAATAATGGAAACAGTAGGTTGATTGGCTATGAGCCAAAAGCCTATTGCTATCAACGATAAAACAGTAGTAACTGTATCTGCAAAAGTAATATCTTTTTTACCTCGCTTCAGACTTAAGATAGCGACTCCCAAACAAGGCAAGCCTACCGCGGCAGTTACCCAGGTAGCGGGTCCAGCACCTCCTTTAATTTGAAGCATAACAATCAAAATAGTCAGGAGTCCCCACAAGGACCAACTGTATACATGCGGGTGTGTTTTGCCTTTTAAAATATCTCGGTAATAAGGGATATAAGCGAAAAGCGTTAAAGTTACTGCGATAGCACTGATGATTTCTTTCATATATCATAATTATAGCAAGTTCGCAGAAAAATAATTTCTAACAAGGTCAACTGTACCGAGCCATTCAAAAACACTAGGATTTACTGGTGTTTTTTATTTAAGTAAATAAAATTTATTGAGTTTTAAGACCAAAAGATGATATAATAAAAGAAATTATTAAACTAATAAAATATGAAATCATTAAAATGTGACTTGTGCGATTACATGGCTAGTGGGGAAACTTTTGAAGACTGGATGAAAAACTTGCAGCCTCATTATATGGAAGTTCATCCGGAAGTTATGAACGACCCAAGTGGCGACATGCAAAAATGGATGGCAGAAAACAAAGCTCGCTTTGAAGCAGCTTAAGATTTTAAATAACATAATTATGAAAATATGGCATCAATAAATCCTTGGATAAATTTTAACGGTAATGCTGAAGAAGCTTTTGCTTTTTACAAATCTGTCTTTGGTGGAGAGTTTACAAAGGTGGTTCGTTTTAAAGACCTGGAAAGTGCCGAATTTCCAGTACCAGAAAACGAAAAAAATAAAATAATGTATATTGCTTTACCAATAGGTAAAAATAGTATGTTAATTGCAAATGACGTTCCTGAAGTAATGGGTAAGGTTAACGAACGAGAAAATAGAAGTAAAATTTCCGTAAACGCAGAAAGCAAAGAAGAAGCAGATAAAATATTTAATGGTCTCTCCGCCGGTGGGGATGTGGAAGGTCCAATGGGCGATGGTCCTTGGGGATCTTACGCCGGTATGTTTAGAGATAGATATGGCATTGAGTGGATAATTGAATTTTATCCAAACAAATAAAATATTTGAGATTTAATCCGTACGATTAAGCGGAGACATTAAAAGCACCAATTTAAATTGGTGCTTTTAATTTGTAAGTCGTTATTCTAAAATGGTATAATTTATAGTATGAATATATCAAGAAAAAATTTTGTATTTTTGTTTATTATTTTTGGGTTTGTTTTTATGTTTGTTGCCACTTCACTGTTTGGTTCAACTGGACCTAGAGGTTTTCCTAAACAACCAGATACATTACTTACCACAGCTTCACCAGAAGCATGGAAAATTACTGGTTCTAAAATAATAGTACCAATAAAAGTTGTGTTAATGGGTCCATTACTACTTTCAAAAAATTTCTTACAAGAAGATCCACCTCCACCCTTTGTTGGGTTATATTTTATTTTTTACTGGTCCATACTCGCCTCAATTATTTATTATATAGTTGGGAAATTAAAAAAATCTTAACTAATAATCGAAATTAATTACATAAATATTTATTTTACCGTCTTCCAATATGTCTGAAAGTGGTATTATTTTTGAGTTATTAAAATGATCAAGTGCAAACAATTATGAATAAAAAGCTCAAAATAACATTTTTAATTTTTGCAGTACTTTTCGGAGTATTTATATTTTTTTATGGCGGATATGATGACAGCCCAGGAGCACAATTGCTCGGAGTTATTATTGTTATTGGAGGTATCGTAGGAATATTAAAAAGCTGTAATAAGTAATTATATTTTAGAGATCTTAAACCGGTCAATTTTGTAGATCAAAGTGCAATCTGAGTCATGGTCAGAAACTAGTTATGCTTTTATACCGAGAAGCAATTTATAAAATAAGCACTGTAAAATTATATCCGTATATTTACAAGTTTACCAAAAATATTAGCCTATACTAAGATTTTTCGGTAAATTTATTATATAAAATTAATATATTGTTATGAACAAAATTAGTGTTGAAGCAGTTATTAATGCCCCCATAGAAAAAGTCTGGGAGTGTTGGACAAAACCAGAACATATTGTAAATTGGGCGTTTGCTTCTGATACTTGGCAGGCGCCGAGTGCAGAAAATGACGTAAGAATTGGTGGAAGGTTTAAAACCGTAATGTCGGCAAAAGATGGGAGTGCTAGTTTTGACTTTGCAGGTATATATACTGCAGTACAAGAAAATTCACTAATTGAGTATGATATGGACGGGGAAGATAGAAGGCATGTAAAAATAGAATTTGTTATAAAACCGGAAGGAGTAAAAATTGTAGAAACCTTTGACCCAGAAAATGAAAACTCAGAAGAAATGCAACGTGCTGGCTGGCAAGGTATTTTAGATAACTTTAAAAAGTATACTGAGAGTTTATAAATATTTATGTCTAAAATTATTCCTCATTTATGGTTTGACAAGGAAGCTTTAGAAGCGGTAGATTTTTATTTATCTATTTTTCCTAGTTCTAAAATTGAGTATAAAAATACTTTACACGGAGTGCCTAGTGACTCAGGTAATAGCGATATAGTCTCTTTTGTGTTGGGTGGACTGCAATTTATGGCAATTAATGCCGGACCAGTTTTTAAAATAAACCCTTCTATTTCCTTTTTTGTAAATTTTGATCCATCACAAGACAATAATGCCAAAGTAAATTTGGAAACGATGTGGAATAAGTTAGTAGAGGGTGGAAGTGCTTTAATGCCTTTGAGTCAGTATCCATTTTCAGAAAAGTATGGTTGGGTACAAGATAAATATGGGGTAAGTTGGCAGTTAATGTTAACTAATCCAGGTGGTGAGTCGCGACCATTTATAATTCCAAGTTTAATGTATACACAGGAGATGGCAGGAAGAGCAGAAGAAGCATTGAATTTTTATACCTCGGTTTTTAAAGGTGGTAAAATTGGAACGCTAGCACGTTATGGAAAGGGGATGGATCCAAACAAAGAAAATAGTTTAATGTTTGCCGACTTTAGCATTTTAGACACTTGGCTTGCTTGTATGGACAGCGCAGGCCCGCATAACTTTGTTTTTAACGAAGCCGTGTCTTTAATAATTCCATGCGAGACACAAGAAGAAATAGATTATTATTGGGATAAAATGTCGGCAGACCCTAATGCGGAACAATGTGGTTGGCTAAAAGACAAGTTTGGAGTATCTTGGCAAGTTTGGCCAGCGTTAATGGGTAGAATAATGTCTACTGGAACCCCTGAGCAAATAGACAGGGTAACTAAAGCATTTTTAAAAATGAAAAAGTTTAATTTAAAAGAGTTACAAAATGCTTTTCAAGGTTAATAAAAGTTAGCAGATATAACCAATAGATTTAACTCTTTTAGTAGTTTGAATATTTTGTTGTAATTTTTTTAGAGAATTATGAACATGAGCGTCAAAAAATGAAGATTTTGATGTTTTGATAGTTCTAGTATCCACAATTTTTGAAGACTTATAGTCTCGTCCGGAACCTGTTGAAGAACAATTATAGTTTAATTAAAAAATCGTGAAGTTTAGGTCGTAGGAAAATAAAACCCCCGCCATAGCGGGGTAAGGAATTAAATATCCCATTTTACTGTCCAAAGGTCTTTTTCTTTTGGGTCTTTGTGTAATTGTATGAGAGCATCTAATACAGCTGTTCCTCGATGTTCATTTAGAGGTCCTGTTCCGGTATATTGTCGACCATTTTTTTGAATAGTTGCGGAATAATTTTTTCCGTCCGCAGATAAAGATTCTAATACTGGTAAAGTCTCGCCGTTTAAGCCTTCTTGAATTGTAAAATGCTTTTCTCGATTATTTATTTCTGGTTGTGAACTCAATTCGTTCATACTTATTATTTTTCGCCAAAGGCGGATCCGCCTTTGGCGGAAATTCTTTTAATAATATTTTTTAATTCCAACATATTATGGATTAAAAAATTTGGTTGGTGTTTTTTAAGTCTCTTTGCAGAGTTGTATCCACCGGTTATTCCAACTGTATAAAATCCAAATTTCTTTCCTACTTCTATTTCTTCCTCGGTGTCGCCAATAGATATTACTTCGTGCGGTTTAAACTTATGCTTTTTTATATATTCAGCCAGTTTTTTTTCTTTACCTCGTTCTAGCATGTGAGTGAAATCGTCCGTAGTTTCGCGACCTAAAATAGCATTAAATTTCTCCAACATTTTAAGTCTAACTAGTTGCTCTTTAATTCGGTACGTTGGGTGATTGCTATATATTACCGCTTGAATTTGGTTTGTATTCAGCCAAGTTAAGACTTCTTTGCTTCCAGCTCTGGTTCGACTGGTGTTAACAAGTTTTTCGTAATTTAAGTGAAAAGTGTCTTCTATGGTTTGAAAATGTTTTTTAACAAAGCTTTCAGGAATATTTAAATTCTCCCAATATTTTATAATGGGAATTTGGAAAGTTTCCTGAAAGTGCTTAAGTGTAATTGGCTTAAGGCCTACAGATGTTAAGGCGATATTTTCCGCTTTTAAAACTATAGCAGTGTCGGAAAGTAGTGTGCCGTTGTAGTCAAAGGCAATAAGTTTAATCATTTTATAGTAAATAGTAATTAGGCAATAGGGTAAGTATAAAGTATTTTATATTTACAGGAAAGTAAAAAGTGAAAAGGGTAAATAAAAAATGCCTTAAGGCGAGTTGTTTAAAAAAGGGGTAGGGGCGATGTGGAAACAATCGCCCCCAAGAGTGAAGTTCTGGAGTGGATGGTGTGCGGTTGGCGTAAGCGGTGGAAATACACAAATTGACCAAGCACGGATAGGCTTTATTGCAGGAAAGCTTAGGCCTATTGTTTTTATCCGAATCCAGATTTAGCGATAGGGCAAGATACATCGCCCTATACAACTTTGTTCCAGGGTGGAATCAAGTAGGCCTCCTTATGGTGTGGATGTTCCTAGCCGAACGTCTGAATAGCCACCTTCGCATGACTAGCTGTCGAAGGTTCAACCTTCACTTTGCCGAAATTTGGCTAGTTGAGGTTGGTGGCGCCGGGAGTGATGCAGGTGACGCCGACTAAGCCGGCGCCGTTGGGGTTGACGTTCATGTTGTCTTCTCCAGACCCATTCCTTGCACAGGTAATCCACTTGCATATCAACAAGTGAACTTAAAACCCACTACAGGTGACGGGATTTTTGAATTGTATTACTGCTTTAAGAAGTTGTCAAATGGTAAATTTTTCCTTATTGACGTGCTTGCAATTTTGCTGTAAAATTTTTAATTACAGTCGTAAATCTTACATGCGGCTGTGTGGTTATAGATGGAGGAGCTATGTATTTACCCCGTTTGACCTTGGGTCGACTGATTTTTGTCGGCTCTGTGCTTTGGGTGATTATCGTCGCTTTGCTGGTAACCCAGCCGGCGTCAATTGTCCAGTGGCTGAAACAGTCGGGCGTGCCAGACCCTGTTCAGAAGTTCTGGCCACTTTCCCTCGTTCCAATGTGGGGAGTTCTTACTTTCGGGCTGTACTACGCCGGGGCACTTGTTTTTAAGCCTACAGAACTCAACCATCCCGGAAATTACCCACTCAGTCCGGGTATGTCGACCCGCGAATTATGGGAGTCCGAGGATTCCAGGCGGGTACGGGAAGGGGTGCGGGCACACGACGACCATGCTCGTGCTAAGGTGGGCAAATAAGCCCATGAACATTGTCTGCTTCGGGCGCGGAAGGATTACCTTTCGCGCCCGTTTTCTTTTTGTCAAAAAAAGAGTTAGTATTAATGTACTTAAAGAATTATGAATAACCAATTAAAAAAATTAGCAATTTTTGACATAGACGGAACAATATTTCGTTCGTCTTTGGTTATTGAGCTTAGTCATGCCTTGGTAGAAGCTGGGATTTTTCCACAAGTAGCCAAAAAAGAAATAGAAAAAGAATATTTAGCATGGTTAGACCGTAAAGGAAGCTACGAAGCCTACATAGACAAAGTAGTAAAAATTTACGTAAAGCATATAACTGGCAAGCGCTATACTTTAGTTAAGAAGGTTGCAGATTTAGTTATTAATTACCAAAAAGATAGGGTATATAGGTTTACTAGAGACTTAATAAAAAAATTCAAAAAGCAGGGTTTTTATTTAGTAGCTATTTCTGGTTCACCGTCTTACATAGTTTCTTCTTACGCCAAAACTATTGGGTTTGATTTATGTTTTGGTACAGAACTAGAAGTAATAAATGAAAAGTTTACAGGCAAGGCAGTAAGTTTAGATTCAGCTTTTCATAAAAGCAAAATTGTAAAAAGTTTGGCGACAGAATTGAATGTGGATTTAAAAAATTCTATTGCTGTGGGGGATACGGAAAGTGACGTAGCTATGCTGTCTTTAGTTGGCAAACCGCTTGCATTTAATCCTAATTTACAACTTACAAGAGTAGCTAAAAAAAATGGTTGGAAAATAGTTGTTGAGCGAAAGAATGTAATTTTTGAAGTTAAAGATTTTAACTTGCTAGATTATAAATAAAAAAGCCACGCGTGGGGGAGGTTTGCGTGGCATTAGGATTGTTCTGGCGCGTCTAAATGTTTAATTAGCCAATAGCCAAGTGCTATTAGAACTAGGCAAACAAAATATCCGTTGTGGAAGTGTTTGAATGTATGGCGTGAGCATAGGTGGTAGAAACCACGGAGCTCAAAAAAAGAACAGAGAAATAACATTGCACCCAGCATCCATTTGGCGAAAAGTATCGCGTAATTCATTAAGCGCCTCCTTGTAGGTAGCTTGATTGAAAGTATATCAAAAAATTTAATTTAAGCAAATATAGTGCTATAATAAAATAAATTCAAGGTAATTGAAATAAAAATAAATGAATAAATTATTTGAGTTGCTAAAAAATAGTAGCGGGTTTAAAGGCGAGGTTAGAATTGACGATGAGACTTTGGTGAAATACAGTCGTGACGCTAGTATTTTTGAAATTAAACCGGCGTGCGTTGTTAACCCTAAAGACCAAAAAGATGTAGAGACTCTGGTAAAATTTGTAAACCAAAATAAGAAAAACTATTCCGAGCTTTGCATAACTGCCAGAAGCGCCGGGACGGATATGTCTGGCGGAGCATTGGGGGAAAGTATAATTGCGGATTTCACTTCGCATTTTCACCATATTTTGTCGGTTAGCAGTTTACAACCAGTAGGGCGCAGCACTACTGCCGGGTTTGCTGTGGTGGAGCCAGGTGTTTTTTATCGCGATTTTGAACAAAAAACTTTAGAACAAAATTTGTTATTACCGTGCTACACCGCTTCTAAAAGTTTAAATACAGTTGGCGGAATGGTGGCGAATAACTCAGCTGGTGAAAAGTCGTTGTCTTATGGGCAGACCAAGGATTATGTGGATGAAGTGACTATGGTAATGTCCAACGGTGAGTCTTGTGTATTTGGAGAGCTGGATGAAAAACAACTGGAACAGAAATTAAAATTATCTACTTTTGAAGGCGATATCTACCGCAAGACCTTTCGGTTAATTAAGGATAATTATGAGAGAATTCAACTAGCTAAGCCAACCACTAGTAAAAACTCGGCTGGGTATTTACTTTGGGAAGTTTGGAATAAATCCAAATTTAATTTGGCAAAGTTAATTACCGGTTCGCAAGGAACCTTGGGACTAATAACTAAAATTAAATTTAAATTAGTCAGGCCTAAACCCAAAAGTGAGCTGTTGGTAATTTTTCTTAAAGATTTGAAAAATTTGGGTGATGTGGTGAGTACAGTAGTGAGTTATAAACCGGAAAGTTTTGAAAGTTTTGACGATCATACTTTTAAGCTGGCAATGAAGTTTTTTCCAGATATGTTAAAGCGGATGAAAGGAAATTTAATTTTTCTAGGTTTGCAATTCTTACCAGAATTGTGGATGACTTTGACCGGCGGAGTACCCAAGCTTATATTGATCGCGGAATTTACTGGTGATACGGAAGTGGAAATATATCAAAAAATCTTAATGGCAGAAAAGGAAGTTCAGGCAAAATTTAAGCTTAAAACCCATATTACCAAAAACGCCCAAGAGGCTCAGAAGTATTGGACTGTCAGGCGTGAGAGTTTTAGCCTGCTAAGACAGCATACCCACGGACTGTCTACCGCTCCATTTATAGACGATATTGTGGTGCACCCAAAAGAGTTACCGCAATTCTTGCCTGAGCTCAACACCATATTAAATAAATATCCATCTTTAATTTATACAATTGCCGGCCACGCGGGGGACGCAAATTTTCATATAATTCCGCTTATGGATTTAACTAAGCCGGACCAACGGGAAATTATTCCTAAACTGGCTGATGAGGTTTATGACTTGGTGCTCAAATATAAGGGTAGTATAACCGCTGAGCATAATGACGGGATTATTCGCTCGCCTTATTTGGAAAAAATGTTTGGCCCAGATATAACTAAGTTGTTTGCGGAAGTTAAGCAGATTTTTGACCCCCAAAATATTTTTAATCCCGGTAAGAAAGTGGGGGGTAGTTTGTCCTATGCTATGGCACATATTAAAAGGACATTGTAATATATTGCGGAGCTGTTCTTTTTGAACTATAATAGAGAATAGAGGTTTTTATATGCATTATTTCGCTTACGGTTCAAATATGAATTTGGAGCATATGAGAAGGCTATGCGGTTGGCATTTCCAGCTTTTGGGTATGGCCAAGCTTTTAAGCTATAAATTTGGGCCGGATTCTAGAGGTTATGCTAATATTATCCCGGCAAGTAACAGTCAGGTTTATGGTGTGCTTTACGACTTAGACGAACATTGTATGAGTATTTTAGATGAATTTGAAGGTGTACCGGAAGTTTTTCATCGAGTAGAAATAGAAGTTATTAATAGTGACGGTGAGGCTGTGAAAGCCTGGGTATATATTGAAATGCCTCATTTTTTTGGGGGACAGCACATAAAGGAAGGTTACTTAAAAAAAGTTATTGCCGGGGCGATTGAAAATAAACTGCCGGAGAATTGGATTAAATTTTTACAATCTTTTACTCAACATCAAATTAACTAAGTAAGTTAGTAAGGATATATTAAATGAAGAAGCATATTAGTATTAAAATTTCAGGTAAAGTCCAAGGGGTTGGTTTTCGTTTTTGCACTTACGAGAAATTTGTAGATTTGGGTTTAATCGGCAAAGCTGAAAATTTACCTGAAGGTTCTGTTTCAATTCACGCAGAAGGTGAAGAGGGTAAACTAAATATTTTGGTGGAGTGGGCTAAGCAGGGACCAGTAGGTGCAAAGGTGGAGAATATTGAAATCTTAGAACTCACGGAAGATTTTGTACCTTTAAAAAATGGTTAATTTGAACTAGACTTATAAATTGTTATGGTATAATTAAGTTAAGTAGAATAATTGTGTTTTTAATTTAAAAAATATATGAGAAAAGGTTTTAACCCCGAGGTCTCAAATAATGGGATTACTGAAGATGTGTCAGCACTCCGTTTTGAAGTTAATAGGCAACAAAATGGTGAAAAGGTTAAAAATAAAGATGTTGTAAAAATTGATACGCGACCATTCCTCCCAGTCGAACAAGCCGAGAATTCTGATTTAAAGAAACTATATGAAGCACTAGCAGAATTTCGTAAGGGAGCACTTGAGTAGTTAGAATTTTAAAAGACCCGTAATTGCGGGTCTTTTTATTTTTCTTGTAAAAATGGTATAATAAATTATTGAAAATTGCGTTTGAAATAAAAATGCCTAAGAAAATACAAGCAAAAAAATTTGGTTTTAGTATTTTAGAAGTACCTATTACGTTATTCATAATATCGGCGGTTTTGTTAATTTATGGAGCTGCCTCCAATACTGTATTTCTTAACCGGAACTCAAAAGATAGTGATTTAGCACATTATATTGCAGTAAGTGAAATGGAAGATTTGCGTAATTTGGGATATGCTGGAATGCCTGCAAGTGGTAGTTTTACGCATGTATTGCTTGGAAATTTACCAGGTGCTACGGCCAACCTTGTAACTAGTGATTATAATGCTGACACCAAACAAGTAACTGTAACGGTAACTTGGGAGGAACCCGGTGCAAGAAATCTTCATAGTGTAACTTTTAGTACACTTGTAAATAAGTATGGCCTATAAGATATGAAAAACAGCAAAAGTAATAAAAATAATCAAGGATTTACCATAATTGAAATACTAATTGTGCTTTTTTTTGCTGGAATTTTATTGGTGGTACTGTTTAATATTTATGACTGGCATGGCAAGGTTTATAGTTACCAACAGGCATTTATTAGAGTGTCTTCTGCCAATAGAACAGCGATATCCAACATCCAAAGTTATGTTTCTCAATCCTATCGAGTCTATTCTAGTGCCAGTGTAAATGGTATAACATATAACACCGGTGCGGATACGCTGGTTTTGCAGATGCCTGCATTGGACACCAATAATAGTATTATCTTTGGTAAATGGGATAAAGTTGCTTTTTATCCTGATGGGAGTAATTTTTATATGCAGTTAGAACCGGATCCTAGTAGTAGAAGGACAAAAATAAATAAAATTTTATCGGACACCTTGCTGAGTGTGGTTTTTATATATAATGATACAGATATGGATAATGTAAATAATGTTCGAGTTACATTTAAATCTAGTAAACAGGTCAAAGACCAAATTATTACACAGGGTATGGATCAGTCAATGTACTTATTAAATTATTAGTATTTATGAAAACAAAGAATAAAAATCAAGAAGGGTATTTAATTATTTTTGCTTTGCTTTTTCTTGCGGTTCTTACGGCTATAAGTGCTTCTTTGATTGGTTATACGACAATTAACTTAAAGGGTGCCAGAGATGGTTATAGTAAAGATCAAGCTTTGTATTTAGCCCAGGCCGGAATAGATAAAGCAGTTTACGAGCTGAACCAAAACTCCGCCTATAACGGGGAGTCCTCAATTTTATTAGGCCCTGGAGAATTTAGTATTAGTGTTTCGACGCTTAGTGCAAATGCTAAAAAAATTACTGCAACCGGATATGTTCCAAATAGTTCCAATCCTAAAGCTACAAAGGTTGTTACCGCAAATGTGGATATTAACACTTCGGGGATTGCCTTTAACACTGGAGTGCAAGTTGGCGCCGGTGGTTTAGTTATGGATAATAATTCTCAGGTTACTGGTAATGTTTTCTCAAACGGCAATATTACCGGAGGTAATTCGACTATTACCGGAGATGTAATAGTTGCCCAAGGTTCAAATACAATAGCAGAGGAAGAGTGGACGTTACAGAATAATGATTTTACTTTTGGAAATATTTCAGCCAGAAAGGATGTGGCACAAAGTTTTAGATTAAGTAATACTAATAATTTAACCAAAGCCCAATTTTATATTAAAAAAGTTGGTAATCCGGGAGATTTAACGGTTAGAGTTTTAGCGGATAATTCTGGCAGTCCAAGCAAGACAGTGTTGGCTAGCGAATCTCTTTCGACCTCTTTGGTGGTTGGGGGTTATGGTTGGGTGGAAGTTTCATTTAGCTCTCCTCCAAACCTGGGTTCGGGCACAACCTATTGGATAATGCTTTCATCAGCAAATATTAATGCCGGAAATTATTATTATTGGGGGACGGACAATAATAACGGTTATGGGAATGGTGTTTGTAAATACAGTAACAACTATAATGCTTCGACCCCAGCTTGGAGTAATGTGAATGGAGATTGTAATTATAAAGTATTTGTTGGTGGTGCAGTGACATATATAGATGGCGATGTGAGTATTGGTGGAAACGCTACTTCAACCGAAATACGAAATTGTCATTCAGTTGCCGGAGATGCTTTTTATAGCACTGTTTTTACCAGTTGTACTGCTAGTAACTCTTTTTCAGGGATTAGTATTCCTGGTCCAGCCAATATGCCAATTTCAGATGCACAAATTCAAGAGTGGAGAACCACCGCTCAATCCGGAGGCGTGATTAGTGGAAATTATAGTATTACTGGCACAGAAGTCTTGGGTCCGGTAAAAATAGATGGAGATTTAACTTTGGAAATTGATGCGACTTTAATATTGACCGGCCCAATTTGGGTTAAGGGTAATATAACCTTAAGAAATAATACAACAGTTCAGGTGAATTCTTCCTTGGGTAATGCCGGGACCGTATTGTTTGCCGATAATCCAGATAATCCTTCCGCAAGCGGTATAGTGACAATTTCAAACAACACCAATGTCATTGGTAATGGCAATACTAATAGTTACCCGCTAATTATGACAACCAGTAGTAATTTGAGCGGGGCAATGTACGTAAATAACAATTCTGCCGGAGCGATTTACTACGCTTCGCAAGGCAGTATTGAAGTATCTAATAACGCGGGTGGAAATCAGATTACCGGTTATAAGGTTCATTTAAATGAAAATGCAGTTATTACTTACCAAAGTGGCTTGGCTAATGCTGCCTTTTCCAACGGACCAGGTGGAAGTTGGAATTTTTCCCCTGGGAGTTATTTGGTGCAGCCTTAGAGAATAAGTGATATGATATTTACATGAGTTACATTACATGCGGTTATTGTGGAAACAATCCAGTTCCTCATAAATTTTATTGGTATAATGAATCCTTAAATATTCTGCTAACCCCGATTAGACAGCGGATTTTGTATAATGGTTTTACCAGATTTTTTAAAAAAAATAATTGGGGTAATAGGTTATCTTTATTTTTTTTAGAACTAGGTGAATGGTTGTTAATAATACAGCGACAAAGTGATGTTACCAAGTGCAAAGTTAGGAGAGCTCAGGTGTTATGGGAAGAAGCTTTGAAAAGAGGGATTAATATGCAAGAAATATTGGTGTTTGGCAAGTCGGTAGATGTCTATGTCGCGCAAAAAAAAGTTGCCAATACTAATTCGGTTATTATTTTTTCGGGTTTGCCGAGACCAAGTGGTTATTTAAACAAGTGGTTGGATTTAATGGATGATAAATGGTTACTGAAGCAGGAATTTAAAAAAACACAATTGCCGGTACCAGAAGGGGCAGCAGTTTGTACTTTTTCCGAGGCTAAGTCTATATTTAACAAGATTCAAAAACCGGTTATTGTTAAGCCTCGTGCCGGCAGTCGGGGTAGGCATAGCACGACTTTTATTTATACCTTGGATGAGTTGAGAAAAGCTTATAAAATTGCTAAGCAGTTGTGTTTTTGGGTTATGGTAGAGGAGCAAATTTCCGGACCTATTTATAGAGCAACCGTTATTAATTTTGAACTTGCTGGGGTCTTAAGGGGTGATGCTCCGAATGTGATAGGAGATGGCATGAAGACCATCGCTGAATTAATTAGTGTTAAAAATAAGAAAAAATCTTCGGGTGTAAAGGAAATTGTGGTTGACAATGCGGTGGAAAATTTTTTATCCAGGCAAAATTTAAAATTGACTTCCGTTCTTATGGCTAATAGGCCGGTGTATTTAACTGAAAAAATCGGAGTTAATTATGGCGGTTCCAGTAGCGAGGACTTTGAAATTTGCCATCCTGATAATAAAGAGCTATTTGTTAGTGCCTCTAAAGTTTTGGGTGACCCAATTGTGGGTTTTGATTTTATAATCCCGGATATAACTAAATCTTACAAAGTACAGAAATGTGGATTTATTGAAGTGAATTCTTTGCCGTTTATAAATTTACACCATGATCCGCTTTTGGGAAAACCTCAGAATGTTGCAGGAAAAGTTTGGAAAACAATTAATTGGTAGTTATGATTATACAAAATTTTGCACAATTGGCGAGTACTGCGTTGCGTAGGCAGGCTTTGGAAATTGTCGAAGCCGGTTTTATGGCTATTAACACCCAGCAGGCTGTAAAAAAGAATTTTGTTTATAATCCAAAAACTCAGCAATTAAAAATTTTTAGTCAACAATTTAATCTTGCTGAATACAAAAGAATTATTTGTGTGGGTTTTGGCAAGGCGGCATTGGAAGCTGTAACCGCGATTCAGGTAATTTTGAAAGAAAAAATTTCCTGTGGTTATGTTTTGGATTTATCTGAGGGTAGTTTGGGAAATATCATTTGCAGAGTTGGCACACATCCGTTGCCCTCGAAAGTAAATGTGGAGGCGACTAAAGAATTAATTGCAATGCTTGAGGTGTGTACAGAGGAAGATTTGGTAATTTGTGTCGTTTCTGGGGGAGGAAGCGCACTCTTATGTAATCCACATGACCTGTCCTGCGAAGCCGAAGTGGAAATTATTTCCGCGCTCACAGTGAAAGGTGCAAATATTGTTGAGTTGAATACGGTTCGAAAACATTTAAGCCAAGTTAAAGGTGGTCATTTGGCAAAAATTATTTATCCAGCTACTTGTATCAGCTTAATTTTTAGCGATGTCCCGGGAAACAGCCTGGAAGCTGTAGCCAGTGGTCCGACTGTTAAAGATACGACAACTAATTCTGATGCATCGGAAATTTTAACCAAATATAATATTTTAGAAATGTGTCAGATGCCAAGCTGTAAGCTTTTGGAAACACCAAAGGAAGATACGTATTTTAAAAAGGTACATAATATTTTGTTTGTGTCTTCGGAGCAGGCCTTGAGAGCAATGAAAGAAAAAGCGGAGGAACTGGCATTTCAAGTAAAAATCTACAACACGCAATTTCAAGGTGAAGCTAAATTTTTAGGTTTAGATATTTTAAATTCGTCGAAAAAAGGTTATTGTTTGTTAGGGGCTGGGGAAAGTACTGTTAAAGTTTATGGAAAAGGGGTTGGTGGAAGAAATCAGGAAATGGCTCTTTCCGCATTAAAGCAGGTTAAAAATAATCAGGTTTTGGTGTGTGTGGCTAGTGACGGGCGAGATAATTCAGATTCTGCTGGTGCTATAGTGGATGGAGGTTTACGAGACAGGGCAAATAATCTCGGGTTAAACTTTGAACAGTACCTTGAAAACAATGATAGTTACCATTTTTTTGAAAAAACAGGAGATATATTACTTACCGGAAAAACCGGAAGTAATATATCTGATTTTTTTGTGCTTTTAGAAAAATAGCTTAATTATGCTATAATATGTTAAATTGTAGGTAAAAATTTTGATAGTAAAAAAGTATCAAAATAAAATTAATAAGAAATAAAATGAATAAGGTAAAAA
>CAYGEJ010000003.1:0-75035 GCA_964348935.1 uncultured Candidatus Saccharibacteria bacterium | reverse complement strand
TAACACCCCATGAGTTTTACCTCAAAAGTGTTACCATTGACTGTTAAGTCTACAGGTATATATAAGAATCTCAATTAGTGCGATAAAATTAAAAGTTGATTTATTGATGCAGTTTTATGGATATTCTAATTACGTTCATTATTTTAATATTTAGCGCTATTGTGCACGAGGTTGCCCATGGTCTTATGGCGGAGAAATTGGGTGACGATACCGCTAGGGACGAGGGTAGGATAACTTTGAATCCAATTCCTCATATTGACCCTTTTGGTACTATTCTGTTGCCATTTATGTTGCTTATGGTTAATTCACCAATTGTTTTCGGTGCTGCTAAGCCTGTCCCGGTTAATTTTCATAATTTAAAGAATCCAAGAAGCGGTATGGCTTTAGTTAGTTTTGCTGGTCCGTTATCTAATTTTTTATTAGCAATATTATTTGTCATTCCAATAAAGCTAGGTTTGGCAAATTATATTGCCTATCCCATTCTTATACAGGCCATAATGCTGAACTTAGTATTAGGGGTATTTAATTTAATTCCTATCCCGCCACTTGACGGAAGCAAAATATTATTGGCTTTGGCGCCGGATAACTGGATGAATAAAATATTAAATATTGAAAAGTACGGGTTTATTTTAGTTCTCTTATTTATATATACCGGGGTTTTAAATCTAGCATTGTATCCTGTTTTTATGGTTTTTAGTCGGGTATTCAATATTAATTTGTATTAGGGTAATCTATATATGTTAGTTAAAGAAATAATGAGTACAAACGTTATAATTGCTAATTCTGGAGACTTAATAGGCAAAGTGGCTGAGTTGTTGCACGAGAATAAATTAAAGGGGGTTCCGGTAGTGAATAATTACGGCATAGTAGAAGGATTGATTACAGAAACCGAGCTTTTTTCCGGAGATCATAAATTATATTTGCCTATGTATGGAGACTTGCTTAAACAGACGGAATTTGTGGTTAGGTCTAAGGACGAAGGCTTACCTTATGAAGCAGGTAAAATTACGAGAATAACTGCATCAGAAATAATGAATCGCAAGGTCTTTTTTGCTAATCCTGATATGGAAGTGTCAGAATTAGCTTCTAAAATTGCAAACTTAAAACAAAATCCTATTCCTGTAGTGGACCATGCAAATAAGTTGTTAGGAATTTTGTCAGTAGGGGATGTGTTAAGGCAGTTAACAGGAACACCTAAAAATAATTTAGCCAAAACAGGTACTGAACATTTTGCTGAACAAGAGGTAAAATTTGTTATAGATGATATGACCACGCGGTTTGCTTTTGTTAGTAAAACGAGGGCAAAGTTTTGGCTTTTCGCTGCAACAATATTATTTATTGTTGGGTTTATGGCAGGGATTCTTTATGTTGTGAATCCGAAACTGTTTATTAAATAATTCCTATGGTATAATATATAAAATTAAAATATAAAAAAATATGGATAAACTCTCAAGAGATCCTTTTGTAAAAGAAGGATGGTATCAACGATGGCATAATCATCCACGTCAACATTTTTGGCAGTGGGTTTTTTTAATATTAGTTGTCGGTTCGGTGGGTTGGATTTTAATAGATAGAATTCGAGAGCCGGAATTGGTTTCCTATAGTTTGAGTTCTCGTGCCGCGAATTCCAAAAATCAGAATGATGATAAATTGTTTTCTGGGGTAGCCGGTTACCATGAACAAAGTCCCTTTGGTACGAAAGCTGAATTAATGGATGTCGAGATTGATCAAATTGAAAGAGGCTTGCAACACATGCAAATTCAATTGCCAGACGGTCCTACGATAGTAGTAAATTTAAAAAATTTAGAAAGACGTGGACAAGGTAATGTGGCATGGAGAGGTTCTGTAGAAGGTAGGGAAGACTCAAGTGTTACCCTTACTTTAAAAAATGGATTTTTGGCCGGTACTATCAGAGCTGGAAAAGATTTGTACGAGATTAGACCAGCCGAAGGTAAAAATCATGTAGTTGAAAAAATGGATCCAACTTTATTTCCTGCAGAAATTGAGCCAAAGGGAGTGACGTTTAGTTCAGATACACTAGCTCTTGAAAATCTATTAGCTCCTGCAATTGCAACTGCAAATGATGGAGTTATCCAGATAGATTTGCTTTCTGTGTATACCCCACAAGCAAAAGCTGCCGCTGGAGGCGATGCTCAGATAGACGCTTTAATACAGGCAGCTGTCGATAACGCTAATACCGCGTTTATAAATAGCCAAATCAACGCACATTATAATTTAGTTGCTACTAGCGAGGTTGCTTATAACGATTCTGGTACTACGAGCACAGATTTAAGTTGGCTTCAATCTAATTCAGCTGTAGCTACTTTGCGTAATCAATACGGAGCAGATATGGTTTCAATGATTGTTCAGAATGGCGGAAGCGCTTGTGGGACTGGGTATTTAATGGGTGCTCCAAGTTCCAGTTTTGCCCCTTATGCCTTTCAAGTTACGGATATGGACTGTGCAGTGGGTAACTTAACTTTTGCTCACGAGCACGGACATAATATAGGTATGTCACATGATCCTGCAAATGCAGGAGGTGCCTATTTCGCGTGGTCTTATGGTCATTTTGTAAATAGTGTATTTAGAACCGTTATGTCTTATCCGGGGACTTGTGGTTGTACGCGTGTACCTTATTTTTCAAATCCAAATGTTATATATGCCGGATATCCAACCGGAATTCCAGACCAGCGAGATAATGCTAAGACGGCGAATTTAACTATATCAACCGTCTCAGCTTTTAGAGGTTCTTCATCTTCTACTTCGACAACTCCTTCAGTGCCAAGTAATTTAACTTCATTAGCCCTTTCTTCTACACAAATTAAATTAAATTGGTTAGATAATTCGGCTGACGAATTAGGTTTTAAAATTCAACGCTCCCAGGATGGAATAAATTTTGTAGAGGTTGCAAGTACCGGAGCTAATGTTGTCAATTACACCAACACAAATTTATCCGCTAGTACAAGTTATTATTATCGTGTTATCGCTTATAACGGCGCTGGTGACTCGAGTCCTAGCAATATCAGTAATACTACTACACAAACTCCTGATTTAACCGCACCGGTTGTTGCTATAACCAAAAACGGTGTTGCCAATAAGACTTTGTATAACATAACCGCGACAGCAACCGATAACGTTGCAGTAAAAAGTATACAGATTGTAGTTGGTGGGGTGCTGAAGAAAACCTGTAATATAAAAACTCCAACCGCAAATCCTTCACCATGTTCAGTGAGCTTGAAGATAAGTTCTGTAACTAATGGGAGTTCGATTATCGCACTCGCCATTGATACTTCAGGAAATATTGGACAGGTTGCTGGTATAATAACAAAATAACTTTAATTTAAAATTAAGAATACCGAGAATCCTGACATAATCAGGATTCTCGGTATTTATTATTACTTGCGGATTCTGGCTAGGCGACTCATGAGGCTAATTCGCTGATTGAGATCGTTTTGGAACTCAATAAGCCTGATTGTCGCACTTTTCAGTTTTTTGAGCTCCTTATTGACGACTGGGACATCGCTTTGCAAAACATAGATTGGGATTTTCCAGTGTTGGTCGCGGATTTGTTTGCAGGCACGGATCTGGGAATGAGCCAAGCTTCCGTGGTATTCCAGCCCTTCAAATTTGTCCATGCCCTCGTAGATACTCACCCCTTTTTGGAAGAGGATAGGTTTTATGGTCCACAATAGTTCGTAGTGAATAACACAGAGGCCAGGTGCTTCTGGATTGTTTTCCAGTCGACTTGTGAGTTCAAATTCAGAAACGACAAACTCAACAGTGTAATTAGCCATGCCCAAGGCTTGAGCAAGACCCATACGAATCCTGTAGTTGCTACAAATCAACCAGGCAGTCTTCATTTATTCCTCTCCTGTAAGGTTTTAGGTTATAAAATTACCAAATTGACATAATCTTGTCAATGTTGTAAAATAACTTTAATTGAATAAGAAACCCCCAGAAAGATTTAAGATATAAGATTTCAGATTTAGGATTTGAAAACATTATAAATTAAGTTAATATGGGATTTACCTTTATCGGTCGCTAGTTTTGGGAAACAAACCCCTCATCTAACCTCTTCCGCAAGGGGAGAGGAGTAAATGCAGGGATACATCAAGAGGTTTCTGATGAGTACCAATTAGGCGAAAGCAGAAGATCTGACATCTTTTGTCAGTTTTTTATTGCTCAAAGTTAGTTGCGAGTGGCTAGTTGCTAGATACTAGTCAAAAACATCGCACTTATTCAAATTTATAAATAACTAGTCACTAGCGACTAGAAACTAGGAACTAACAAAATGCCAACAATTAATCAATTGGTAAGAAAGGGAAGGCACGCCTTTAAGTACAAGAGCAAGAGCCCTGCACTTATGCGTCGCCAGAACTTAATTAAGAACAAGACATTGTTCATAAAAACTGGCGCACCTTTTATGCGCGGAGTTTGTTTAAAGGTTTATACAACTACACCTAAGAAACCAAACTCAGCTTTGCGTAAAGTTGCTAAGGTTAAGTTAACCAACGGTATGGAAGTTATTGCTTATATTCCAGGTATTGGTCACAACTTGCAAGAGCACAGTGTAGTAATGATCCGCGGTGGAAGAGTAAAAGATTTACCGGGTGTTCGTTACCACATTGTTAGAGGTAAACTAGACACATTAGGCGTTGAAGGTCGTAAACGCTCAAGATCCAAATATGGAGCAAAGAGAAAGTAATTCAAGCTTATAGCTAATAGCTTATAGCTGTTAGGGAAACCGGCAGTTCTATAAGCTAAAACCTATAACCTAAAAGCTAAAAATATGCCAAGAAAATCAAGAAGTTACGATAAACACGTACCAGAACCAGACCCAAAGTATGGTTCCGTTAAATATGCCAAGTTTATAAACTATATTATGGAGCGCGGGAAAAAGAATGTTGCTCGCAAAATCTTTTACGATGCTTTAGATATTGTTGGTGAAAAAGTAAAAGACATGCCAGTTGCTCCTTCCGAGAAAAAAGCTGAAGGTGAAAAAGAAAAGACTGACAAAAAATTAGACGGACGTGCAGTATTCGATATTGCATTAAAAAATATTGCTCCAATTATGGAACTTAAGTCCCGCAGAATTGGCGGAGCTAATTACCAAGTTCCTATGGAAGTTATGGAACCTCGCAAAACAACTCTAGCTATGCGCTGGTTACTTATTGCTTCCCGCGGTAAAAAAGGGATTAGAATGGCTGAACGTTTAGCCTCTGAAATTTTTGACGCCTTTAACAAGACCGGCGGAGCTATGAAGAAACGTGAAGATGTACACAGAATGGCTGAAGCTAACAAAGCTTTTGCTCACTTTGCCCGTTTCAATCGACGTTAATTTTACAGATAAAAACAAACTAAACACTATTACTAACAACTAATAACTATGCCAAGAGAATATCCCATAGAAGTTACCCGTAATATTGGTATTATCGCTCACATTGACGCTGGTAAGACCACTGTTACTGAAGGTGTTTTATACAACACCGGTATGACCCACAAAATTGGCGCGGTTCACGAAGGTGAGACCACAACCGATTGGATGGAACAAGAACGTGAACGCGGTATTACAATTACTGCTGCCGCTGTTACTTGTTACTGGGCGCCAAAATTTATTAAATTAGCTGGAGATGTTAAACACAAAATTAACATTATAGATACTCCAGGTCACGTAGACTTTACAGTAGAAGTAGAGCGTTCTTTACGTGTGCTAGACGGTGCTGTTACTGTATTCGACGGTAAAATGGGTGTGGAGCCACAGTCTGAGACTGTATGGCGCCAAGCCGACAAGTATAATGTTCCTCGTATTTGTTTTATTAACAAAATAAACCAAACTGGAGGAGATTTTTATAAGTCCTTAGACTCCATTTTAAAACGCCTCTCACCAAATGCCTTTCCAATTCAATTACCAATTGGTTTTGAAAAAGAAATAAACGGAGTAGTAGATCTTGTTGGTATGAAATCTTATACCTATAAAGATTTTACTGATAAGGAATTTACTGTTGGTGAAGTGCCTGCCGATATGGTAGAAAAGTGTAAAGAATATCGTCAAAGATTGCTTGAAAAAGTAGTTGAGATTGATGATGTATTAATGGAGAAGTATTTGGGCGGACAAGAATTAACTGAACAAGAATTTTTAGGGGCGATTCGTAAGTCTGTTCAAGGTGGAAAATTCTTTCCAGTACTTGGCGGAGACGGACGCGGTATTATTGTACAAACAGTGTTGGATGCCGTTGTAAATTTTCTACCAAGTCCAATTGACAGAGGAAATACTAAAGGAACTGAATTAAAATCCGGTGAGCCATTAGAGCGCAAACCAAGCGATGAAGAGCCATTTACAGCTTTGGCTTTTAAAATTGCTACCGACCCATTCGTAGGTAGACTTTGTTTCTTCCGCGTTTACGCTGGAAAACTTGAAGCTGGGAGTTATGTACTTAACGCCAGAACTGGCGACAAGGAACGCGTAGGACGTATTGTTCGTATGCGTGCCGACGAACGCGACGAAGTTAAAGAAGTTTTTGCTGGAGACATTTGTGCTCTTGTGGGACCTAAAAACACATTTACTGGAGATACTCTTTGCGACGTAGACAAACCAATGATGCTTGAACGCATTAAATTCGCTGAGCCAGTTATTTCTATGTCTATTGAGCCTAAGACCAAAGCTGACCAAGAAAAAATGGGTATTGCTTTGTCTAAGCTTGCCGAAGAAGACCCAACTTTCCGTATTCGCGGTGACGAAGAAACTCAACAAACAATTATTTCCGGTATGGGTGAATTGCACCTTGAAATTATTGTTGACCGTATGAAGCGCGAGTTTAAAGTAGAGGCTAATGTTGGTAAACCAGAAGTAGCTTACAAAGAAACCATCAAGAATACTGCAACTGCTGAAAGTAAATATATTCGTCAGTCTGGTGGTAAAGGTCAATACGGACACGTTTACTTACGTGCCGAACCTCTTGAACGCGGTAAAGGTTATGAATTCGTCGACGAAATTGTTGGTGGAGCTATTCCAAAAGAATTTATTAAACCAGTCGACAAAGGTATTCAAGAATCTGCAGCTAACGGTGTTATTGCCGGTTACCCACTTGTAGACTTTAGAATTGCTCTTTACGACGGTTCTTACCACGATGTTGACTCTAGCGAAATGGCTTTCAAAATTGCTGCTTCTAAAGGTTTGCAAGAAGTCATTAAGCGTGCCGACCCAATTATTTTGGAACCTATAATGAAAGTTGAAGTTATAACTCCAGAAACAAACATGGGTGATGTTATTGGTGACTTGAACTCTAAGAGAGCTCAAATTAACGAAATGACAGACCGCTTGCATTTGAAAGTTATAGACAGTTTTGTTCCGCTTTCCGAAATGTTCGGATACGCTACAGCACTTCGCTCTATGACTCAAGGTCAAGCTTCCTACACTATGGAATTTGACCATTACGCAGAAGTACCAAAGAACGTTGCTGCTAAGATTATTGAATCTCGCGCGGGTATCAACGTAAGAAAAGGTATGTAAGACCGCGGATGCCTGCCCGCAAGCGGTTATGCCTCAATCTTTGGCAGGCAGGCGCGGATTAAAACAGATAAAACAGATAAAGGGCTAACCCCATATGGGGTTAGCCCTTTTACAATTGACATAAGCGCGAAATTGTTATAAAGTGTTTTTTTGATACAAACTGGAGGAGAAGAGATGAAGATTTTAAGTCAGGCTATCGTGATGATTGTAGTCGCTGTCCTTTCTATTTTAGCTGCAGGGTTTTTTATTATAATTTTCCCATTTAAGCCATGCAAAAGCATTATTGGGTTGCAAGGGTTGTGGTTGGTGCTTACGTCTTCGGATAAGACGCCCAAGGTGGTTAGGGATAGAGGTATTTACCCACACAACTTGAAGGTGGGACAACGCGTCGAATTTCTTTTTGATGTGCCGGGTAATCTTGATAGGGTTGTGGTAAGGATCCTGGAAGCTCGGTTTCCGGTTGTATGCACCATCTTAGAATGGGAACAACAAGAACCTAACCAAAACAGCGTCGAGTTCACAGAAAATGGTTTGCCTTGGCCACCCCTGAATTCCCGTTGTGAGATTTCTTGCGGAACGGTGGGAATTGGCGATTCCAGCAGAACATTCCTATCCACAAGTAGTGGTTGGTTCAAAGGCAGCTGGGTCAGGTTCGAATTCTTAGATGTTAAGGAAGGTTACCGATACGTACATCCCTACCCCCTGTCAAAAATCACTCTCGATTAATCCTGGCGCATGAGCCGTCTGCCTTTTAGGTGGACGGCTCAAATTTTTTTATATCAAAATCGTGATCAACCAGAATTAAAAATAAAAAAGCCCAGCGCCAGAAGTTCAGGTATTAATTGAACCGCTGGCTCTGGGCACTGCGCCGAGGTTTTGGTTAGAGTTTTTTCCCGCAGAACGGGCAGAATGCGATGGGGATAGATGCAGTGTCGTACTTATCTTTCCCTTCGTATAGTAGAATGGGGACGGTCTTGCGTACTCCTTTCCATGTGGGTCCTTCTAGACCGACGGTTTCCCCAAATGGGATAATGTTTGAATTCCGTCGTGCTTGCATAACAGGCACTCTTCCGGAGACAGTGCACTTGTGTCGTGCGGTCATTTCGTCGCTCCTCTCAATCGTTTCTCCCAGTACTTCCAGGAGTCATTCCACAGCGGTTTGGCAATGCCGAATACGAACACCCCCATCCCCAAGAGAGTCATGATCAGCATCGTTATTTTGATGCCGTCAGACAACTGTGGAATCATGTCTCTATGGGTTGCCTCCCAATACAATAATTCAAGGCAAACCACTAACCCTGACAAAGGTATGATGTATCTTCTCATAGTTTCCTCCTAACTATCGGTACTAAACTAACTCCGTCCTACATTGGGACGTATCTATCCTGCCGGTTCCAGGATGACAGTACAGAATAACAAATTAATTATGCAATGTAAATAGGCAAATAAAAAAGCCCGCGGTCGGTAGACGTTGGGCGAGAGTGCTAGCGGCGTTTTAAGGCCGTTTTCAGCTGTGTAAGAAGTCTTGATCGCTTTGTTATTCGATCAACTATTTCTTGAAGGATAGGTTCGGTAAAAAACCCAGCGATGAGACTTGGGTTTTCTGTTGATGCAAGCAAGAATTCTTGGAGAAGCATTCTCCTTGCTTGTTTTGCTTGATCTGATTCGTCTTGGGGTGTGTTAGCTGTTGAATCTTCAAGTGCCATATTTCCTCCTCTCTCAACCGGTCATTCTAGTCCAATAACTTCAAAGCGGGTTTGCATTGGGTCGTTTAGCCGGCGCTAGTGACGACACTGTAGAATATCAAAAATTATAGTAGTTGTAAATGCCCGAGCGGGCGAGTATAATTAAGAGAGTTAGAGGATTAAGTACCCTCACCCCTCCTTCGCCAAGGCTACGGCGGGCAGGCTAACCTTCTCCCCTAAAAGGGAGAGGAATAACTGCAACTGCAGTAATTTCCCTCCTTGCAGAGGAGGGATTAAGGGAGGTTATTGATTTGTCATTCTCGATAATCCGCCAGCTGGTGGAGGGAAACTTAATATAGAATATTCATGGATTCCGGATCTCTCCAAAGGAGGGCAGGCGAGTCTGGAATGACACGCTTAATATTTATAAACTTATGAACAATTTAAATGACCTTATTAATTTAGCGAAGGCGGATGGAGGAAAGTTTTTTATATTGGACGAGCAGGGGAATGCAAGTTTGGTAATTATGCCTGTAGAGGAGTATCAAAAACTACTTATTGGTAAACTACAGAAGCAAATGCTAGATGTTGAAAAAATTAATAAGGAAATATTAAACGCGCAATTAACTGAAGATATTACTCCGGTAGTATCAGATATTGCAATTTCAAATAAACAAGTAGAAAAAGGACCAACTGTTATTAGTCATCCGCCAGATCTTACTCGGTTTGACGGTCATCCAATCACGCGTCCCGGAGCGGTTGATTTGAGAGAAGAAGTTATAGACCCTTCTTTTGACTTTGAAGGTCCAAAATTAGATTTAGATGATATATAAACCACAGATACGCAGATTAAGACAGATAACGCAGATAAATCATTAAAGAAAAAAATATGAAAAAAATATATTTGTTACTAGCAGTTGCGTTTTTAGCAGTAAGTTGTAATAAAACATCGCCAGTCGTAGAAAATCCAACGCCAATTAATAATCAAGAACTAATAGATAATTGGTCTACTTATATTTTTATTCCGTATAGCTTTGAATTTAAGTATCCACAAGACTTTGGCTTTACCCAAGCATCTTACGCAACCCTTTCTGAGCCAATTGTCCAAATTCAACCTTTAAAAAATAGTTATCCAGAAACTAATTTTATAGATTCAGCTTTTACAATAAGTACTGCCTATGCTAAAGATAGTGCGCTGTGTTTTATGAACCAGGATACTGGCAAGCCAATGACATCTACGAAGGTAATTAACGGCATTACCTATTATGTAGGTCAAACTTCTGGTGTAGGAGCTGGAAATTTATACGATGCCACAATTTATAGAACACTTAACGGTAACAGTTGCTTTGAGTTGGCTTTAACCATTCATACTGCCAATATTTCTAATTATGAGCCAGGTACAAAAACAGAAATAGACCAAACAAAGCCAATGGAAGTTTTAGAGCAAATTTTAAATACTTTTAAATTTACGAAATAAGCTCCGGTTTGACAATTAGATTAAATATCTTTAAAATATATCTTGTTCGCCTTAATAACATTTTGGCGGATATTTATGTAAATAATTAATTTTTGCTCTGGATTCCGTAAGGGAAAAAAGAGATAAACCCTTGGTCTTGTGCCAAATATCTACAGGGCTTAAGACCTAGGGTTTCTCGAGCAAATCCTCCTGCCTAGGCAGGAGAAAGAAAGGCTAAAACAAATGGCTGATAAATTTGACCGTAGTAAGACACACGTCAACGTTGGAACCATTGGTCACGTTGACCACGGTAAAACCACTTTGACAGCTGCTATTACTACTGTGCTTTCCAAAACTGGAGGAGCAAAAGCAAGAGCATACGATTCTATCGATAACGCTCCTGAAGAAAAAGCCCGTGGTATTACCATTAACACCGCTCACGTTGAATACGAAAGCGCCAAGAGACACTACGCTCACGTAGACTGTCCTGGTCACGCTGACTATATCAAAAACATGATAACTGGTGCTGCTCAAATGGATGGTGCTATTTTGGTGGTATCCGCCGCTGACGGTCCAATGCCTCAAACTCGTGAGCATATTTTGCTTGCTAACCAGGTAGGTGTTAAGTTCATTGTTGTTTATATGAACAAGTGTGATATGGTTCAGGATGCTGAACTGTTGGACTTAGTAGAAGAAGAAATTAGAGATCTTTTGACAAAGTATGATTTCCCTGGAAAAGATACTCCAATTATTCGTGGTTCTGCTTTGAAAGCTTTGGAAGGCGATGCTGAATATGAAGCAACTATTTTAAAATTGGTTGATACTTTAGATACTTACATCCCTGATCCTACTCGTGAAGTTGATCAACCTTTCTTAATGCCTATCGAAGACATTTTCTCAATTGAAGGAAGAGGAACTGTAGTCACAGGTAGAATTGAAAGAGGTCAAATTAAGATTAACGAAGAAATTGAAATCGTTGGTCTTAAGCCAACAGCAAAAACTGTTGTAACTGGTATTGAAATGTTCAATAAACAGTTAGATAGCGGTATGGCAGGGGACAATGCTGGTATTTTGCTTCGTGGTACTAAGAAAGATGAAGTAGAACGCGGACAAGTATTATGTAAACCAGGTTCCATTAACCCACATACAGAATTTGAAACTGAAATTTATGTTTTGACCAAAGAAGAAGGCGGACGTCATACTCCATTCTTTAAAGGTTATAAGCCACAATTCTACATTAGAACAACCGACGTTACCGGTGACATTACTTTGCCAGAAGGCCAAGAAATGGTTATGCCTGGAGATACTGTAAAATTGGTAGTTAAGTTAATTACCCCAGTAGCTTTAGAAGAAAAAGGTAAATTCGCCATCAGAGAAGGTGGGCACACTGTAGGTGCTGGTGTTGTAACAAAAATTTTAAAATAGCTTATAGCTGTTAGCTAATAGTTTATAGAAAAACTCCTCCCGATTTTATCGGGAGGAGTTTTGTTTTGGCAGATGTGTAAATAAAATTTCTATTTATACATAGAGGAGAGAATGCAATTAGCATTGAGAAAAATAGTTTAATTAAAAAAATGCGGTCGGGGAACCTGAGAGGTATCCCGACCGGTGGATTTACTTGAGTTTCTTTGTGGCCTTTGCAGGAGGTTTGGGTTTGGTGGAGTAGTCCTTTCCCATTGATTTGGGGAGTAGATAGGAGCACCACGGCATATTGAACATACGACACTCTACATAGAACAGGTCAAGACGTTCTTTGTCCGGAGGTATATTTTTGCATGCCTCCAGGTCTTTTTGGTCTTTGCCGTAGTTTTGGTAGTTGGTGCGGAGCTTGCAGCACTCCGTTTGCGCGGACCCTTGATCCTTTGTGCTCGGCGTGTTGCCGGGTTTCCAAGTTACGTTCCCGTCGCTACAACGGAACTTACTCTCGCTCGCTTGCTGGGCATTAAGGCCTAGGGCGAAAAAAATAAAGAAGACGGTGTGTTTAGGCATCGTTTCCCCCTTAGTGATTTTATAGTAGTCTAGAGATTTTATAGAAATTTAGCAAATATAAAAAATAGCGGTAAAAGACATAGTGTCTTCTACCGCGTGTGTTTGTTTGAGCGAAACATCATATTTCGCTATATTCCTCCTTTAGGCCGCCGCGCCGTCCTTCCGGAACGCCGCCCAGCGCTTCTTTTGCGCATCGGCGATACGCTGGCGAGCTTCGGGGCTCAGGTTCCGTTTTTTGCGTTTGGCGCCGGCACCGTTGGCGTGCTTTTTGCGGGCGCCGATGGCGACTTTGGCCGCCTCGGCGATGTTCGTCGTTACCGGTTTTTTGCCGGCGAGTTGCTTAATGCCGGTGATCATTTTCTCGATGCGCGTTTTTTGCGCCTCGAGGCCGAGCAGTGCGGCTTCGTAGAAGCCTTTTTGGTCCAGAACTATTTGCATGGGGATTCTCCCTGTTGTCGAAGAATTTGATACTGCTATCCTTCTGACAAAACTGGTTACAAGGATTTGTAAACAATTTTGCTAGAAGAAATATTAGCTTGTGTAGTAAGTAGTAAAAAAAGAAAATTGGTGGAAGCGCGTGGGGGGAGCCGACACGCTTCCATTTTTGTTTTATTCGCCATCGCTATTTAATTGCGACGACGGTTCGCTCCCAAACGTAGGCCGATGGATTTCCTTTAATGTTGGCCGTATCCAGTGTCAGCCAGACGGTCGGGGCAAACAACACGAAAAGGATTATGATCACTGTCATGAAATCCCTTACGAACCAATCAAGGTTCGAGTGGTCTTGTTTCATTTTCTCCTCCAGGAGATTGTTTAGCGAGCACCAGATTAAGATTTTATAGTTTTTCCCGCATAGGAAAGCCATTAAATCCAAATAAATATTCACTAAATTTTGACACTAAGATATTTATTATACACCTTTTCAAGCCTTTTGTCAAGGTTGTTAGTTGTATATGAAATTGTGGTATAAACCATTTGACAAATATACAAACATCGTATAAAATATTGCAAGTGCTTCGAAAAAGAATAAAAGCCTTTTAAAAAGCGCATAATTTAATTAAATATAAATAAGATCCTTAACAAAATGGACAAGGAAGTAGCAGTACCAAAAATCCGCATAAAGATAAGAGCTTATGACCATAAGCTTATTGATCAAAGTGCTAAACAGATTGTGGAAACAGCCAAGCGAACTGGCGCTACTATTTCTGGGCCCATTCCATTGCCAACCGAAAAAACAAAGTACACTGTACTTCGTTCCACTTTCGTACACAAAGACAGTAGAGAGCAATTTGAAATGCGTGTCCATAAGAGATTAATAGATATAGTCTCCGCAACTCCAAAGACAATAGACGCTCTAACAAATTTGAGCTTACCGGCAGGAGTAGATGTAGAAATCAAGATGAGTTAAATAATTGTAAATTAGTTCTATTACCCCAAATTTGCCAGCTGGCAGATCAAGGAAATAGAAAACGATTTACTCACATAAGTAAGGATAGACTAATCTATTTTTATTCATGCGGGCAAATCGGCCCGTATTTTTAATTTTCTAGAACATGAACTTCTTAGTTGGACACAAATTGAATATGACTCAGTACTTTGACTCCGCCACTGGTGAAGTTATTCCTGTTACTGTGGTAAAAGCTGGTAAAATGGTTGTGACTCAGGTTAAGACTATTTCCGGAAAAGACAAATATAGCGCAGTACAAATTGGTACGGGAAAAAAGAAAAAGCTTTCTAAATCTTTACAAGGTCACTTAAAGGATTTGGGAAGTTTTGCCGTTTTATCTGAATTTAGAGTAGAAGATGCTGAAAAATATACCAAAGGACAAAATGTTGATATTTCTGGTTTCGTCCCTGGAGAAGTGGTAGATATAATAGGTGTAAGTAAAGGTAGAGGTTTCGCTGGTGCTATGAAAAGACATGGTTTCGCTGGTTTTCCTGCTAGTCACGGTCACGATAAGCCACGCAGTGTTGGTTCTATTGGACAACGTTTTCCTCAGCACGTCAGAAAAGGTATGAGAATGGCTGGTCACTTTGGTGTAGAACAAGTTACTGTTAAGAATTTGCAAGTTGTTGAAGTGGACGCCAAGAATAACCTAATTACTTTAAAAGGTGCTGTTCCAGGACACAGAAACGGTTTAGTAAAAATTGTTTCGACCGGAAAAGTAAAGGATTTGGTAAGAGTTGAAAAGGAAAAAGAAGTTAAGAAGAAGAAATAAACTAGTTGAGTATCTAACACTATGAAAGTCAAACTTTACAACCAGAAAGCAGAAGCCATTGGCGATATTGAGTTAAACTCAAAGATTTTTGATGTTAAGCCAAACGCTCATTTACTCGCTGAAGCAACTAGAATTCATATGACTAACTCCCGTCAGGGAAGCTCTAATACCAAAACCAGAGGTGAAGTAAGTGGTGGTGGTAAAAAGCCTTGGAAGCAAAAAGGTACTGGAAGAGCTCGCGCTGGTTCTACACGAAGTCCTATTTGGAGACATGGTGGAGTTACCTTTGGTCCAAGATCTACTCGCAACTGGGAATTAAAAATAAACAAGAAGGCTAAAACTCAGGCTTTGTTTATGACCCTTTCCGATAAAGCTAAAGACAATCAATTTATCGTTGTTGACCAAATTAACTTAGATCAACCAAAAACTAAAGATATGTTGAAGGTTTTACAAGGTTTAAAAGCCTCGGTAAATACTATCGGCAAAAAGCAGTTGTTGGTTATGCCTAAGAAAGACGACAAATTGGTCAGAGGCACCAGAAACCTTCCTTTTGTAACAGCCGTATTGGCTAGTAGCTTGAACCTCGTTGATGTTTTAAAGGCTGATAGCATGATTGTGTTAAAAGACAGTCTTGGAGTAATTGAAAAAACTTATTTAAAGATTAAAGAGAAGAAATAATTCCAGAAGATAATTTTCCATACATATGGCCATTCTAAAGAGTAAAACTGAAGAAAAGAAAGAGAAGGCTGCAGTAGCAGAAGCTTCTTCTTCATCCGCACCTGAAATTAGAATTCCTACTGTTTTAATCCAACCACGAATTTCTGAAAAATCCGGACATTTGTCTGCATTAAATAAATATGTTTTTAAAGTTTTAAAAGCTTCCAATAAAGTAGAAGTTAAGAAAGCTGTAGAAGCATTTTATAAAGTGAAGGTTGTTCAAGTGAATATGATTAATAACAAAGGCAAAGTCAGGACTTTTGGTAAAACAAAAGGAAAGACACAAGCCTTTAAAAAAGCAATCGTTACACTTAGAAAAGGCGACAAGATTGAAGGATTAACCGACGTAGTATAAAATATTTAGATTTATTATATGGCCGTAAAATTATACAAACCAACATCTCCTGGAAGGCGCATTCATAGTGTGACCGATTATTCGGTATTGCATAAAAAGACTAAAACCCCTAAAGGTTTAATTGTCAGCAAGGCTAAGCCAGCAGGTCGCAACAACAGCGGTAAAATTACTGTTAGACACCAGGGTGGTGGAGCCAGACGCAAATACAGAATTGTAGATTTTTCCAGAGAGAATAAAAAGAATATTCCTGCTATAGTTACTACTATTGAATACGATCCAACCAGAACTGCTTTTATTTCTTTATTAGCATATTCTAACGGAGACAAGCAATATATTTTAACCCCACAAGGGCTTAAAGTTGGCGACAGAGTAATGTACGGCGAAACAGCAGAAATTTTACCTGGAAACCGTTTAGCTTTAAAGAATATACCTGTAGGTACTTTGGTTCACGATATAGAGTTAGCACCTGGACAAGGTGGCAGAATGGCTAGAAGTGCAGGCGCATACGCAACATTGCAAACTACAGAAGCAGGCTATTCCTTACTTAAGCTTCCTAGCAGTGAAATTAGAAAAGTTAAAGATACTTGTTTAGCTACAATTGGACAACTTGCTAACAGTGACTGGATGAATGTCAGAATTGGAAAAGCCGGAAGAAAGAGATTGATGGGTTGGAGACCAAGTGTACGTGGTAAAGCTATGAACCCAGTAGATCACCCTCATGGTGGAGGAGAAGGTCATAACCCAATTGGTATGAAATATCCAAAAACTCCTTGGGGCAGACACGCACTCGGAGTGAAGACCAGAAGTAAGAAAAAGTATTCTAATCAAATGATAATAAAGAGAAGAGCTAAGTAATTTATGTCTAGATCACTTAAAAAAGGACCATACGTAGACCCAAGAGTCTTAAAGAAAGTGCAAAACGGCAAAGCCGGACAAACCCAGATTAAAACCTGGTCTCGTTCCTGTACTATTGCTCCGGAATTTGTAGGCTTTACCTTCTTGGTGCATAACGGCAGGGCACACACGCCTGTATTTGTTACCGACAACATGGTTGGTCACAAATTAGGTGAATTCTCTCCTACTCGCAAATTCATTAGGCATGGTGGTAAGATGGCTAAAGAGCAAGAAATGGCAAAAGCTGAAGCAGAAAAAGCCAAAATGACAGCCACAAAGGAACCAGCAAAGAAGTAGTTTAAAACAAGCATATGAGTAAATAAGCGAATAAGTATATAAGTTACTTAGCAACTGAATTATGAATAAAGCAACTACAAAAACTGAATCACCTAAATTAGTACATGCTACTGCAAGGCATCTTCATATTGCTCCAAGAAAAATGCGCTTGGTAACTAACCTAATTAAGGGTATGAATGCACAGGATGCTATTGTCCAGCTTCAGCACGCAAATAAAAAAGCTGCTCCAATGTTGATAAAGTTGCTTGAATCCGCAATTGCCAATGCAAAAAATAATTTTTCATATGACACTCAATTCCTTTTTGTTAAAGATGTAACAGCAGATATGGGAAAAGTTATGAAAAGGTATTTCCCTAGAGCACGTGGGAGCGCTTTCGAAATAAAGCGAAAAATGTGCCATATTAATTTAGTTTTAGAAGAACGCAAGGCTGGTAAGGCTAGTAAGGCCAAACTTGGATTCTTAAATAAAGCAAAAGAAGAGCCTGCTGAAGTAAGCGTTGATAGCAAGGAAGCTGTAAATAAGAGGGCTGCTAGCGACGAGAAAAAGAAGAGTCAGGTATTCAAAACTGATGAACAGATGAAAATGAATAAAGTAGCCAATAAGAGAAGATTATTTAATAGAAAAACCGGAGAATAAACAACAGCAGAGATTATTAGAGAACCTGTTCTCTAACTAACTAAACTAACTAAATTATGGGACATAAGATAAATCCAACTTCATTACGCGTAAAGATTACTGATACCTGGAAATCCAAGTGGTTTTCTAAGAATGGTTACGCTAAGCAATTAAAAGAAGATGTAAGAATCCGAGAGTACTTGGAATTGCATTTAAAGAAGGCCGGTTTAGTTAGAATTGATATTGAAAGACTTAATGACGGAACAATCACTGTAATTATTAAGACCACCAAACCTGGTATAATTATTGGTAAAGGTGGAGCTGGGATTGAAGAGTTAAAAAAGAAGATTAAGACCAAGCTTGGAATTAAACAGGAATTGAAAGTAAACATAGAAGAAATAAGAGATGTTAATTTACAGGCCCTGGTTATTGCAAACGGAATAGCTGAGCAGTTGGAAAAACGCGTAGCCTTTAGAAGATTGATGAAGCAAAGCTTGGAGCAAATAATGAATGCTGGAGCAAAAGGTGCTAAAGTCGCTATTGGCGGACGTTTGAACGGAGCTGATATTGCCAGAACTGAGCATTTGTCTTTAGGTAAAATTCCATTACATACTTTAAGAGCTAATATAGATTTTGCCAGAAGTACAGCATTTACCACATATGGCACAGTCGGAATTAAAGTTTGGATTTATAAAGGGGATATCTTTGAAAGAAGAATTCCAAATGGAAAAGTAGTTAAAGAAGAAAAAGTTAAATAATTGTAGATTTTAATATTACTATATGTTCATCCCTAAAAAACTTAAACACCGCAAACATCACCGCGGTCATACCTATGGTCAAGCAACTGCCGGGCAAGAGATTGCCTTCGGTACATTTGCTCTTAAAGCCATGGAAAGCTCTTGGGTTACTGCTCGTCAAATTGAAGCAGCTAGAAGAGCAATGACACGTTATGTTCAAAGGGGTGGAAAAATTTGGATTAGAATTTTTGCAGACAAGCCTGTAACTTTACACGGTAACGAAAGCCCTATGGGTGGAGGTAAAGGTGCAGTTGACCACTTTGTCAGCGTTGTAAAAAAAGGTAGAATTTTATTTGAAATGGATGGCGTAACTAAAGAACAGGCACAGGAAGCTATGAGGCTCGCCAGTTACAAATTACCAGTGAAATCAAGATTTTTAGTAAAGGAACACAGAGGTTAAGACAAGTGACTAGTGGTTAGTGATAAGTGGCTAGAATCTTAGCAACTTTTTACTAATCACTAGCAACTAGAAACTAGTAACTAATACATATGGAATTTAAAGAATTTAAATCTAAATCTGAATCCGAAATCAAGCATATGATTACTGAACTTCGAGGGAAGGCTCATGATTTAGCAGTTAAAATAAAGTTGAATCAATTAAAGAATACTAACGAGCTCAAAGCAGTTAAGAAAGATATTGCCAGAGCCATGACTTATCTTCATCAAACAGTAAATAGCAAGTAAGAATATGACAACAACAACCCCTAAAAAACAACAAATGACCGGCTTGGTTACATCCGATAAAATGGATAAGACCGTTGTGGTTAAAGTTGATATGAGAAAGCGTCATAATAAATATAAGAAATCTTATACTGTTTCCAAGAAGTTTAAGGCACATGACGAGACCAATGAATACCACAAAGGAGACAGGGTTATTATTGAATCTACTAGACCTATTAGCAAAGATAAGAAGTTTAAAGTAATTAGCAAAGCTTAATATAGAAAATAGGCTCGTCAGCTGCTCAGCGAATCAGTAATACTGATTTACTGAATAGCTGACAAGCTGATAAATTTAAAACAATATGTTACAAGTACGATCATGGATTAAAATAGCAGATAACACCGGCGTAAAAATCGTCAACGTTTTTTCTGTTAACGGAAAAAATAGCAACCGTTTTGCTCGTATTGGTGACGTAGTAGCAGGATCTGTAAAGCAAGTATCTCCAACTTCCACATTGAAAAAAGGTGATAAGGTTTATGCTGTAATTGTTCGATTGCGCAAAGAAATTCGTAGAAAAGATGGTTCTTACATTCGCTTTGATGAAAATGCCGGTGTATTGGTGGATAAAGAAAAAGGTGAACCAAAAGGTACTCGTATATTCGGACCTATTCCTCGTGAAATTCGTGAAAAAGCTAAAGGTGCTTTTGAGGACGGATTTAAAAAGATTGTATCATTAGCCCCTGAAGTAATTTAATATGAATAACATTAGACTAAAAATTAAGACAGGCGATACCGTTAAAATTCTCTCCGGAAAAGATAAGGGTAAAACAGGTAAAGTTATAAAAGTTATGCCTAAGATTGGCAAGCTTGTGGTTGAGAACGTAAATTTGCACACCAAGTTTGAACGTGCAAAAAAAGCTGGTGAAAAAGGCAAAAAGGTAACTTTCTTTGGCGGTTTACCAATATCGAAAGTTATGCTTGTTGACCCGCATTCCGGAAATCCTTCCCGTGTTAACTATACTTTTTTGGAAAATGGTAATAAGCAAAGAATTGCAAAAGCCAGCGGTAAAGCAGTATAAAATAATTTTTATAGAATAGATTTATGGAAAGATTACAGGAACAATTTAATACTAAGATTGCACCAGCTTTAAAACAGAAGTTTGGCTTTAAGAATGTTATGGAAGTGCCAAAAATTGTTAAAGTCATGGTTACTGTTGGCGTTGGTAAATTCAAAGACGATAAGAAAAAGATTGAATTGATTGTTGAAGATATAAAGAAGGTTACCGGACAAACTCCTGTAAAGACTAAAGCCAGAAAATCAATTGCCGGATTTAAAGTCAGAGAGAATCAAATTGTTGGTGTGGTTTGCACGCTCCGAGGATATAGAATGTATAGCTTTTTGGATAAGTTAATCAATATTGCACTTCCTCGCGTCAGAGATTTTCAAGGAGTGCCAAAGAACAGTTTTGACGGACGCGGTAACTACCACTTGGGACTTAAAGAACAATTGTTCTTCCCTGAAATTTCCTCAGAAAGTTTAGAAAATGTATTTGGTCTAGAAGTATCGATAGTAACAAACGCTGGTAAAGATGAGCCAGCAAGAGAATTATTAACACAAATGGGATTTCCTTTTAAGAAGTAAAAAAATATGGCTACACAAGCACAAATTGCAAAATCCAAGCGAAGCAGAATTAAACCTAAATTTTCAACTAGGCTTATTAGAAGATGTTGGAAGTGTGGACGTAAAGCTGCCTATATGAGAGATTTCGATATGTGCCGTATATGTTTTAGAGAGCTGGCAAGTAAGGGAGAAATTCCCGGCGTTGTAAAAGCTTCCTGGTAATTAATTTAAATTTTAACTAATACTATGTTCACAGACCCAATAGCCGACATGTTAACTCGCATCCGCAATGCGGCCGCTGCCCAGAAAACTGAGCTAGTTTTACCATTTTCAAAATTCAAAGCTAACTTAGCTCAATTGCTATTTAAAGAAGGTTTTGTGGCTGGTGTTAATGAAGTAACCGGTACCCATAAAATGCTTCAAGTTAACTTAAAATATACTGAAAGTGGTGAGTCTGTAATAGCAGGTATTAAAAGAGTGAGTAAGCCCGGTCAAAGAATTTATTTGGCTTCAGATAAAATTCCTCGAACGAACAGCGGATATGGAGTAACTGTGGTTTCTACTTCTAAAGGCTTAATGACAGATAGACAAGCCCGCAAGTCTAAGGTTGGTGGAGAAGTCGTTTGTCAGATTTGGTAAAATATTAATTAACAATAACAATAAACATAACTCTAACAATTAATTGTTATCGTTATAAATTATAGTTATAGTCCCTAAATTACATTTATGTCTAGAGTTGGAAAAAAACCTGTAATGCTTCCTTCCGGAGTCACTGCTGTGAAGAAAGATCTTACCTTAACCGTAACTGGTCCTAAAGGAACTTTAATATTGCCTATCCATGAAAAAGTGGAAGTTGTTGTAAATGAAAAAGAAATTTTAGTAGATGTCAAAGGTAAGGAAAACAAGAAGGAGAAAGCTCTTTGGGGTTTATTCCGCGCTTTAATTCAGAACTTGGTTGAAGGAGTAACTAAAGGTTTTGAAAAAAAGTTGGAAGTTGTTGGGGTAGGTTTTAAGGTAGCCACTCAAGGAACCAAGATTGTTATGGCATTAGGTTTTTCTCACCCGGTAGAAGTTGATATTCCAACTGGAATAACTGTTGTTGTAGATAAAAATACTATTACTATTACAGGAGCAGATAAGCAACAGGTCGGACAGTTCGCTGCTGAAATTCGCGAACTCAAAAAACCTGAGCCATACAAAGGAAAAGGTATTAAATATTCCGACGAAGTCATTTTAAGAAAAGCTGGTAAAGTAGTGAAAGTGGTCGGAGGCGGAAAATAAATCAAGTAGTAAGTTGTATGTTGGTAAGTAGTAAGTACTTACAACTTAGAACTTTACAACTTAGAACTTTTAACTAAAACATATGAACAAGAACAAGCAGAAAAATTTAAAACTTGCAATCCGCCACAAAAGAGTTCGTAGCAGGGTAGTTGGTATTGCCGAGAGACCAAGACTTGCAGTTTTTAAAGCAAACAGGCATATTTACGCTCAGTTAATAGATGATACAGCTGGTAAAACTTTAGTCGCCGCTTCCAGTGCCGAGGTAAAGACCAAGGGTAAGAAGAGCGATGTTGCGAAAGAAGTTGGTAAAATGATCGCTACCAAAGCCATGGTAAAGAACATTAAAGCTGTAAAGTTTGACCGCGGTGGTTTCCCATATCATGGAAGAGTTAAATCTTTAGCAGAAGGCGCCCGTGAAGGCGGACTTGAATTTTAATTAGAACTTACAACTATATTTTATGGAAAAACGAAGAAGACAACAACGTGAAGGCGAAGGCCGAGAAAAAAGCGAATTCGACCAGAAAGTGGTGGAAGTTAAGCGTGTTACCCGTGTCGTAGCTGGTGGTAAACGTATGCGTTTTCGTGCGTTAGTTGTTATTGGTGACCACAAAGGTAAAGTAGGAATGGGCTTAAAAAAAGGAGCTGATGTTTCTGAAAGTGTGAATAAAGCTGTAAATGCTGCTAAGAAAAACATGGTCACCCTTCCTTTGGTTAACGAGACTATACCTCATTTATTAAATATCAAGTATAAGTCCAGCAGTTTAATGATGAAACCTGCTAAACCTGGTTCTGGTGTTATTGCCGGAGGTGCGGTTCGCTCTGTTATGGAGTTAGCCGGTGTGAAGAACGTAGTGGTAAAAATGCTTGGTTCTAACAACAAAGTTAACAATGTTAAAGCTGTATTCGCTGCTTTTAGTAAAATGAAGAGCAGAGAAACCTTAGCAAAGATGAGAAAGTAATTAACTTTACGAAGTACGAACATGTACGAACTTACGAAACTAAGTTTGTGCAAAATTCGTAAGTTCGTAATAATTCGTATTCGTAACATTTATGATCAAATTACATCAACTCAAGAAAAATCCAAAATCAGTACATCGCCGTAAAGTTGTCGGTCGTGGTTTGGGTAGCGGAAAAGGTACTTATTCCACTCGTGGTAACAAGGGTCAAACCAAACGTACTGGTCACAGTAAAATGCCAGCGACTTTTGAAGGTGGACGCCAACCACTTGTAAGGCAGTTGCCTAAATCCCGCGGTTTTAGAGGTTTGAATGTCAAAGCTACCGCTGTTAATCTTTCAAGTTTGAATATTTTTAACGATGGTGATACAGTTAACTTGCAATCCTTAAAATCTAAAGGAATTGTGGATGGTGCTGTTACTAAAGTTAAAGTTCTTAAAGGTGAAATCAAAAAGAAGCTTTCTATTAAACTTCCGGTTTCAGCCTCTGTTAAAGAAGCTGTTGAAAAAGCCGGCGGTAAAATTTTATAAAAAGCCTATAGCGATAAGCGAATAGGGAATAGTGGCTAATCGCTAATTACTAAATACTAATCGCTATCAAAATGAACAAAATTTCTTTAATTTGGAAAACTAAAGACCTTCGCAATAAAATTTTAATTGTGTTGGGTCTTTTATTTTTAACCCGAGTTTTGGCCCATGTGCCGATTGCGGGTATAGATGTTAGCGGACTTAAGAGTTATTTTGCCCAAAGCCAATTTTTTAATTTATTGGATATTTTTTCCGGTGGTGGTCTAACCAACTTTTCAGTTGCCATGTTAGGCGTTGGTCCTTATATTACGGCCTCTATTATAATGCAATTGTTAACTATTGTTATACCATCTTTAGTAGAAATGCAAAAAGAAGGTGGCGAAGCCGGACGTACTCAAATAAATCAATATACTCGCTATTTAACCATAGCCTTGGCACCACTTCAGGCTTTTGGTACAATTAGACTTTTACAAAGCCAGGGCGGTGCTTCGGTATTAGGTGTTTTTACTCCTTTTCAATGGTTTACAGTGTTAATTTCTGTAACTGCCGGAACTATGTTAATGATGTGGCTTGGTGAAATTATGTCGGAATTTGATATCGGAAACGGTGTTTCCTTAATTATTTTTGCAGGTATTGTGGCTTCTCTTCCTGCTAATTTTGGTTTTATTACAAGCTGGTATGACCCAACAAAACTCCCAATGGTTTTAGCTTTTGCTGCGATGGTGTTAATTGTGATTGCCGGAGTGGTGCTGGTGACCGAGGCTCAGAGGAATATACCTATTGCGTACGCCAAACGTGTTCGAGGAAATAAACTTTTTGGTGGTGTTAATACCCATTTGCCTTTAAGATTAAACCAAGCCGGTGTAATTCCTATTATTTTTGCTATTTCTGTTATGCTTTTTCCAGCAATGATAGCGCAATTTTTCTTGAGTGCAAAGAGTCCAGTTTTGGCAAACCTAGCAACTAAGACTATTGCCTTGTTTAACTCTCAAGGATTGTTTTATGGCGTAACTTATTTTGTATTGGTTATGGCTTTTACATATTTTTACACTGCTGTTGTGTTTAATCCAACTGAGATTGCCGACAATGTACAAAAGAATGGCGGTTTTGTCCCGGGTCTTAGACCTGGTGGTCAGACAGCAGATTTTCTAAGTATGGTTCTAAGTAGAATTACCCTAGCTGGTGCTTTCTTTTTGGCGGTAATTGCTATCTTGCCTTTGGTGATGCAAAATTATACTGGTACGACTTCCTTAACTTTTGGAGGTACTAGTTTGCTCATTGTGGTTTCTGTGGTTATAGAAATAATCAAGAAAGTTGAAGCCCAATTAACCATGCATGATTACGAAGGCTTTTAGACCACAGATACACAGATAAAAACTGATAATACAGATATAGTGTGCTAATTTGCTAAGTTATATATTTTACTCGAAGATAAAAACCTGCCATAATACCGCCAGCTGGCGGTGGCAGGTTTTTTAATTAAATATTTATGTTAAAAGTTATATTATTTGACTGCGATGGGCCTATTATTAAAAGAGTTAAATATTTTAGTCAAAGGTTAAAAGAAGATCGTGGAATTATAGTTGACCCTGAAAATATAACATCTTTTTTTAAAACAGATTTTATTGACTGTGAATTAGGAAAAAAAGATTTAAGAGAACAGCTTGTAAAGTGGATACCGGTTTGGAACTGGCCTGGCACAGTAGAAGAAATAATGGATTACTGGTTTAGTGGTGAAGCGACTGTGGATTTAGAAATGAAAGAATATATTTTAGGTTTGCGAAGTAAAGGCATTAAGTGTTACCTCTCTACCAATAATGAAAAATATAGGGTTGAATATTTATGGAAAGTAGCAGGATTAAAAAATATATTAGACGATAAATTACCATCAGCAGAACTTGGCTACTTAAAACCAGATATAAATTTCTGGCAAGAAGCTTATAATAGAATTCCTAAAGTAGAAAAGAGCGAGGTGTTGGTGCTGGATGATGAGCAATCAGCAATAGATTCGGCTAAGGAATTTGGTTTTAATGCCGAATTTTATACAAATTTCCCAGATTTTAAACAACAAATGGTTAAATATAATCTATAATGCAACTAGAAGACTTTGAAAGTTTGGTAACTCAGTCGGTAGAGGCTTTGCCTGAGGCTATTCAAAACAAGCTTAATAACGTAGCAATTATAGTAGAGGAAGGGGAAAGTCCGAATAATAGTTTGTTTGGGCTGTATCATGGCGTTTCTCAGCTTAACCGCGGAAGTAGTTATGGGATTATGCCAACTTTACCAGATAAAATTACAATTTGGAAAGGAACTATAGAAAAATTTTCTGGTGGAGAACCTAATATTCCAAATTTAGTTCGCCGTGTGGTCTGGCATGAAATTGGGCATCATTTTGGCTTTGACGAAGCGGGTGTTAGGAGACTCGAAGAAAAATGGACAAAAGAAAATAAAATATAAAAGAATGAGCTTTTTTAAAACAATATATTCAATGTTCACCAGAAAGCCTGTGCTTCCTGAAGGTTTTGTAGTTGAGGATGTGGACAGTGATGCACATAAAGCTTTTATTGGAAGTTATACTTTGGACGAAAAAAGACTTTTTTGGTTTGTTTTATTTTCATGGCTCTTGATAACCAGTCTATTTTTTTATTGGTGGTATATGCCTAATTTTAAGATGACTGAGGAAGATTTAATTGGTGTATTTGTGGTTATTTTAGGAATACCAATTACATTGGTTGCAATAGTAAATAGAAGGTATACTTTATTATTTGAAAATTTATTTTTTCAACAATTTGCTCAAAACCATAATCTGACCTATTCAAAAACAGAGGTTATAAAAGATAAAGAGTGTGCATTGTTTAATATTGGCCATAGTCCTTATGTTTCCAATGTATTTAGTGGTGAATTACATAAAATACCAGTAAAACTATTTAATTATATTTATACCATTGGTAGCGGTAAGCACAAAGAGTTTAAACGATTTACCTTAATTCGATTAACTTATAATTTTAGTTTACCTCCAGTATTACTTGTGGTGGATAGCCAGTATTTTGGTGGTATAAGGGCTACTTTTAATAATTCAGTAAAAATAAAAACTGATAAAAAATTAGATAATAAATTTGATTTATATACCAAAGAGCAGTATGAAATAGAAACTTTGCAATTATTTACTCCCGATTTTATTTCTAAGATGTTAGAAAATTGGCCGAATTGTAATTTGGAATTTATAGGAAATCAAGTCTACATATATACCCCTAAGTATTTAACAAACAAGGCTAAAATCGAAAAACTATTTGCTCTTGGTGATTTTATTACAGATAAATTAAGCAAAACATTGAAAACTTTGTCGGGTAGTGTTAAAGCTTTAAACGATCTTGATAGAAGATGAAGAAAGTAACTTATAGACCTGCAACCAAAGCAGATTGGGTAAATATTCAAAAGTTAATTAAGCTTTATCCAAAACAGTTAGTACAAAAGTTTTTTCCCCAAGTTGAGGAGTTTTTTGTTGCTTTGGCAGACGGGGAAGTGGTGGGGTGTTGTGCCTTGGAGGTTTATTCAAAGCGTCTTGCAGAAATTAGGAGCTTGGTTGTGAAAGAAGAGTACCAGCACCAAGGAATTGGAAAAAAGTTAATTTTACTTTGTTTAAAGAAAGCTAAGAAACTACAAATTTTTGAGGTATTGAGTGTAACGAGTGCGGTTGATCTTTTTGAAGCGGTCGGCTTTAACACTTTTAATAATGAAAAGTACGCTATGCTAAAGATCGTTAATAAGTAATAGTAGTGACCCTTTAAATTAAACTTATTAAATCTTCATTGTTTAGTTATATTATGTATAGCTATAGTATTTTTTCTAAAATGGTTGACAAAATGTTAAAAAAGGTGTATAATATTTAGTTATTATATGGTATAATAGTTAAGTAATTTATGGCTTCAGAATTATCTAAACAACAAAATATTGAAATCCAACCTGTACCCGAAGGTTTTGTTGATAATGCTAAACAAAATGAGACAAAAAGAAATTTAGAGATATTGTTGGGAGATAAAAATTTAGATCCGAAACGAGCAGAGGACATACGAGAACAAATAAAAGCCATAGATAGTGGGGTAGTGGTAGCGCCTGTGTCTGAAGAAAATTTGTACTCAGGAAGTCAAGAAAACATAAATTCAATTCCGAATAAAGACATTTCTCCAGAAGTTTTAGCCGGTGCGTTAAGTGGTGATATAGATCTGATTAAAGCTAGTGAGTTAGGAGCCGGTTATGAGGCAATGGAAGCCCTTATAAAACACGCTAAGGAAAAGTCTAAGGGTGGTTAGAGCTAGAAATATATAAAAACAAAAATAAATGATTTTTGAGTTAAGCACATTCAATATAACAGTGCTAGTTTTAATTGGACTGACAGCAATATTTTTTGCTGTTCTTTTTTATTACTACAAAATCCATAGGTATCATACCAAACATATAGTACCAAGAATTCAGGACTGGGTATTTTTGGAAATTCAAATGCCAAAAGATGGCTCACCTGACAAAGATGATAGTCGGCCAAAAAATGAAGAAGAGAAAAAGCTTTTAATTTCAGTAGCAGAGCAATTATTTACCTCGCTTTCAGAAAGTGGTCATTATAAGGGCTGGCTTTTAGGTAAGGATTATTTTAGTTTTGAAATTGCTTGTACCGACAAAAAAATTGCTTTTTATGTAAATTGCCCAAGGCATTTACAGCAATTAGTGGAAAAACAAATTCAAGCACAGTATCCGCATGCTTTTATTGAAGAAGTGCCCGGGTATAATCCGTTTCAAAAAGACGGTAAAGTTGAAGTTGCAGAATTGGAGTTAAGTAAGCAGTCAGTGTATCCATTTCGTACATATAAAACTACGGAAAGTGATCCTCTGAATTCACTGACCAATGCAATGAGTAAATTAGCAGAAAACGAAGGTGCGGTAATTCAGTATATTATTAGCCCTGCTGGAACTTCTTGGCAGGGTAGGCCCAGACATATGGCTTTGGAAATTCAGCAGGGTAAGAATCCGGAAATGGTTGAGAAGGGACATTTTTATCGTTTTTTTATTGGTTTTATGAGAAGTTTGGGCAAAGCTTTGGCGGGTGTTGGTAGTGGAAACAATCAACAAGGTTCGCATGCGCATAAAGACCTGTCCGGATATTCTTCGCCGATTCAGTTAACACCAATGCAACAGGAGATAGTAAAAAAATTGGAAGAAAAGGCCAGTCGTCCTGGATTTAAAACAAATATAAGAATTATTACTTCATCTTCTATTCCTGGAAGTGCAGATGTGCATATGCGTAATTTATTATCTTCATTTTTACAATACAATATGCCTCCGTTTAACGGATTGAAAACAAAGAGACGGGATAAAAATGATGTTTTAAAAGATTATATCTTTAGAGTATTTCGAGACTATGGCAGTAAAAGTATTTTTAATACTGAGGAGCTGGCTTCATTATGGCACTTACCAACTCCGTATATAGAAACCCCGAATATTAAGTGGTTGGTTAGTAAAAAAGCATCGCCACCAGTAAACTTACCAAGCGAGGGGTTACTGCTCGGTAGAAATATTTATCGGGGACAGGAAACTAAAGTTTTTATGCAGAGGGATGATCGCAGGCGTCATATGTATGTGATTGGGCGTACGGGTAGTGGTAAAACGGAAATTATGAAGTATATGTCGGTTCAGGATATTAAGAACGGTGAGGGTCTTTGTATTATAGACCCTCACGGTGATTTTATTGAAGATATTTTACCGCATATTCCGAAAGAGCGGGCAGAAGATGTTATTCTGTTTGAACCTTTTGATATGGATAGACCTTTAGGATTGAATATGCTCGAAGTGGATAGTGAAGAGCAGAAAGATTTTGCAGTACAGGAAATGATTTCTATTTTCTACAAATTAGTGACTGACCCGGCTATGCTTGGGCCAATGTTTGAGCATAATATGAGAAACGCAATGCTTACTTTAATGGCGGACGAAGAGCATCCTGGAACAATTACAGATATTCCAAGGATTTTTACCGATACGGAATTTCAAAAGTATAAAGTCAGCAAGCTTAAAGATCCGGTGGTAAAATTATTTTGGGAAAAAGAAATGGCAAAAACTTCCGATTTTCACAAAAGTGAAATGCTCGGTTATTTAATATCCAAAGTCGGTAGGTTTGTTGAAAATTCCATGATGCGCAACATCGTCGGTCAATCCAAATCCGCTTTTAATTTTAGAGAAGTAATGGATAATCGAAAAATTTTGCTTATTAATTTAGCTAAAGGAAAAGTTGGAGAAATTAATGCTAAACTACTCGGTTTAATTATAGTTTCCAAGCTACAAATGGCAGCGTTGTCCCGTGCTGATACTAAAGAAGCAGACCGCCCAGACTTTTACTTATATGTTGATGAGTTCCAAAATTTTATAACTGATGCTTTTTCTTCTATTCTTTCTGAAGCGAGAAAGTACAGGTTGAATTTAATTGTTGCCCATCAATATTTAGGACAACTAGAACAGGCAGCAGGGGCTCAAGGCGCGGCAAGTAAAGATTTGAGAGATGCGGTATTTGGTAACGCCGGCAGTATGGTTTGTTTTCGAATTGGTGCGGAAGACAGTGAAGTTATGGCAAAGGAATTCAAACCGACTTTTAATGAGTTTGATCTAGTAAATATTGACCGTTATAACGCGTATATGAAGTTAATGATCAATGGTACAGCTAGTAAGCCGTTTAATGTATCCACTTATCCACTTTTGAGAAATGGTAACGAGGAACAGGCAAAAGCAATACGTCAATTGTCCCGAGTAAAACACGGCAGGCCAAGAGCGGAGGTAGAAGAAGAAATTATGAAGGCCAGTGCAGTTGCGGAAAATATGAGTAAAGCCTTACCAGATATTGAACGAGGGCTTTAGAATTTTAATTTGGGAATATTGCATTTAGCTTGGTTTTATTATAAGATTTAATTATGGAAGAGAATTACATTCATATATTTTGTGCTTTCTTGGCATTTAGCTTTATGAACCGCACGGTTACCAAAAAGGATATAGTTTTCTTGTTAAAAGAATTTTACGCTGTGTGTGATAACGTTACTACCAGAGCAGATTTAATAGCTTTTATAAATAAGCACACGTTGAATTATACTTTTTTAGAGGAGTTGAAGTTTAAGCTCAACGATAGAGATTATATTTTTAACTATCAGATTTAACTTATGTCAGCACTTGGCGGAGGGCATCATGTAGAATCGCACTCGCATCATCATGGTAATGATGAGTCATTTATTATTGATGTGGGAATGCCAGTAATTAGCCTTGCAAATATATATGCAAAAAATGGTTTGCGCGACTGGATAGAGAATTTGTCTGATTCTGCCTGGGAAGCTGGAGTGGGAGCGGTAACTGAGCCACAAAATTCAATTGCAGAATTTTTTGGCGCAAGTGGTGGAGGAGGTCATGGTGGAGGGCACGGGGGAGGTCATGGGCACGGCCATGGCGGAGGGCATCATTAAATAAAAATTATGGAAGCAGTATACCCCGGACAAAATTTTAATAATTTAGTCGCATTGTTTTTAGCGGAAGCAATTCGTTCCCGCCGAACTTCTTTGCCTCGTGCAGCCGAGATTTCTCAGAGGGTTATTTCTAAAATTAAAAATTGCAGAGACGAGAATCAGACTTTGTCTATGCTAACCGATATTGAAAAGGATTTTGAGGAAATAAGTACTTTAAAACAAGCTCTACACTTTGGTTATGAGGCTAATGATCTAAAAGTTTTTGAAAAAGAAATTAAAGAGTATGCATCTAAAATTATTTCTGAAGACTTAAAAGCTTCTGCAGATTTCCTGGAGGAAGCCGCCTTGCCCGGTATGACTATTCAGCAGTTATGTATAAAGTACCCAAAATTTTGTGATTATTTACTTTCTAATTCTGAAAAGGCAAAGTTATTGCCAGAATTAAGAATTAAGTAGTATTTTCAGTATATTTGCTTCTTTTTGGGATTGCTGTTATAATAGTTAAGATTTAATTTAATATCTCGAAACAAAAATAAAATAAAAAGTATGGATAAAATTTCAAATTTAGCGCTTTTGGCGCAAATGATAGATTCGGCTGAGAAAAATATTCAATCCGCCAAACAAATAATGCGCGAATTAATGGGTGGAAATGCAACTAAGGCCAACTTGAGTCAGCTTTCCGAAAAAGCTATGACTTTTAGCGTTTCTGAAGGCGGGAAAGTTATTGAAGGGGTCTTTGATGGTCAGAATATGATAGGCCCAGACAAGAAACAGTACCCTGTACCAGCAAATTATGCTTCAAAATCTAAACTTATTGAAGGTGATGTTCTTAAACTTACAATTTCTGAAGACGGTTCGTTTATTTATAAACAAATTGGACCTGTGGAAAGAGTTAAAAAATTAGGTATTCTTTTGGTTGATGAAAAAGGTGATTTTAAAGTTATAGCCGAAGGCAAAACTTATAAAGTTTTATTAGCTTCGCTCACTTATTTTAAAGCCGAAGCTGGTGACGAAGTTACTATTGTCGTGCCACAAAGTCACGTATCTGAATGGGCAGCGGTAGAAAATGTAATCAAAAAAGGGTCAGGTACTAAATACGCAGATGTAGAATTAGGTGAGGGTGCAGGCAGTGGTAAAATTATTATGGATGTTGATGAAGAATTATAAAATTAGAATATTGAATTTAGAATTATGAATATAGATAGCAATCAAGTTGTTGAGAATAAAGGAATTGCTTTTAAAGTGACCAGTTTTTTGGAAAGATACCCAGTTGTTTATCAATTTTTAAGATTTGGTTGTATTGGGGTTTTAAATACCGGGTTAAATTTTTTAATTTTAAACGGTGTATCAAAAGCTCTTGGAATTAACCAAGGGATAAGGTTAAGTGCGGTATCGGTGGTGGGTTTTTCAGCTGCAGTGTTGCAGAGCTATTTATGGAACAAAACTTGGACCTTTGGATCTGAACAAGGGATAAGTATATTTAAAAATTTTCTTCGTTTAATCCAGGTGGGAATTTTGGGCACTTTAGGTGTTTTTTTTGTGTTATTAGGCGCTAGTCAACAGGCTCCACCAATTTATTATGTCGGAGTGCTTGGGGTCTATTTGATTTTAGAAACAGTGTTATGGAAGCGTTTTGGATTTCATCTTTCCGATTGGGATCATCAAGGACATTCATTTTTAGTGTTTTTTGCCGTCACATTAATTGGCCTTGGGATTAATTCATCTTTGGTCGGAGTTATTTCTACTTACTGGCAACCAATTGCTAACCCGGATTTAAATAAAAATATTGCTGTAATTTTAGCTACCGGAGTTTCCTTATTTTGGAATTTTATTGGTTATAAAGTGGTGGTATTTAAGAAATAAAGCTTAGAGCCATATTGGTTAAAAATATTAGTATAAAACGCAGGAACATAAGTGTTCCTGTTTGTTTTTTACTTGGTAGATGATATAATAAAATGACTTAAATTCATACCATATGGCTGTTCTTTATAGGAAATATCGACCGCAAACTTTTGCTGATGTTTTAAACCAAAAATTCATTATTCAGACCTTAAAAAACCAGGTTATGTCCGGGGGTGTTGCTCATGCATATTTGTTTACAGGTAGTAGGGGGGTTGGAAAAACCTCAATTGCTAGGATTTTAGCAAAAGCTGTTAATTGTAAGGGTTTTTTATCAGATTCGGGGGTTGATAAGCATGAGAGTGGGGATGCGTGTGGTGCTTGTGAAGTTTGCAAAGCAGTGGAACAAGGGAATTTTATAGATTTGGTTGAAATAGATGCCGCTTCAAATACCAGTGTTGAAAACGTTAGAGATTTAATTGAGCATGTGAGATTCGCTCCGTCAATTGGAAAATTTAAAGTATTTATCATTGACGAAGTCCATATGCTTTCAAAGAGTGCGTTTAATGCACTGTTAAAAACTTTGGAAGAACCTCCAAAACATGTAATTTTTATTTTAGCCACCACCGAAATAAACAAGGTTCCTGCAACTATTATTTCCAGAACACAAAAGTTTGATTTTAAAGCTTTATCCCAGGCCGACCTAGTTAGTCATTTGGAAAAATTATGTGAGGAAGAAGGAGTTAAGCTAGATAATAGTATTTTAGAGCTGGTCGCTCAGAATGCAGAAGGTAGCGTGCGTGACTCCTTATCTTTATTAGATAAAGTTTTAACTTTGGGTGCAGATGTTACTATTGAAGAATGCCAACTTCTTTTAGGTGTGACAGATATTGGTTTTTGCGAAAAATTACTTGAGTTAATTGTAACCGGGCAAGCCAAAGAAATTCCAGTTTTTTTTAATGGTATTACTGAGAAAGGTTTGGATTATGTAATTTTCAATCGAGATTTTTTGGAGTATTTGCGTAAAGCCTTAATTTTTAAAATTACTGAAAATAACACAAATTTTGGTTTGAGTGCAGAACGAAACGCTAACTTAAATAAGTTTACTGAAGGTTATTCGGCGACGGATATAATGTACGTAATTAGGTTATTTTTAAAATCCTATAAGGACTTGCAGAATTCTCCGGATCCACAGGTGCCACTTTTGGTTGCGAGTTTAGAAGGCGCACTTAAAAAAGTTAATTTATTATCCCGGCCAGCAAATTTGTTGGCAAGTCAGGTAATTGTAAACCCAGCCGGGCAAGAGTCTGTGCAAGTAAAAGTTGAACAGCCTATTTTAGAGTCAGTAATTAAACCTACAAAGCAAGAGTCAGAGTTTTTAGAAATGGAGTCTGTGCAAGAAGAGGTGGAGACCTCTAATTTAACTTTAGCTCAAGTTGAAGCTATTTGGCCAAAAGTTATTGCGAAAGTCAAAGAGGCAAATGGACCACTCGCAAGTTTGTTAAAGAACTCCCCGTTAATTGGGGTGGAGCGAGGCAGAATTGTATTACAGTCGAAATTTAATTTTGATAAGCAAAATTTAGAAAGCCCAAAAAATACCGCTTTAATTAAAACAATTGTAGAAAGTATTAGTGGAGAAAAAATTGGTTTATTAGCTAAGGTTATTGCAAAAGACGAGAAATTAACAATTAGTGCGAGTGATGCGATTGGAGAAGCTTTAAAAGTCTTTGGTGGAGAGATTATTGAATAATATTTAGCAAGAGAATATTGTGTTATAATAATAACAATAAGTCTCTATGTTAGAAACAAAACAACAAAAACAATCTTTAGTAACCGTACTAGTCCTAATTATTATATTAGGACTGGTTTCTTTTTGGAGTAAGCCCCAATTTGGCTTTGAAGACCCTACTAACAGACAGGCAATTGAGGATGCCTTTGTAAAAAACCAAGAAGCTTATAAAAAATATTTAGCCTCAATTAATACAACACCGGAAGCTCAGGAAAAATTATTCAAAGAAATAGTACCCGAGTCAGAAGTTCGGATGGCAGTGGAAGAGCAATTGAATATAAAGCAGAAAATTGTCATTCCAGTTATTGCCAATACTCAATTAAAAATAACTTCTGAAACTGGCAAAGTGGCTTTGGAAAAATACATTTCATCCAGTTCGCCAATTATCGACAAAATTAAAAATGCTACAGATGCAGGTGTAGATGATGTTTTTAACTTGTCCGGAAATAAAAATAAGCTAGAAGTTTTAATTGCCGATATTACCATAGCCACAAAACAATTTACCAATACCCCAGTCCCTAAAGAGGCGGTAAATTTCCATAAACAGATATTGATTGGCCTGTATTCCTATCTGGATTTGCTCCAGACTTCAAAACAGTATATGTCTGGTTCGGTTGAAAATCCTTGGTCAAATATGTACAAAAATTATACAATAATTTCTGAAGCTAATAGAGTAGCAGAAGATGAATTTAACACTTTAAACATCAAGTATCGTTTGGTAGCTTCGAAAAATGATAACCAGCAGTGGTTTATACCGGTGGCTAATGCGCAACTGGCCACAATAGATATTTGGGCAAAAGCTAAGGAAGCTTTAAATGAGATTGTTGCTACGGCAATTGCCAGATTTATGCTGGCATTTTTAGACCAGCTGGCCAATAAAATTGAAGAAGCTTATAGGATATCCAATTTTTTGTATTACTCCGATGCTTTAATTAGCGGTCAGTATGCCAACGATTATTTAAATAAATATGTTCAGGATCCAATTGACAGGGTAATGATTAAGAATTTTATACCGCAAATTAATTGTGGGAGTAATATTGACTACGCCAATGCTTTTAAAGGCAAAGCCGATACGTATTTAGGGTTTGACCCAGCCAGTTTGGATACGAATGACCCTGACTATTATATAAAAATGGCTCGGGTGGGTAATTTTTTGTCAGACCCTCGTGGGTGGGAATTATACTATAAAGATATTGCCATACAAGCCCAAGTCGCAGCGGAAAAAGCCGCAGGAATTGAGTTGAATAGTCCGGGTCAAAAAGCTGCCAGAGATCCTATTGGAAATATCATTACTCCAGTTGCGGTCAGTGTTAGTGCAATGCAGGGTATATTTGTTAGATATTTATCTGAAGGACGCTCTGATCAACAATCTACTGTGGTAGAAAAAGTTACTAGTCAAATTACTCAAACCTTTTTGAATAAATTTGTATTTAAAGGAGTGGTGCTTCAAGAACAAAAAACTTGCATAGCAATTCCTCAAGTTAAGCTTTTAAGTGGGGTTAGTTTGGAGCCAGCACCATAATTAACGTATTTAATAACTCTTCTAAATCGTATTTAGAAGAGTTATTTTGTGATATAATAAATTAGGTTTAGGAATCCAAAATATTCATAAATAAAGCATTAATAGGGTTCAAACTATAGGAATTTATGCAAGAAATCAATAATAATCACGTAGATAAAGTTGCAGATCATAATTTAGTAAATATTGGAGGAGGGAGTGAGTATTTGACCTCCAGATTTATAATTCCGGTAATTATATTAAGTGTGTTTTTTGGTGGATTAGGGGGAGCTTTTGGTAGCTTGTATTTAATGCAAAAGCCAGGTTTTCAAAAATTAATGCAAAATTCTATAAGTGTAGGTGCGGGTCAGCGAGTTACTTTGACCGAAGATTCTGCAGTTATAGATGTTGTAAATAAAACAAAAGACGCAGTAGTGTCTATTGTGGTTTCCAAAGATTTGAGTAAAATTCCGGGTTATGGGCTTAGACCATTTAGCGAAGATCCATTTTTTAACTTTTTTTATGGTAGTCAATATCAGACAGATAATTCTAACAAGCCAAATATTCAGCAGATTGGTGCCGGAAGCGGGTTTTTTATTTCTGAGGACGGCTTAATTTTAACGAATAAGCACGTAGTGGAAGACAGTAGTGCCAGTTATACAGTCCTAACTCAAGATGGGAAAAAATATGAAGCCAAAGTTCTGTCTAAGGATCCGGTAGGAGATTTGGCTTTTGTAAAAATTGAAGTTAAAGGAGTTCCTTTTTTGAATTTATCAGATTCCAGCAAAGTACAAATTGGACAGCGTGTGGTAGCAATAGGAAATTCTTTGGGACAATACCAAAATACTGTTACTACCGGAATAATTTCCGGCATAGGTAGAAAAATAACAGCCGGTGGACAAGACGGCACGGAAGAACTATCTGGTGTAATTCAAACAGACGCGGCAATTAATCCTGGTAATAGCGGAGGGCCTTTACTTAACATTGTTGGGGAAGTTGTTGGTATAAATACCGCAATTGACCAACAAGGTCAGTTGGTTGGTTTTGCCATTCCATCAAACGAAGCTATTAAAGCATTGGAAAGTTTTAAGAAAAATGGAAAAATTACACGGGTATTTTTAGGGGTTAGGTATATTAATTTAACTCAAAGCTTAGCCGAAGATCAAAAATTACCCAGAAGTTATGGAGCTTTAATAGTTAGAGGACAATCTACTGCGGACTTTGCGGTTCTTCCGGGTAGTCCTGCAGATAAAGCGGGCTTGGTAGAAAATGATATTATTTTGGAAGTTAATGGTAAAAAACTGGACGAGCAAAATTCTTTGTCAGATTTATTAAAAGAGTTTAAAGTAGATGATATGATAGTTTTAAAAGTTTATCATAAAGGTGGCGAAAAAAATATAAACGTGACTTTGGGAGAAAGTAAATAATATAATGAAGATACTTGGAATAGATTACGGTGAAAAAAGAATTGGACTTGCGATTTCGGACGAAAGTCTGACTTTTGCCAGAGAATTAGACATACTTTCACCAAATGAATTTTGGGCAAGCCTTGATATTTTAATTTTAAATAATTCAATTGGGTTAATAGTCCTAGGCTGGCCTTTAAATATGAATGGACAGGAGACAGATAAAACTAGAGAAGTTGGAAGCTTTAAAGACCAGGTTAGCAGTAAAACCGGATTACCCGTGGAAATAATAGATGAAAGATTCTCCAGCCAAATGGCACAGAATCTTCCAGGTGGTAAAAAAAACATAGATAGTTTAGCAGCGCAAATATTATTACAAAATTATTTAGATAAAAATAAAATACAATAAATGTCTGAATTTCGTCAAAATCCAATTACCAAAAACTGGGTACTTATTGCCCCAAGTCGAGGTAAAAGACCTGATCAGTATAAAACTTATAGTGTCATGCATGGTGTACCCGAGGTGGATGCGAAATGCGTATTTTGTCCTGGGAATGAACATATAAATCCGGAAATTTTAAAAACTCCAAATGGTAAGAATTGGAATATTAGAATTATTCCAAATAAGTTTGCCAGCCTGGAGCACACTACTGTTTATAGACATAAAGAATTTTATATTTCGCACAGTGGAGATGGAGATCATGAAGTGGTTATAACTCGGGCACACAACGAACCAGTTGCTTTGCAGTCAATTGGAATTGTGGAATTAACAATTAGAACTTTTATTGAACGTATTGGGGAGATGGAAAAACATCAGGAATTATCCTACGTACAAATTTTCCATAATCATGGACGAGATGCCGGAGCAAGTATTATTCACCCTCATTATCAAATTATTGCCACACCTATTGTCCCTCCTCATATTCATAGTGAGATTATGGGGTGCTATCATTATTTTCAAACCCACAAAAGTTGTATATACTGTGATATTATTAAAGAGGAGATAAGCGTAAAGGAACGTGTTGTCTACGAAAGTGAGCATTTTATAGTGATTTCGGCATATGCTTCGCGTTCTCCCTTTGAAACTTGGGTATTACCTAAAAAACACGGGGCGAGATTTGAAGATATGACCGATGTTGAAATTAAACATCTTTCTTTTGTGCTCAAGGTGACCTTGGGTCAGCTTTATACCAAACTATCCGATCCTCCACTTAATTTTTATATTCATAACATGCCTTTAAGAAGAGCTGCTGACAAGCGTCACAGTGCTCACGAAGAAGAAGCTTATCATTGGCATCTGACCATATTTCCACGCATTACCATTTGGGCTGGATTTGAATATGCAACCGGTATTCCGGTAAACCCAATCCCACCAGAGGTTAGTACTAAATTCTTAAAAGGAGAAGAATAATTTATGGCAAAGAAGTTAATTGTTGCTAATTGGAAACTGAATCCTGTAACTTTAAAAGAGACGATAAAGCTCACTGGTTCAATATTGCAAAAAGCAAAAAATAAAGTTGTAATTTGCCCGCCGACTATTTATCTTTCTCAAGTTAAATATCCAAATCTTGGGGCACAAGATTGTTATTGGTATGAAAAGGGTGCTTTTACCGGGCAGGTTTCCCCATTACAGTTAAAAGATTTAAAAATAAAATATTCCATTGTTGGTCACAGTGAAAAACGTATATTAGGTGACACTGATCAAATGATAAATGCAAAAATTAAAGCACTGCTTGTCAATAAAATAAGTCCTATTTTATGCGTTGGATTTGGAACTTCAGTAGAACAAGATGATTTGGAAGTTGTGGATGTATTAAAAAAGCAGTTGGAAGCAAGTTTAGCAGGTGTAGATGCCGGTAAGGTTATTGTAGCTTACGAGCCTGTCTGGGCAATAGGTACTGGCAAGAATGCAAGTCCTGAACATGCTGAGCAAATTGCTTTATTTATAAAAAATAGGTATAAAGTAGACAAAGTTTTATACGGAGGGAGTGTAAATTTGCAAAACGCTAAATCTTTTTTACAGCAAAGAAGTGTAGATGGTCTATTAATTGGAGGTGCGAGTTTGAAAGCAGAAGAATTTAATCAAATAATTAATATGTAGCTTATAGCTGTTAGCTAATAGCTTGTAGTTTAAAGCGAAAACTTAACACCTATAACTTATAACCTACCATATGATTTATATAGCATCTGATCACGCAGGATTTGAAATAAAAAATAAAATTGTCGAACATTTAAAAAATACTGGACAAATGGTAGAGGATAGCGGACCTCACGTATTTGAACCAGAAGATGACTATCCGGATTATATTTATCCATGTGCTGTAAAAGTCTCGCAGAATCCTGGAAGTATGGGAATTGTAATTGGGATGAGTGGAAATGGCGAAGCAATTGTTGCTAATAAGGTTAAAGGTGTGAGAGCGGTATTGTATTATGGTGGTCATGAAGATGTTATTACGCTTGCAAGACAACATAATAATGCCAATGTGTTATCTTTGGGGGCGAAGTTTTTAAGCCAAGCAGAAGTCCAAAGAGCAATAGACTTATTTATTGAAACAGGTTTTGACGGTGGAAGGCACCAGAGAAGAATAGATAAAATTAGCCAACTAGAAAAATAAATGTCTATAATCATTCCGGCAATATTAGAATCAACCAAAGAAGGCTTTGAACAAAAGCTGTCTTTAATAAGTAGAATCCCAGGTGTAGAAAGAGTTCAGGTAGATTTTGGTGATGGGGAATTTATTACCACTCAGTTGCTTTCTGCTGCTGATATGGATGTTTTGAATCCGGCAATTATATGGGAGGCTCACTTAATGGTTCGTAATCCCAAGGATTTTTTAGACTATCAACTTTCAGGTTTTAGTACAATAGTTGTGCACTACGAAGCGTTTGAAAATTTACAAAGTCTTAATTTTACTTTGGATGAGATTAAAAAAATGGGTTTTAAGACTGGGGTTGCCATTAATCCAACCACACCTATTAATATTTTGAAAGATGTCGAGGCGGACCAATATTTGATTATGAGTGTAGTGCCTGGTAAACAAGGTCAAAGTTTTATAACGGCAACAATAGCACGTATAAAAGAATTGAGAAAGCTTATTCCAAATGCTATAATAGAAATAGATGGTGGGGTTAATTTAAGTGTTGTTAAGGAAGTTTCTCAAGCTGGAGCGGATTTAATTGTGGCGGGGAGTGCAATTGTCAACGAAGGGAATCCGGCGGAAAATTATGAGAAATTAAAACAGCTGGTGAATTAAAATTTAATTTTGAAACAAAAATAAATTAAAACTCTCTGAATTAGGAGAGCGCAAAATGAAATTATCATCAAACGAAGTACAATTTAAAGCCAATAGTATTCGCCAAGATATTATAGAAATGTTGGTTACCGCAGGGAGCGGTCATAGTGCGGGTCCGCTTGATATGGCAGATGTCTTTTCGGCATTATATTTTAGTGTAATGAATCATAAACCAGAAGATCCAAAATGGGAAGGTCGGGACAGGTTAATATTGTCTTGCGGACATATTTGCCCGGTACTTTATGCGACTATGGCGGAAGCAGGGTACTTTCCAAAAGAGGAATTAAAAACTTTAAGGAAATTAGATACTAGGTTACAAGGTCATCCACATAATTTAGCTTTGCCTGGAATAGAAAACACTAGCGGTCCGCTTTCTCAAGGTTCTAGTCAGGCGGTTGGTCAGGCATTGGGTTTGAAAATGGATCATAAACATAATCGCGTATATTTAATTATGTCAGATGGGGAACAACAAGAAGGGCAGATTTGGGAAGCAATAATGTTTGCAGGAAATAACAGACTCAACAATATTACCGCAATAATGGATAGGAATAATATTCAGATAGACGGATACACGGAAGATATTATGCCTTTAGAAGACTTGTCTGCAAAGTACAAAGCTTTTGGTTGGCATGTTTTGGAAGTTGACGGACATAACATCCAATCAATTATAGATGCCTGTATGGAGGCGAAAGCAATTTACGAAAAACCAACGATTATTATAGCTCATACAATTGCCGGTAAGGGGGTAGATTTTATGGAAGGCGACTATAAGTGGCACGGTAATCCGCCAAATAAAGAACAATCAAAAATCGCGCTTGATGAACTTAGGACAATGCGAGGGAAGATAACAAGTGAACATCAATAGCACTAGAATATTGAATTTAGAATTATGGAATATAGAAAAGAAGAATTTGGAGGGGGTAGTAGTGAAAAAGATTTATTAGTGAAATATGAAAGTTATTTGTCTGATAAAATCTATACCAAATTGAAAGGACTAAATATGGAAGAAAAATTGGGCAAGTATTTAACTGAGATTTCAACTGCTAAGACAATTGAGCAAATGTACGGATTGGCAGATAAATGGGAAATTGCAAAACTACAAGAATAAAATATGAACAGTCTAAATCCAAAAATTGGACAGGCAGATATTGAACAAGTGCCGACCAGAAATGGCTACGGTGAGGCGCTTTTGGAATTGGGTGAAGCGGATAAAAATGTGGTAGTTTTAACAGCAGACTTAGCAGAAAGTACTCGGGTATTAGATTTTGCTAAAAGATTTCCTGATCAATTTGTGGAATGTGGAGTTGCGGAGCAGAATATGATGGGCATTGCTGCGGGGTTGGCGCTTTATGGGAAAACCCCATTCGTTTCAAGTTATGCAGTATTTTCACCAGGCCGAAATTGGGATCAGTTGCGGGTAAGTGTTTGTTATAGTAAAGCGAATGTTAAAGTCGCTGGAGCGCATACCGGTATATCTGTTGGACCGGATGGAGCCACTCACCAAGCCCTAGAGGATATTGCCATAACCAGAACTTTACCAAATTTAACTGTGGTTGTGCCCTGTGACAGCATAGAAACTAAAAAAGCCACATTGGCATTAGGGAAAATGCAGGGTCCGGCATATTTCAGATTTGCCCGGGAAAAAACTCCGGTTATGACTACCGGAACAACACCTTTTGAAATTGGCAAAGCTATAATTTTTCGGGAAGGTACTGATGTAGCGGTAATTGGGAGTGGTCCGGTATTGTATAACGCTATGCTTGCTGCTATAGAATTGGAAAAAGAAGGTATAAGTGTTATGGTTGTAAATAATCACACTATTAAACCAATAGATTCGGAAACGATAATACATGCTGCTAAAAAATGCGGGGCTGTGGTAACTTTAGAAGAGCATCAAGTTATGGGTGGTTGTGGTAGTGCGGTGTGCGAGGTGCTAGCTCAAAACTATCCAGTGCCTGTGGAAATGGTTGGTATGCAAAATAGTTTTGGAGAAAGTGGTAAACCGGAAGAACTTTTAGAAAAATATAAAATGGATAAAAAAGCCGTTATAGAAGCAGTAAGGAAAGTTATTGCAAGAAAACAAAAAATATCTAATAACTAAGCACTAATTCAATGTTCGACATAATATCAATAGGTGATGCTACCATAGACACATTTTTACTCATTCATGACATTGAAGTTGTGGAGGTTAAAGGTGTAAAAAAAGCAATGATTAATTGGGGTGATAAATTACCAGTAGATAAATTTTATCGTACTGTTGCAGGGAATGCTGCAAATAATGCTGTGGGTTCTTCTCGGCTTGGACTGACAACTGCTTTTTATACGGTCTTTGCTCATGATACCGGTGGAAGAGAAATATATCATAAAATGGAAAAAGAGGGCGTCTCTACCAAATATATTCAAAAGAATGACAGGCATCCAACTAACGCATCTACTGTTATCTCTTTTAAAGGTGAACGGACAATTTTAGTTTATCACGAACATAGAAAATATAAGTTGCCTTCTTTTTCGTCTTCACAGTGGGTTTATTTAACAAGTATGGGCGAAGGTTTTGAGGCTATTTATAAAGATTTATGTAAATATTTGGATAAATATAATGTAAAGCTTGGTTTCAATCCTGGGACTTTCCAGCTCCGAGCTGGTGTAAAAGCCAATTTGGAAATTTTAAAACGTACAAATTTGCTTTCGGTTAATGTTGAGGAAGCCCAAGGCTGGGTCGGTGATTGCGACCGTGATCCTGAAGAATTATGTAGAAAACTTTCCAAGCTTGGACCAAAGGCGGTTGCCTTAACTGACGGTCGTAAAGGGGCTTATAGTTACAGTGCTGAGGGCTTTTATTATATTCCGGAATACCCAGGACCACGAGTAGAGGCTACAGGAGCTGGTGATGGTTTTACCACGGCTTATATAGCTGCCTTAGTTTATGGTAAAACTCACGAGGAAGCTTTGCAGTGGGGTCCGGTGAATGCTGGGAGTGTGGTGAAGCAAATTGGTCCACAGGCTGGTTTGTTAAAAAGGCACGAGATTGAAACTAATTTGAAGAAATTAAAGAAATTTAAAGTGATTTCTATAGAAAATGATAAAACGAAAAAGCATGTTATGGATTTGATTGAAAAGAAAAAAGATTAATTTTTTGCATTATGCCAATTTCTGGGTCCGGAGTTCGTGATCCAAATTTCGTCTTAAGGTTTAGTATTATTGTATTTATTGGGATAATTTTATTTTCTTCGGTATTATTTTGGAAAAGTCAGTTGTTGTTCGTTGCAGAATATCAAGATTTGCCAGTAACTCACGAACAGATTAGAATAAAGAAAGAAAATAAACTAAAACAGCAGAAAATAACAACAAATTTATTAAAGAATCAAGCAGAAAATTAGAATAGAAAATAAAAGAAGATTTACCAATAAAATTAATACACAAGGAGATTATAATTTATGTTCGGCGGAGCAAAAAAAGTAAAAGTAGGCATAAATGGTTTTGGACGAATTGGCAGACAGGCTTTTAAGATTGCTATGGATAAACCGGAAATTGAAATTGTTGGAATAAATGATTTATCAGCTACATCCGTATTAGCACACTTGTTAAAGTATGACAGTAACTACGGCAGATTTCATCACGAAATTAGTTTTGACGAAACAAATATAATTGTGGATGGAAAAAAATATCCAGTTACAGCCGAAAAAGACCCGGTTAATCTTCCATGGGGAAAGTTTAATACGGATGTAGTAATTGAGAGTACCGGTAGGTTCACCGATAGTGCTTCCGCTTCTGCACATATTAAAGCCGGAGCCAAGCACGTAGTTATTTCTGCACCTGCTAAAGACGAAGGCGTAACTCCAACAATAGTCCTCGGTGTGAATGCAGGTAATTATAATGGTCAGCCAATTGTAAGTAATGCTTCTTGCACAACCAACTGTATTGCTCCGGTATTAGACGTTTTGCAAAATAAATTTGGTATTGAAAAAGCATTTATGTCTACTATTCACAGTTATACAGCAGAACAAAATTTGGTAGACGGGCCACCACCGGGTGGTAAGGCGAATGATTTGCGACGTGCCAGAGCAGCGGCTGTAAATATTATTCCAACTACCACAGGTGCGGCTATTTCTGCAGCCCAAGTTATCCCTGAATTAAAGGGGAAGTTTGACGGGGTGTCATTTCGAGTACCTACTCCAGTAGGCTCTTTGTCGGACTTTACTTTGTTAATGAAAAAAAATGTCACTAAAGAAGAAGTTAATCAAGCGTTTATAGATGCTGCCTCAAGTCCGAAATACAAAGGTATTTTAGAAGCGAGTAATGAACAATTGGTTTTAGCAGATATAGTAGGGAATCCCGCTTCTTGCGTTGTGGATTTAGGTTTAACACAAGTGGTGGACGGGAACTTCTTAAAAGTAATTGCTTGGTATGATAATGAATTTGGTTATAGTAATAGATTAGTAGAGGAAACAATTCTGATAGGTCAGAAATAAAAATGGCAATTAAATATTTATCAAAATCAAATATCAAAAATAAAACCGTACTCCTGAGGGTGGATGTAAATGTCCCTTTGGATAAAAAAACCGGCAAGGTGGGTGATGCTTTTAGAATTGAGCAAGTTATTCCTACAATTGAATATTTAAGGGGTAACGGAAATAAAGTTATTGTTTGTGGTCATTTGGGCAGACCGGAAGGCAAAAGAGACAAAAAATATTCTTTAAAACCTGTTGCCGAATTATTGTCGCATTTATTGAATTTAAAATTTGTAGAATCTGGATCTAAGGTTCCAAGCTATCCGACTCCTCATTTGGTTTTTTATACCGGGAATATTGTTGAAGAAAAAAACCGAAAACAACTAGAAACTTTAGAAAGTAAAGACGTGGTTTTATTGGAAAATCTTCGCTTTTATGAAGGTGAAGAAGAAAATGATTTAACTTTTGCAAAAAAATTATCCGCACTTGCGGAGGTTTATGTAAATGACGCTTTTGGAGTAGATCATAGAAAGGCAAGTTCAATTTCGGCTATTACCAAATATTTACCTTCCTATTGTGGTTTACTGTTGGAAAAAGAAATTAAATTTTTAGACTCGGTTTTACATAAGCATAAAAATCCGTTTGTATTAATGGTTGGTGGGATAAAAATATCGGACAAGGTTGAAACAATAAAAAATTTAGGAGAAAAAGCCACTAAAATTTTGCTTGGGGGTGGAATTGCCAACTTGTTATTCTTAAGCAAGGGATATGAAATAGGTTTGTCTAAAGTGGAAAAAGAAGCGGTAAAAACCGCGTGGATTTTAGAAAAGAATTTTAAACAAAAAATAGTCCTACCTTTAGACGTTGTGGTGAGTAACGAGAAAATGGAAAGGCATTCAATTAGATGTTGCGCTCCTTATGAAGTGGGCAAAAAGGAAATTATTTTAGATGCCGGGCCGAAGACTATAATGACTTATGCAAAGGAATTGAAAATAGCCAAGACTATTGTTTGGAACGGCCCATTGGGTTTATTTGAAGTTAAACCGTTTGATATGGCTACTATGTCGCTTTCTAGGATTGTTGGCGCGGTGGCAAGTAGAAAAGCCTTTGTGGTTGCCGGAGGAGGTGAAACTGTTAATGCAATTAGGCTTTCTCATCAATTTAGCCATATAGATCATGTATCCACTGGAGGTGGGGCAATGCTCGAATATTTAGCCGGTAAAAAACTTCCTGGGATAGAAGCTTTAAAATAAAATATGTTTTCTTATACTTATGCATATTTAATTGGAGATTTATTGCTCGGATCTTTTTGGTTATTTTTATATTTTTACAGAAAAGATTTAAGGCATGAATTACTGGTAACAAGTTTTGTGTTTGGTGTATGCGGTCCTATATCACAAATTATTTATTTACGAGATTATTGGAGGCCTGATTTACTTTTTGGTAATTCAATAGGAATTGAAGATTTCTTGTTTGGTTTTTTTATTGGGGGGATTGCCTGTGTGGTTTATAAGGAAATTTTCCATAAATTCTTTAGCAAAAGAAAAGATAAGAGCCATAATTGGATGTGGTTTGTTCCAGCAAGTGTAGTAGTCGCAATTTTAATTTTGGGTAGCTTAATATCTTTGGGTGTAAACTCTATTTACGCGAGTATCTTTTTATTCGGCATTATTAGTTTATTTATATTATTTTATCGTACAGATTTAACAGCAGAAGCCTTGGGTGGGGGGGTAAGCATGCTAATTTTAATTATTTTGTTTTATACTTTGTTTATTAAAATGTTTCCTGATGTGTTTAATCGTTGGTGGATGTTACAAAATTTAACAGGTTTATTTGTATTTAAAATTCCTATTGAGGAATTGTGGTGGGCGTTTGCATTTGGTACAATGGTAGGTCCTTTCTATGATTTTATTACAGGTCGTAGGATTAAAGATTAAGAGTAAGTTAAATCCCGTTAAAACGGGATTTTTATGTTATAATTAAGGTGAATTAATTATCAAACTCCATGAAAATTACTAAAATCTACGCTTCGGAGGTGTTAGACAGCAGGGGTAACCCAACTGTGCAAACCACGATTTGGGTAGGGGATGCATACGCAACCGCGAGTGTTCCCAGTGGTGCTTCTACTGGTGTTCACGAGGCTTTAGAGCTTAGAGATGGCGATGAAAAACGATATGGTGGATTGGGTGTTCTTAAAGCGTGTAAAAATGTAAACGATAAAATTTCCAAAGTAGTGGTAGGCTTAAGTGCAACGGACCAAGAAGTTGTGGATAAAGCTATGTTGGAACTTGATGGTACAGAAAATAAAGCAAAACTTGGTGCGAATGCTATTTTATCTGTTTCTATGGCTGTTGCTCGTTTGGGTGCAAAACTTCAAAAACAAGAACTATTTGAATACTTGAGCAATAAGTATGGTTATGAGAAAAAAACTCTTCCCACACCATTTTTTAACGTTATAAATGGTGGTGTACACGCCGACAGTGGTTTAGATATTCAAGAATTTTTTATTATTCCACTCAAAGGCAGTTTTGCAAACAAGTTGAGAATGGGTGCGGAAGTGTTTCATATTTTAAAAGTGCAATTAGCAAATAAAAAGTTGGCAACATCTGTAGGCGATGAAGGTGGATTTGCACCCAAACTTGCTAGTAATGAAGAAGCTTTTAAACAGCTTGAGCAGGCAATAAAAACTGCAGGTTATAAATTAGAAACAGAATTTGCCTTGGGTATAGACGCAGCTTCTAGTGAATTTTTCAATTCCAAAAGCGGTACTTATGAACTTAAGGCTTCAAAAATTTCCGCTAAGCCTTCAAATATATTTCAAATTTATAAAAAATGGATGTCAAAATACCCAATTATGGCAATTGAAGACGGCTGTGCAGAAGATGATTTTCTGGGTTGGAAGTTTTTGACTCAGAATCTAGGGAATGAAACATTGTTAATTGGCGATGATTTATTTGTTACGAACCCAGTTAGAATCCAAATGGGAGTTACTCAAAAAATTGCCAATTCGGTTTTAATTAAGTTGAACCAAATTGGTACGCTTACAGAAACGATTTCTGCTATAAAATTAGCACAAAAAAATAAATATAAAATTATTATTTCTCACCGAAGCGGAGAAACATGTGACACCTTTATTTCAGATTTAGCCGTGGCGGTAAATGCGGAATATATTAAAGCTGGAGCACCATCACGGGGAGAAAGAGTAGCAAAGTATAATCGGTTATTGGAAATAGAGACTTTAATTTAAAAAATAGTGTAAACCTCTAATCAGAAACCAAAACAAAATGCATCATAAGCAGTATAAAAAAGTTGTGTTAGTAATTTTAGACGGTTTTGGCGTTGCTCCAGCAAGTCACGGTAACGCTATTTCAGTATCCAAAATGCCACATTTGGATTATATTGTTCAAAATTTTCCTAGTTTGACTCTTCAAGCAAGTGGACCGTTAGTAGGGCTTCCTTGGGGAGAAATGGGCAATAGCGAAGTCGGACATTTGAATATTGGTGCTGGTCGAATTGTAGGACAAGATTTACCACGAATTACCAGTTCAATTCAAAGCGGGGATTTTTTTAAGAACCCGGTTTTTTTAGAGGCAGTTGAACACTCTTTAAAAAATAAGTCCTCGTTGCACTTGTTGGGCTTGGTCAGTGCTGGCGGTGTTCATAGTTTTGACGAACATCTATATGCCTTGCTTTCTTTGGCTGGTGAAAAGGGTTTAAAAAAAGTGTATATACATATGTTTACTGACGGCAGGGATACTGAGCCGAAAGTAGCATTAATGGACATAGCTAAACTTAACGAGCGAATAGCTCGAGCTGGGGTTGGTATTGTAGCCACTATAGCAGGACGTTTTTATGGTATGGATAGGGGCGGACATTGGGGGCAAACCTTGTTAACCTATCAGGCATTGGTGGAAGGTAAAGGTGAGAAATATACTTCACCAGAGGAATGCATAAGGCAAAATTATTCAGCACAGATTTTTGATGAAATGATTAAGCCTTCCGTTATGGTGGATGCTAATAGTGAGGCTGTTGGTAAAATTCAGGAGAATGATGCTATTATTTTTATCAACTTTCGTTCTGACAGGGCTATTCAGCTTACCGAATGTTTTATTGCTCCGCAAAATTTACCAGAGGAGTACAGAAGACCAGTGTTAAATAATTTATATTTTGCAAGTATGACAGAATATTCGTCGAAGTTGCCTGCACATGTAGCTTTTACCTCAACGGATTTAAAAAATAATTTAGCCGAAGTTTTGTCGGCTAATAAATTTACTCAATTCCATATAGCAGAAAGCGAGAAATATGCACACGTCACTGCTTTTTTTAATTGCGGACGAACCGAAAAATATCCTGGTGAGGATAGGGAAATAGTAACCAGCCCGGCAAATAACAGTAGTAATTATGTCGACCATCCCGAAATGTCTGCAGAGAAACTTACCGAAAGTTTGGTTCAGAAAATATCTAAAACAGAAACTAATTTTTTTCTTGCAAACTTTGCCAATCCGGATATGGTAGGCCATACCGGCAGTTTGCGAGCCGCAGTGTTAGCTTTGGAATTTATAGATAAATGTTTAAAAAAGATTATGGATGCTTGTTTGTTGGGAGATGCGGTACTAATGATAACCGCAGACCATGGGAATGTAGAGCAAATGATTCATTCTAAAACTGGAGATATAGATAAAGATCATACTACTAATCCAGTACCTTTGCTTTTAATTGCAAATGAATACAAGTTTCCAAAACCTATAGAACATGGTTATGTATTTTTGTCTTCCAGGGTGCCAGCGGGGATTATTTCGGATATTGCTCCAACGGTCTTAGAGTTTTTTAACCTGCCTAAACCTGAGGAGATGACTGGTGTCAGCTTGCTTGGAGTTATTGACGAGGTTCCTAAAAAACATTAGTGTTAGTTATTAAAATGCTGTATTGCTAGATTGTGGTGCCATAGAAGATTATTTGAGCGGAATTTTAGTATCCGCTCTTTTTATTTTGCTGTTTACTTGGTAGAATAGAGCATATGCTAAAGAATTGGGAAATAAAAAGTAAAAATTTAGACGGAATAACCACGGACTTGCAGAAATATCCGAAGTTTTTGGCAAGTTTGCTCTCTAATCGAGGATTATTAAATGCAGAAGATATTAATTTATTTCTTGCCCCGGAATATTCTAAACTTAATAGTCCTTTTTTATTTAACGATATGCAGAAAGCTGTAGATAGAATCTGGCAAGCTATTGAAAATAAAGAGGTAATTTATATTTATGGTGACTATGATGCCGATGCAGTGACCGCCAATGCGGTATTGCAACAAACTTTTAAGTATTTGGGAGTAGAAGTAAACTCTTATATTCCAGATAGATTTGCTGAGGGTTATGGAATTAATTTGGAAGCTTTAGCTAAAATTAAGGAGCAGGGTTGTAGTGTTTTAATTACGGTAGATTGCGGAACGAATGCTATAGATGCCGGAGAATTTTGTAAGAATAATGACATAGATTTTATAATTACTGATCACCACGAAGTTATTGGTGAATTACCCGAGGCTTTTGCGGTAATTAATCCTAAAAATAGAAAGGATAAATATCCTTATGAAAATATAGTCGGGGTGGGGGTGGCTTTTAAACTTGCTTGTGGAATATTATCTAGTGAAAAGTGTAAAGAAAAAAGTCAAAAATACGTAGAAGGTTATGAAAAATGGCTTTTGGATTTAGTAGCTATTGGCACTGTGGCGGACTGTCATTCATTAGTGGGTGAAAATCGGATTTTAGTTAAGTATGGATTAAAGGTTTTGCAAAAAACTAAGTGGGTTGGTTTACGAGCGCTTATGGAGGTTGCAAATATTGACTTTGTTAAAAAGCCGGCAGATACTCATACTCTAGGATTTGTTATAGCTCCAAGGTTAAATGCTGCGGGTAGACTGGAACATGCAGACACTGCCTTACATCTTTTAATGGAAAATGATCCAGGAAGGGCTTTGGAAAGAGCAAATGTGTTAGAGGAAATTAATAAAAGAAGACAGGATCAAACGTTAAGAATTGTTAGTGAAGCTAAGGATCAGGCAATGAGTATTTTGGATAGAAAAATTTTAATTTTATCTAATGAAAATTGGTCAAAGGGAATTGTAGGTTTGGTGGCAGGTAGACTGGTAGAAGAATTTAAAAAACCGGTTATTGTTTTAGAAAAAGGTGAATCTGAATCTACGGGGTCGGCCAGAACTATTGGTAATTTTGATGTGGTGGAATCTTTAAAGCATGCTTCTGAGTATCTGGTCAGATTTGGAGGGCACAAACAAGCGGCAGGGCTTACTTTAAAAACAGAAAATTTTGAAAAGTTTTATGAAAAAATTTTAGAATTTGCCGAAACTAATTTAAATCCAGATGACTTAATTCCGAAATTGCTATTGGAAGCAGAGTTAGAAAGCGCAGACTTAACAGTTGATACCTATAATTTATTGCTTTTGTTGGAACCTTTCGGAGTAGATAATGTTAAGCCGAAGTTTTTAGTGAACGGCTTAGAAGTTGTAAGTATAAGACAGGTTGGTCAAAAAAAACAACATGCACAGCTTGTTTTAAGTGTGGCCGGTAAAAGTATACCTTCAATTGCTTTTAGTTTTAACGCTCTTGAAAAAAATATAAAAGTTGGTGATACTATAGATGTTGCGGTGGAGTTAATGGTAGATAACTGGAATGGTAGGAATGAGTTTAAAATGAGATTAGTAGATTTTAAGCATCAAGTTAATAGGTAATTAATCAAAATTTCGAATGAAATTAATAATCAATACAGATGGTGGAGCGAGAGGGAATCCTGGCCCGGCAGGCATTGGTGTAGTGGTAGCAAACGCTACTGGAATAATATTACACAAATATAAAAAGTATGTGGGTGAGGTGACGAATAATGTGGCTGAGTATAAAGCTTTAATTTTAGCTTTAGAAGAGGTTTTAAAATTGTTTCCTGAGGCGGAATTAGAGATTCGAATGGACAGTGAATTGATTGTGAGGCAAATGCAGGGTAGGTATAAAATAAAAGAGCCAACATTGCAGATGTTGGCCGGAGAAGTGATTAAATTAAGAAGTCAGTTTAAGCAAGTGGTATTTCATCACGTCAGACGCGAGTATAACAAAGAAGCTGATAAATTAGTGAATGAAGCCATAGACGAGCGCATTAATTAAAGATTATCGCAACTCAAGATTTTTAAGCGAAGTTTGGTCTAAAAATATTAAATTTTGTTCTGAATTATAAATACGAAACTTTTTTATTTCAGTACCTTGGCTTAAGAGATACTGATTTTGTTTATCCCTTGTATCCAGTTCTATGGCATTAAGCCCGGTATTATTTATAAAGAAAGCGTAGCCGATATTGTTTTTAACCACTAAGTTTTTAATTTCTTCGCTTGTTCTAGTGACAAAGCTTAGGTTTTGTGATGATGGGTTGTAGTAATCAAATTGTCCTAAATGTAAAATTGAGGTATTGGAATTTAATTGGTCAAAGTTAAAATTTATAATGTTGTCAGCAATTTTTTCTAGAGTGTTGTTGGCCTTGTATAAATTACCATCAGCCAATATAAGTATTTGTTTATCAAAAGTGATAATTATTTGTCCTGATGAAAATTCTGGTAAGTTGATTACCAAGACTTGATTTTGAGTAAAAGAGGAGTTACTAATATTTAGTGAATTTATGTTATTTTTTTGTTGAACGTAGTAAAGTGAATTATTCTCAAAGTTGAAGGCTTTAATATTCTCGAGAAGTATTTTTTTAGATTTGGTTAAAATGTCGTAAGCAATAAGAGAAGAATCGTCTAAATAGTAGACTTGGTTTTCGTCGAGGGTCAAATATTTGGGAATAGAAATAAATACGTCACTTAAGTCTTTAAAAAGTTTGGTGTCTGTGTTAAAAAATAATACAACAGGTTTATTGGTTGTGGAATCGGAATTTGTTAAAAGGAATGAATTATTATTGTCTGAGGTAAGAATTGTATTAACTGACTTTGGCAGTATCAAGTCTGCTCGTTCGCCATTAATACTCCCTATGTTAATACTGTTTTTAGTTAGATAGACTAGCTTAAAGTCATTAAGGTAAAAATCTAATACGTCTTGAGCTAAGTTGGTCGGAGAATTTTGTTTAAGTAAATGTATCTTGTAAGGTTGTGGGCTTGCCCAGGTAACTTTACCTTCGTATATGGTTAATCTTTTTTGCCAATTAAAATAACCTTCTTTATGTAATTGGAGTTCATATTCGCCGGGTAGTAGGAATTTTATGTCGCCTTCCTTTTTTTGCTTGAGTTCGCCATTAATAAAAACATCCAGGTGGGTTGGGTTGGTTTTAATTGCAAAAATACCGGTCTTAACAAATCTTCCTTGTTTAAAATCGTAGGCGACACCTCTGACATAAAGCACAATAATAGGTGCAAAAATGAGAAAGAATATAAAGCCAACTAAGAGTAGTAGATATCGGGTTCGTTTACGCATAATAGCTATATTTTATAGTATTTTATTGTCTTTCACAAATCCATAACCTTTGTTATAATAGAGTACGACTTAGGTATTAAGGTATGAAGTTATAGATAATAGGTAGTAAATACATATAAAATATGTTCGAAACTAAAATTGGTATAGATCTTGGCACGGCAAATACTTTGGTTTATGTGCCAAAAAGAGGGATTATTATAAACGAGCCTACTGTTGTAGCAATTTCATTGCTGGATAATAGGGTTTTAGCCGTTGGTCAAGAAGCTAAAGAAATGTTGGGTCGAACTCCTGAGACTATTGTTGCTAGTCGTCCAATGAAAGACGGGGTTATTGCGGATTATCGTGTTACTGAGGCTATGCTTAGATATTTTATTAATAAAGCCTTGGGTAACGTACGTTTTTTTAGACCGGAAGTTATGATTTCCGTTCCTGGCGGAATTACTTCAACCGAAAGAAGGGCAGTTATAGATGCAGCTGTGGCTGCCGGTGCTAAATCTGCTTATGTTATTAAAGAAACGGTTGCCTCGGCAATTGGTGCGGGTATTCCTATTGCAGAAGCCAGAGGTAATTTAATTATTGATATTGGTGGGGGCACAACCGATGTAGCAGTGCTTTCTTTGGGTGGAATTGTAAATTCAACTTCTGTTCGAGTTGCCGGTAATAGACTTGATCAATCAATAATCGATTTTGTAAAAAAAAGACATGGTTTGGCAATTGGGGATAGGACTTCAGAAGAAATTAAAATTACAATTGGTAGCGCTCTGGGTTTGAGTGAGGAAGAAGTTATGGAGATAAAAGGCAGGGATATGGTTTCAGGATTGCCTAAAACAATTACAATTACCACTAACGAAATTGTCCAAGCTATTTCCGAGGATCTAACAGAGATAGCAAAAGCAGTAAAAACTGTGCTCCAGGAAACCCCACCGGAATTGGCAAGTGATATTATTGATAAGGGTATGGTTATGACTGGCGGAACTGCATTATTAAGAAATTTAGATCATTACATTTCCCAAAGCGTTGGAGTGCCTTGTTATGTTGCAGAAGAGGCGTTGCTGTGTGTTGCAAAAGGTACTGGAATAGCACTGGATAATTTGGATAGTTATAAAAAGAGTATATTGAGTATAAAATAAATACTTGCACTAAAATAAAAAACATTCTATAATAAATAAAATCAACAAATATTATAGAAACAAAAATGTATGGCAAAAAAATCGCTCTATCTTTTCTTGAGTTCTATGCTTGGGGTTTTTCTGTTTTTTATTTTACATAGAACAGCAATTTTTACTTATTTGTATTTAGTAGATTCCGGGTATTTAGTAGATACGTTTGTTTATTGGCGCTTTTTAGCTATAGACTATTTTACTTTAGCTTTTGCATTAATGGGAGGAGCTTGGTATGGTATTTGGCTGGGTTTATACTGGTATTCCAGGATTTATGAAGAAGGTAGTCATGGGGGATTAGCAGATCATTTGGTCAGGCATTACTGGCCACATAGAAGCCCAAAAAGTATTGGAATTAAGTTAGCTTCAGTAAAGGAAAATTTAGAAAAGGATTTATGGCAATTGGAAAGCTTGGCGAAGGATACAGTTACTTCAGTGGAGGTTAGTCCGGCACCAAAAATTCGCCGCGTAGTTAGGAAGAGAGCGCCAAAAAAGTTGAACACGGTTAAGTAATTTTAAATTATGACAGGCAAAAAACTTCTACTTTTTACATTTATACAGTGGATAATTCTAGCCTTGTTGAAGTACTGGTTTTTTAGTTACACTATTTTTTCCGACCCTGGTATTCAGGAAATTGTTTTTTGGGTATTAACTGGGGTTGTTGTTACTGCAATGATTAGAAGGTTTGGTGTGTTAAGTTATTTAGAGGTTATTTTTATATTATTTCTCTGGACTATTTTTAATTTGCTGTTCGATTTATTATGGTTAAGTCCACTTACAGGGGTTTCTATGTTTGGCTCAATGCAATATTGGATAGGTGTGCTAATTTTGGGGATTTCCGCTTTTTTGTTTCATAAAATTAGGCATATTCATGTTAGGCACGCTAGTCATAATAAGCATTAACCTTGTGTTATAATTGTTATATAAGAGAATTTTAATAATAAACAAATGACAAACCAAAAAAAATTTATATATCTTATACTAGTTTTAATTTTCGTTAGTGGAATAATTTTTTATTTAAGAGGATATTTGAATAAAAAGTTTACACAAACTATAATTGAAGACAAAAAAGAATCACAAACAGTTGTTCTAGCAGAGATGTATCCACCGGGAATAACCGCCGAATGGATATTAGAGCCTGGTGCTAATGTAATATCGAGGTCTTCAAGTAATAGTAATGCTACCAGTGGTACGGTGCAGGGAACTTTAATTTATGAAAGTAAATTAGCTCAAAAAACTGCTGCTATTGAGTATGAGAAGTTTTTGATTAATATGGGGTGGGCAACAACTTTGGTTGAAAATAAACAAGCTAAAATTTTTACCATAAACGCAACTAAAGATGCAGGTCGTGCGTATATTTTGGTTGACCAAAATGATTTATCTAAAAAAGTTACAATAGATGTAACCGTAGTGCAAAACCTTTCCAGTACAATTCCTGCTAACTAAAGTAAAAATCACTAAACACCATTCTATCCCTGGTTGGGGATAAATAGTATGGTGTTTTTTAATTATCTTGCACAGCTATTTAGTCCTGGATTTTTGTCAAAATATCTGTAATTAAAAGGGAATAAAAAACAAGCTAAGCGATCCCTGGTTGGGAAAGTCTAGCTTGTTTGTTTCATCCCTGCGCGATGTGCGGGGAAAAGGAGGTCGAAGCGATGACAGGCTAGTTGTAAGGGAGTTCTATATCAGGAACATACTCCTCTCCAACTTTTACGACGAGAAACGTCTTGGTGCCAGGGTCGGGAAGGACAACAGGCAATTTGACGTTTACCTGGTTTACCCCAGGAAACTGTGGTGATGCTACTGCCACATTGCCCGCCTCTTCAGTCTTCTCATTGCCTCCGGTCCTGTACTTGAGCCAAGTCTTCACTTGGCTAGTAACTGGAGCGTAGGTTTCTCCAGCAGCTTCGCCGACAGGAATTTCAGGACTGGTTAGTCCGAAACCAGTAGAATACAATACGACGGTTTGCCCACCTTTCATGGGCGTACTTCTGGTTACAAGCTGGTAGGCTTTGTCGCCATTTTGCATTACAGTCAGTTCCGAAATGTCAGGTGTTTCTTCATTTTTCGGAAAGCTGAACACTACAGGGGCAACGGGTTGGACGGCGACGGTGAACTTTTGGCTTGTGGCCTCAAGTGCTCGTCCGTTAACGTCGGTGTAGCGCTGGACCTCCACCGTAGCGGTGGTGCCAAAGAGCGTGCTTGGTGCTTGTGCGTTGAATTGACAGATGCCACTCTCGTAGCAGGTACCAAACAGGAGCGGAATTTCTGCTCCGTTTACAAGCACTTTTGCACCGGCGAGAAGCCGAGGCAGGGGTAGCCGAGTGGCTACCGTGATGCCAGGGTTGTAGTAGTTGAACCGGGTTGACACGATAGGAGACAAATTCTGTCCCCAAACAGTGAACAACCCATTCGGAGCTACTGCGCCGGTGGTGCCGGTTGCCGTTGTGATCTTGTCAATCACCGGTACGACAGCAGAGTTAATTCTCACCGTAAAGGTGTTGCTGGTAAGACCTTTAGTCTTTACCTTGAACCGGGTGCCAATTCGAGGCGCCGTGAACACTACCGTATCATTTGTAATGAGGTTTGGAGTATACACATTGCCATTATCGGCGTCAACGATTTTCGTGTCGTTGACCGTTCCAAGGTTCTGACCATAAAGAATTACCGCTTCGCCAACTTTTACTTCAGTTGTCGGTACCTGCAAAACACAGGGGAGGGCAGTCGTAAACAGATGCGGCGAGCCGGACACTGAAGTAGTGTCGGTTTTTGCCATGAAGTTCACCGAGCACCCGTGCGCGGTTAGTGTTGGAAGAGAGAACTCCCGAATCGTCTTGCCGGCGAACGTGTCGCCGACCGAGGCGATTGGGATTGCGGAGTTCAAGCCGTCGACCATGAGAACACGGTTCCCTTGGCGCACGAAGAGGTGCGCGATGTTGACCGCGTGGTCGTCGACTGCTTGACTGCTGGCGTAAAGGACAGTCGTCTGACCGTCCACGACCTGTGCCACCCGACCGCCGTTGGCAGTTTTGTAGCGGAATGTCGTTTTTTTCCAGCTGTCCATACTTGCCGCCATTGTTTGCAAGCTTTCGTTCCCGACGCTGCTACCTGTTTTGGCGACCAGTTTTTGGGTCTTGGTTTGGAGGTTGTAATTACTTAGCTCCAATATACCCGCACCACCAATTATGGTGAAGTCTATGTCGGTCGATCCGACTTTGACGCCAAATGGTGGAAAAATATACTGATTGTGACCGGTAAGCATTACTTCTCGGAAGCTGCCATCGGGTTGAAGAGAAAAGTATCCGAGATATCCAGTGATAATTGCATACATCAGCTTTCGACCACTGGAATCTTCCCTGACCGCAGACACCAGTTCCAGTTTTTTCACGACTGGACTGTAGTTAAAATTTACTAGTAGGACTTTTACATCCATACCCAATTCGCCGAGCATTTTCGCAGGCCCGCTCGATAAAGGCATTTCCCAAGTTTTTCGTTGTGTTCCCAGGCTGTCCAGCGTGGTGAAGTAGACGGCAAAATTCTGGATGTTTAGGTCATTTGTAAACGGGTTACCAGACCCGCCCAGTGCAATCTTGTCGGTTTTGCCTTGGTCATTGTAGGCGACTGTGAAATCGCTTTGATTGGCTAGCTTCAACAATAGAACAGCGCTTGTATTCGTTCTTGCCGAAACGACAGTGTCTCCTCGGCTGTTTGTAAGCATCCGAATGGGGGTAACTTCCCCCAACAATCCGCTCACTTTTATGGTGGGTTGAGCAAGGGCAACGGTTGTTGCAAATGCCAAAACCACTAACAATTGAGTTAGTTTTGTCATCGCTTCAAGTCCTCCTTGGACTTGGTAAGGATCTACCAAGATTATTACATAAAATGACTAAAAAAGCAAGTTGACAAAGCTTTAAATTTATCGGCTAATGTATTTTTTATAATTAGTAAAGTTATCAACTTGTGTTTACTTATGTACTGTTAAAAAATGTGTTATAATATTATTATATAAAAAATAAGTATAATTGAAATAAAAATATGAATTTTAAAAATTTAATAAGAAGCAGTTTTTTATTCTTAAATAATTATATATTTAATTTTAAATTTCTAGTTGTATTTTTATTTATTTTTTCTTTTTTTTATGTTTTTCAAGTAAATGCATACTGTATTTCAGGGCTCCCTACAGGTTGTGGTTCTGGTCCTGATCCTAATGCTAGTACCAGAGAGCTAACTGGTGTTTGCACTTTTACTCCCGCAGGACAGCAAATTTATTCTACATGCGAGTCTTGCAGCTACTCATATGCAATAGCATCGTTGAATTGTTACGATGATGTAACGGGCGTTTTTACTGGAACCCAGTCTGCTCCAGGAGCGGTTTGTGCAAAAACCTTACAGGAAAATACCTGCTCTTCTGCCCCTGTAAGCGGTTGTTCAACTAATGCAGATTGTCCACATCCTCCTAGCATTGTTTGTGACACTTTCTGTGATTTGTCTGCTGGTTCGCCGGGAAGTTGCCAACCGGTAGATCCTACTTGCAGTACCACTAGTGGTGTTGGTCCATACTGTGGTGATTCCTATTGTTCTTCCGGAGAAAATAATGCCAACTGTTCAAGCGATTGTCCTCCAGTTGTAGTTCCCGGTATTCAAATAATAGTTGACCCTTCTTCAAGAACAATTACAAGAGGCGGTAGTACATCTTATTTTTTAACTGTACGAATGCTTGGAGGATTTTATAATAAGGTAACTTTGTCGGCAGTATGTCCTGCGGGAGCAAACTGTACTATTACTCCAACCCTAACAAGTTATGATTCAGATGGCGACCCAGAGCCAAATGTAGTTGACCCAACTACATTTGGACATGATACCGCCACCCTAACCGTTAATAATACTTCAGGTCTTGGTGTTGGTAACTATTCAATTACGGTTACTGGGGTTGGTTATGCCGCCGGGCCTACCGCAACTGTTTACCCGGTTTTACGTGTTATTACAGGTGTTCCTGCATTTTTAAATACAATAACAGGGATTTGCCCAAGTAGAACTATTACTTTAACTTGGGGCACTGGTCAGGACGCAAATGCTTATAGGCTTTATAGACATACTACTAATGCGCAGCCTGCAACGCCCTTTGCTGTTGTTGGAAACGTAACAAGTTTTGTAGACAATCCTCCTACGGGAGCTACTTATTATTATTGGGTAGACTCCTTACATAACCCCTCTGGAAACTTTTCTGCAACTCGAGCAAGTGCTCCAGTTGCTCTTTCTGCATGTCCTCCTATTGTAGACATTAAAGGTTGGGGAGATTCTGTGCCTCAAAGCGCACCAGTAGACGGACCAATTAATGTTAATCCTATGACTTCCGGAGGTCTGATATGGACGTCCAATGCCTCAAGTTGTGAAATATTTAGAGGTGCTACTTCTTTGGGCACTACTTGGCCTGCAAATGGAAGTGCTCCTTTGGGAGGTGTAAGTTCGTCAGACACGCATTCTATAGTTTGTACAGGCTCTACTGGGTTAACCTCTAATACCGATAGCTTTACTCGTAATATTGTAGGCGCCCCTATTGTAGACATTAAAGGTTGGGGAGATTCTGTGCCTCAAAGCGCACCAGTAGACGGACCAATTAATGTTAATCCTATGACTTCCGGAGGTCTGATATGGACGTCCAATGCCTCAAGTTGTGAAATATTTAGAGGTGCTACTTCTTTGGGCACTACTTGGCCTGCAAATGGAAGTGCTCCTTTGGGAGGTGTAAGTTCGTCAGACACGCATTCTATAGTTTGTACAGGCTCTACTGGGTTAACCTCTAATACCGATAGCTTTACTCGTAATATTCTTAAGCCTACAATAGTACTTTCGCCAACAAACTTGACATTCAACGGAATTTTCGGTGGTACAGCTCCTGCAGGTCAAACTTTAAATATAGCCAATACCGGTAGCTCGTCTTTAAACTGGACTTTTAGTAGGAATGGTGCTGCTACTTGGTGTAATTTAAGCGCAGTTTCTGGTACTGTTCCTGCCGGGACTTCGCAAAATGTAACAGTTACAGTAAGCGCTCCAAATATAGTGGGTGTGGGTCCGCATAGCGACTGCGGAATTCGTATTTCAGACTCCAACGCAACTAATAACCCCCAAGATGCAGGAATTAATTATAATGTTGCACCTGCTCCCGTTGTAGACATTAAAGGTTGGGGAGATTCCGTGCCTCAAAGCGCACCAGTAGACGGACCAATAAATGTTGTTGCTAATAGTACAGGCGGGCTTGTCTGGACATCTACCAATGCTACAAATTGTGAAATATTTAGAGGTGCTACTTCTTTGGGTACTACTTGGCCTGCAAATGGAAGCGCTCCTTTGGGAGGTGTAACCGCCTCTGATACTCATTCAATAGTTTGTTTTGGGGGTGGAAGTACTTCCAACAATGACAGTTTTACAAGGAATATTGTTGTAAATCCCTATCAAGCTATTTGTGACAGTACCTGGAGAGAGATTCCTGGTGGTGGTTCTACTCCAAGCCAGCCGGTTGGAATTTATTTGCCAAATACACCTAATATTCAAAATAATTGGGCAAACGCTGTGGTTGTAAGGGGTTGGGGAAATAATATACACTATCAATCTTGTAATTATTCTCTAGGTAATCCTTGTGTCTGGAATTCCTCTTATGATTTCCTAAATGGTATAACAAATTACCCGCCATTTACAGATACGCCTGCAGCCTGGGGTGTTTACCACTATGGTACAGACAATAATACTTATTTGAAATGGAATACCAACACAGGATGGGTACCACCAGCACCAGATATTACATGGACAAACTTAGGTGTTTCGCCAAAGTCATGGGGGCAGCCTTTTAGGTGGACAGATGTAAATAATAGAACATGGCAAACCAAGAGAAACTCGGACGGAACTATCCATTATTATTGCACTGCTTCCGGAGGTGGTCCGGTTTGCGAACCTTTGCATTACAACCCGGATCCTACCAGAAGCAGTGTTTCTCCATCCTCAGTTACCGCAGGAGGGGCGTTTACTACACGCTGTGATTACGACAGCAGCGGTATAGATGCTATTACCGCAAGTGTCACAGGTGGTGGTACTTGTACATGGGCTTCTTATGATAAAACCACCGCAGTGTTTAACTGTACTGCTGGGGCAACAGTCGGAACTCAAACAGTTACCTGTAGCTTAAATGCAGGAACTGGTTCAAATGTCTGCGCTCAAAGCAATGTTGTTGACACGGTTGATGTTACCGCTGCACCACAGGCTTCATTTGTGCTTAATCCAACTACAATGTCTTTCAGTGGAGTAACGGGTTCTCCAGCTCCTTCCCAGCAAATTTTGCAAATTACTAGTACTGGTAGTGCGGATGTCTGGCATTCTGAAATTAGCAACCAAAGCTGGTGTAGGGTAAATGGAGTTAATAATGCCGGTCCTGCAGTTACTGGAGCTGTGCCTTCATCTCCGGTCGGTCAATATACACCTGTTGCAATTACTGTGGATAGCCCAAGTACGGTAGGTGTAGGTACTCATACTTGTATAATTACTGTAACTGATCCAGCTTCGAATCCAACCAGTCGAACTTTAACAGTTACCTACACGGTTACCGCACCATCTGGGGGTCCAGGTCCAACCACTGTTTCTTTGGATAATTCAACCTGCGCACAAATGACTATAAATTGGTCTGCAGTATCGAGTGCGACCTCATACAACGTCTACAGAAATACCACCGGGTCAGCGCCGGTAGCTGGAGATTTAGTACAGAGTGGTTTAACTTCATTAACTTGGACAAATTCAGTTTCTGCAGGTATTTATTACTATTGGGTTTCTGCTGTAGTTGGCGGAGTTGAGACAGCCAAAGTTGCGCCAAATAGCGGAGCTAACCTTAATCCGACTGCGGTTTTAGCTTGTGGCTCAGGTAACTTAAATACTTCCGATAAAGATATTATTGGAATAAATGGAACAGCATACTCTAGTAATAATTGTGGAGGCACAGATCCGTTATCAGGTGGGGTTAATTTGAAACTTAACGACGTGGTAACTTTCCAAATTAACTTGTGTAATGACGGTGGTACTGGAACTTCTTCCAATATTACTATCAGGGATACCTTAACAAATTTGGTGAAACCTTCAACCAAGTCCGACTTTAACGCCTATTATAATGGAATAAAGTTAACTTACGACGGAGCAGTTGCTGGTAGTTCTTGTACGCCTAGTGGTAATAATCGATATTGTGCATTTGGAACGGTTCCAAACCAGACTTTGGTATTTAATCTTACCGGAACAGCAAATAATGTCCCAAGTGGACTAAGAAGAGCTTTAACTTTTGAAGCTCAATTAGCAATACCAACCGGATACACACAGTCTACCGCCAGATTCCAAAACTCGTTCATAATTGGTTATAATAGAAGCGCTGGAGTTGCGGCCACTACTCCAATTAGCTCCACCCCTTTAATCTTGTTTAACACTGGAAAAGGCGTACCAATAATTATTGAAATTCCTTAAGGTAAATTTAGCTCGATAAAAGCCCACCATAATTTGGTGGGCTTTTAGATTAAATTAAAATATGGTATAATTAATTATACAAAAACTTATTTTAAGGAGCAAGAAAAATATGCCGGATCAAGGCGAATACAAAAAAATGTTAACTGACTTAATTCAAAAACAAATGGTTGTACTAGGACCTAATATTGCTTTGGATAAAGCCAGAAAAGTTGCAGGTTTGAAAATTGGTGACGACGGGAGCGTTGTTGAAGTTTCTGGTGACTTACAAATGGTTTTAAAAGGTGTGGCGAATGAATATATGAACCTTTCCGGTCAAATTGCTCAAATGACTTTAAATTCTTTACTGGAAAAATATCCAGAAGTAAAAAATTTACAATAATCAGGCACAAAAAATATTTAGGGACTTAGAATCAAATAGAAACAAAAATGATAATTAATATATTACTCGTAATAGATTTTATTATGCTGGCAATAGTTGTCAGCGCGTATATCTATGCTTCGCTTAGAGAGAGAAAATTCTTAAAAGCAGAAGCTGGGCAATCCTTAGAATTACAACAAAAAGTTTATCAGGCGCAGGTTTTAAAGGAAATTAGTGAACGTATTGGTTATTCTTTGGATACTTCTAAAATTGTAGATATTATTACCAGTAGCTTGGGTAATTTATTGGCATACGATACAGTTTCTTATATGGTATTAGGTGAAGATGGACAGGTCCTTTTTAAGTGTCATGTAGAGAAAACCGTTAATCATAGTTTTATTGAAGAAGTGAAGCATAAGATGCTAATGTCTTTTGAGGCGATTTTAGATAAACCGGTAACCCCAAAAGGTTTGGATGAAAGTGTAACAGGGAATATTTTAGATGATAATTTAAGAGTTGGTGTTGAGTCTTTTTTTAACCTACCTGTAGTTATTTCACAAAAATTAGTTGGAATTATTAATGTGGCATCCAGCGAAAAGGGTAGGTATGGTGAAGAGCAGGCTTCTATTTTATATGCTATTACAAACCAGGCTGCTACTGCAGTATCGAAGTTGCAGGAAGTTTTAGAAAGTGAAAAAGGTAAATTAGAAGCTGTTATATATTCTTTAACTGACGGGGTTATTACAGTAGACTTAGCAAACCAAATTACAGTATATAATCCGGTAGTTAAAAATATTCTTGGAATTGTCACAGATAAGCGTTTAAATATGTATGACGTGGTGGATAGTTTGGCCGGCAAGCTTGATATTCGGACCAAAATTGAACAAGCGATTTCCGAAGCTAAAGTTATAACTCTGCCTGAGGTTGTGTTGAAAGATAAAGCATTGGAAGTGTCAATTTCTCCAGTTAAAGACAGTTTGGGGCAAATAATTGCCGCAAGTGTGCTCTTCCACGATATAACTACTGAAAAATCTTTAGAAAAACTTAGGCAAGAATTTACAGCAATGATGGTTCATGAACTTCGCGCTCCTTTAACCGCAGTGCGGTGGTCTTCTGAAAGCTTACTGAAGAATGTTAGTGTTGCTTCTGGTGTGGACGCGGCTAAGGTGAAGGATACAATGATAACAATAGAAACCGCTTCTAATAATATGCTGGAATTGGTTAATGATTTATTGGACGTTGCCAAAATTGAAGCAGGAAAATTTGAACTAAATATTCAGGAGTACGATATTATTGAGTTGATAAATGAACAAGCTAAAGTATTTAGACCGCAAGCAGAAGTTAAACACTTAACTATAAATGTATTAGCTCCTGAGAAATATAAGCTTAAATTCGATCGGGTTAGAATAGGACAAGTTTTGGGAAATTTAATAAGTAATGCGATTAAGTATACCGACTCCGGACAAATTGACATAAATTTTAATGTAGAACTGGAAGAAAAGCGTGCGGTAGTCTCGGTTAAAGATAGTGGAATTGGAGTATCTAGAGAGGATTTAGCTGACTTATTTAGTAAGTTTAAACAGTTGAAAACCGGAGACAGAAGTAAGAAAGGAACAGGTTTAGGACTTGTGGTTAGTAAAGGGATTATTGAGGCGTCTGGCGGTAAAATTTGGGCAGAAAGCGCAGGCGAAGGCTTGGGAAGTATTTTTTGCTTCTCTATACCAATTAAGCCTTAATAATCAAGGAGAATTTGGTTGTTTATTTGTTAAGTGTTATAATAAATTTAAGAGATAATCCTCATAGAAATGAGAGATTATTAAAATAATTAATATATTTATTATGGTTAAAATACTTGCTGCAGAAGATGATAAACTTATTTCAAATTCTCTCTGCGACGCTTTAAAGACAGCCGGCTACGAAGCAACTCCTGCTTACGATGGAGAAGAAGCCGTAACCAAGGCCAAGGAAATAATTCCTGATTTAATATTGTTAGACATAATGATGCCAAAATTAGATGGTATTTCAGTTTTATGGGAACTTAAAGCCAATCCAGCTACAGCAAAGATACCAGTTATTGTTTTGACTAATATTGGCGATGTTGAAACTATAAGTAAGATTGTCGAGGCTGGTGCTGTGGATTACTTACTTAAGTCCGATCAGTCTGTAGATGATATAATCCAAAAAGTAAAAGATGTTTTAGCTCGTAGCGTTAAGCTTGGTTAAAAAATAATATATGAAAGTTATTATTGAGGACGGAAGTAATTTTGTCCTGCGTTTTGATAAAGGCGATGATGTAATTTCAGGTCTTGCTAATTTTATGAAGGAGCAAGCTATTTTTACTTCTTCATTTCAAGGATTGGGCGCTTGCTCTGAAGTGGAGCTTGCATTTTTCAACCCACACATTAAGGATTATAGAAAAAAACCGTTTATGGAAGAAATGGAAGTCGTGTCTTTAATTGGAAACGGTTCGTTAAAAGATGGGGTGCCAATAATTCATTGTCATGGAGTATTTGGTAGAAATGATTTTACTTTAATTGGTGGCCATGTTTTTAGATTAATTGTTTCTGTGACCGTAGAGGTTTCATTTAAAAAAATTGAAGGGGCGGCACAAAGAGTTATGAATCCGGATTTTAATTTAAACTTGCTATCGTAGAAGTAATTAGTGCAACCAATGGATGTATTTGCTCACATGTTGTGGACCAATGTGGTCTATTATAAAAAATATCAGAATCAAGTAAAAGACCGTTTATTTGCGGTATTTTTTGGAGTTATCCCAGATTTGGTTGGTTTTACACCAGCTTTTTTTTATATGCTTTTTTCCGGGAATCAGTTTGGTCCAAGTGCTTTTAATAGCGATTTGTGGGTTTTTAAGTTTGCTGCTTATTCTTATAATTTTACACATAGCGCTGTGATTTTTGCTCTAGTGGCATTAAGTGTGTACGCTTTTCGTAATAGAAAGTTTTATTGGCCAATGTTTGGCTGGCTACTCCATATAATTATAGATATCCCTACTCATAAAGGTTTTTATGAGACTCCTTTTTTATTTCCTTTATCCGGCTATAAGTTTACACATGGTATGTCTTGGGGGCACCCAGTATTTATGGTAACAAATTATTCAGCACTTATTCTTGCTTATGTTCTAATTTTCTTATTCTTTAAAACAAACAATGGCAAAAAATAAAACCAAAGATTTTTTTGTAATAGCGCATAATATGCGTTCCCTGTATAACGTTGGCTCAGTATTCAGGAGCGCAGATGCTTTTGGAGTAACTAAAATTTATTTAACCGGGTATACCGGGACACCAGCGAATCTTGTGCATAAAAATAAGATATCTAAATCGGCACTTGGTGCTGACGAATGGGTGCCTTGGGAATATGACAAATCCGCTGGGAAAGTGATTAAGAAACTTAAAGCGCTAAACAAAAAAATAACCATTGTGGGTTTAGAAAATAATACCAAAGCTATTAATATAAATAAATTTAAACCAGTATTTCCTTTGGTTTTGGTACTTGGGGAAGAGGTTGGGGGTATTAATATGGGGCTTTTGAGGCAATGTGACAAAGTTGTTGAAATACCAATGAAGGGGAAGAAGGAAAGTTTAAATGTTTCAGTGGCTTTTGGAGTTGCTGCATATAAAATTAGTTCGTTTATTTAATATTTATGTGTGAATTAAAATTATTTTTCGACAAAAAAACGAATTTGATTAAAGTTTGTGGATAGTTAAAAATAAATACTAAAAAATATGTCAAATACCGCTTAAAAAAGCGGTATTTTGTTATTTGGGTGTCTAAGGACCTGCATTGACTTTTGGTGAATTGTGGAGTATAATACTTAGGTAATGGTAAAAAGTGGTTGTAAGTGGGAGAAAGTGGTTTATCTTGTGGATAATTATCTCCCTAAATTATAATTGTGATTACTATAAAACTGGTGATATGGTTAAAGATCTACTTTACTAAGTAATTTGTGGTTAAACAGCGAAATCTGTTTTATCCCGTATCGGTGGACTTATGTTTATAGGTGAATATCAAGCTACTATAGATGAAAAGGGGAGAGTTTCTATTCCAGTTAAGTTTCGCTCAACTTTGAAATCAAAAATTGTTGTAACTCGAGGTTTAGATAATTCCTTATTTATGTACAGTATGGAAGAGTGGAAAAAGCTCGCAACTAAATTGGCTAGTCTCCCAATTTCTACTGCCAATACGAGAGCTTTTTCTAGGCTCATGCTGGCGGGAGCTATGGATTGCGATATAGATAAACAAGGGAGAATTATTTTACCAGGATATTTGAAAGATTTTGCCAAAATTACCAAGAAAGTAATTGTTGCTGGACTATATAATCGAATTGAAATTTGGAGTGAAGAATTATGGGAAGCTTATAAAAAACAAACTGAACAGCAAAGCAATGCTATAGCGGAACAGTTGGGAAGTTTAGGGGTCTAGCCATGAGTACTGAAACGGAAAAAAAGGCATACTATCATGTACCGGTTTTACTAAACGAAGTCTTGGAATATTTAAACCCGAAACCAGGACAAAATTATATAGATGCGACCTTGGGCGGTGGAGGATATACAGAGGCGATATATAAAAGAATACAACCAAAGGGGAAAGTCCTAGCAATAGATTTAGATCAGGATGCGATTGCAAATATTAAATTAAATCTGTTTGCTGGAGGTCAAAATATAATTCTGCATCAAGGCAATTTTTCTCATATAAATAAAATAGCCGAGCATTATAACTTTTCAAATATAAGCGGAGTGGTGGCAGACCTGGGTTTTTCTTCTTATGAGTTGGATCAGTCGAGTAGGGGATTAAGTTTTCAAAAGAAAGAGTTACTCGATATGCGATTTGATCAAAGAGGGAATACAGTAGATGCAAAATTTATATTAAACAATTATGATCAAAAGAGAATTGAAAAAATACTTAATGATTACGGTGAAGAAAAATTTACCAGGCAGATAGTTAAGAAAATTTTTGACTATAGAATTAATAAAAATGAAATAAGATACACAACAGAGTTATATGACCTAATAAAAGAAGCACTTCCAAAACCGGTTAAACATAAGACAGCTGATAGTGCAAGAAGGGTGTTCCAAGCATTAAGAATAGAAGTTAACCATGAATTGGATAGTTTGCAAGAGTTTTTACCTAAAGCCTTTGAATTATTGGTACCCGGAGGACGGCTGGTAGTGGTCAGTTTTCATTCATTAGAAGATAGAATTGTTAAACAGTATTTTAATGAACTTTCTAAAGGGTGTGTGTGTCCAATAGATTTTCCGCAGTGTGTTTGTGGAAAAGAGCCTAAAGGAAAAATTCTGACAAAAAAAATAGTAACAGCCACCGATAAGGAGATTGAAATAAATCCAAGAAGTAAGCCTGCAAAATTAAGAGCCATATTAAAAATTTAAAATAAAAATAAAAAAATAAATTATGTTGAAAACTTTAGCACTGGAAAATTTACTAACATTAATTTCTCCAAAAACAAAAAAGATATCTAAAATTACAGCCAAAGAAGAAAATGGTTTTCGCTTTCTCCTAGGTTCATTTTTAATTGCACTTAACCTCATGCTGTTAATGAATTATGTTTATGGAGTAAATGAATTCGCTTCCAGCGGTTATGAGTTAAAAACGCTCCAAAAACAGCTGTCTGCTTTAAATACAGAAAATAAAAGAATTAATTTAAAGGTTTCTGAGGCTGTATCTATGGTTTCAATACAAAATGATTTTTTAAGCGCAAATTTTGTAGTTAGTGGAACTTCTAAATTTTTATTAGAAAAACAATTGACACACAGATAAAATTTCATAAAAGTGATGGTTAAAAAAACAGCAAAAACTTCTTTTAATACCCGAAGCAGACTTTTGACTGTTTTTTTGTTGTTATTTTTTTTGGGGCTGACGTACAAGCTGTTTTATTTCCAAGTTTTGCACGGACTGGAAGCCAGAGAACAAGCATCTGCCCAACACAGTATTTATCAAAAACTTTTACCAAGCCGAGGAGAAATATTGTTAAGTGATAAGTCGACCTTAGAAACAGTCCCGGTTGCAACCAATTTAAAAAGTTATTTGGTTTACGCTGTGCCTCACGATGTTATTAACGCTCAATTAACCGCATCGAGTTTGGCAAGCGTGCTTGGATTAGATGAAATAGAGCTTTTACAGAAAATTCAAAATTTGGATAAAAAGTATGTCCCACTTAAAAAGAAGTTAACGGAAGAAGAACAGCGGAAAATAAAAGAGTTAAAGCTTTCGGGGATTTTTTTTGATTCGGAAGATACTAGATACTATCCGGAAAATAATTTACTGAGCCAGACATTAGGTTTTGTGGGTTACAAAGTAGATACAAAACACGGTCTTTATGGTCTGGAGAGAAAATTTGACGATGAGCTAGCTGGTAAAACAGGTGAATTACAAGCGGAAAAAGATATTGGCGGAGCCTTAATTTTTGGGGCTAAGAAAAAAGAGAAGTTAGCTGAAGACGGTGTTAATTTAATACTGACGATTGATAAAACTATACAGTTTCAGGCGGAAAGTATAATTAAGGAAGCCGTAATTACGAATGAAGCCGATGGAGGATCGGTAATTGTGGCCAATCCGAAAACTGGAGCGATTTTGGCTATTGCCAATTATCCGGATTTTAATTTGAACGAGTATAATAAAGTTGAAGACCCTCGTTACTTTACCAACTTAGCGGTGACAGGAAATTACGAGCCAGGTTCGGTTTTTAAGGCGATAACTATGGCAGCGGCAATAAATGAAGGTAAGATAACCGCAGATACTACTTATACAGATGCCGGGTTTTTAGAGATTGACGGATATAAAATTAAAAATTCCGACGGCAAGGCACATGGAATCCAGACTATGGAACAAGCTCTCGATGAATCCTTAAATACCGGTGCTATTTGGGCAAAGGATCAAATTGGAAATGCAAAATTTTATGAGTATTTAAGAAATTTTGGCTTTGGTGCTTACACGGGTATTGAGCTCCCAGAGACTCGGGGTAACTTGGAAGGATTAAAAGCGAACATTCAGGTAGATTACGCAACCGCTAGTTTTGGTCAGGGGATTACTGTAACTCCTATGCAGTTAGTGCAAGCATATATTGGACTTGCAAATGAGGGTAAAATGATGAAGCCATTTATTGTGCAGAGCAAGATTTATGACACAGGTAAAATAGAAATCAGAAAACCAGAGGTGGTAAAAGAAGTAATTACTCCCAGAACTGCCAATATAATTTCGGCTATGTTAGTTAGTGTTGTTGAAAATGGTCATGGAAAAAAAGCCGGAGTCCCTGGTTATTATATGGCAGGAAAAACTGGTACGGCTCAAGTGCCAAGAAAAGATGGTAAGGGTTATGAGGCTGATAATAATATTGGATCTTTTATTGGTTACGGTCCGGTGGAAGAACCTCAATTTGTAATATTAATGAGGGTGGACCATCCAAGAAATACAGCCTATGCAGAAACTACAGCAGCTCCCGCCTGGGGAAAGCTTGCTCAATTTATTTTAAACTACCTGAACATAGCACCGACAAGACAGTTTAATTCAAAATAACTCAGCCATTGGCTGAGTTATTTTTTTATCCACCATTTTTTAATAATTGGCAGGCTTAAAGTGGAAAGTATGAAGCCTGCAACAGGTACTATGGCTTTCAGCCACGGGTTGGTGTCTTTAATCGCCCAGAGCCACGCTAAGGCTATAATATAGGTTAATAAAGATATAAATAATCTTCGAGTAAAAGAAGTTTCCCATTGCTTATCCAGTTCTACAAGAGTATTTCTTTCTTTAATTAAATTTATTTCCTTTTCGAAATCCATTTAGGTGAGTATGTATTGTGAAATTATTTAAATATGCTTCCTGGTTTCCAAGGTGTACCTAATTTTGGTAGTACCCAACGATCCAGACCAATATAGCCGGAGATTCTCCAGGCGAGAATTAAGAATAGTTGAAGGATAAGTAAAATTGGGTTGGTGCTTACAGTGCCAGCTAGGAGATAGTTTAAATTCATAAAAGTTCCAAAGAAAGCCGAAATACCGGTAAATAAACCTAGTATGAGCGCTACTCCAACTAAAACTTCCCCATAAGCTACTAAATAAGAAAAATTAACTGCATTTGGAAGAGCGAAGTTTTCAATAAAGCTGGCATACCAGCCTTGGACATCTGGATGGGCTCCGGTGGCCTTGGTTAAAGCGGCATTTAAAAAACCCTGGACAGCAACCCCAGCCTTGTCTCCAACCCAGACTGGATTTTGAACTTTGGCCCAACCGGCTACAAGCCATTCCCAACCAACATAAACTCGAATAATTAACCATAGCCATGCCATACGGGAGTCGGCAAGCAGGAATTTAGCAAATTTAGGTTCCTCTATCTCTATTGCACTGGTGTTTGTTTCATTCATATAGTTTATATTAATTACCTTAATTATATCACTAATTTAGAGTATAATATATATTAGCGAAACAAATTTGACAAAGTCACGTTTTATTAAGTAAGAAGGTTTATGGAAACCAACGAATTGGTGGAAAAAGCAAAGAATGGGGATGCGGAGGCTTTTGGGCAGCTTTATGATGCTTTTACACAAAAGATATTTAAATTTATTAGGTTAAAAATTCAAGATCAGCAAGATGCGGAAGACGTGCTCCAGGAAGTATTTATTAAAGCATATCGCGGTCTACAAAATTTAAAAATGGATGGTTTAAATTTTAACGCTTGGCTTTATAAAATAGCGAGTAATACAATTAACGATAAGTTCCGTAAGCAGTACCGCACACCTGATATGGTTAGAATAGATGGAAGTTTTGATATCGCAGACAAAGGTTCTCTGCAAAAAGATATTGAATTAAGTTCAGATATAGAAGATTTGCACAAGGTTTTAAACCAACTTCCAGATTTATATAAGCAAGTTTTGGAATTAAGATATATTCAAGATTTATCTTTGGCGGAAATTGCTAAAATTTTTAATAAGAGTAACCTCTCAGTTAGATTATTACAGTTTAGAGCTTTAAAAAAAGTTCAGTTAATTTTAAAAAATAATGTTCAACGTTAATAAATTTACCAAGCAAGAAAAAGAAGCTCTTAAAACCTTTCTAGGTTCAAAGGGTGTTTTAAGTGTTGCTAGTCAGAAGAGAATTAAGGCGAATATTTTAACAGCAATTGCTCAAGATTCCTTAATTCCAATACATGAAAAAACGACTGTTAGTATTTTCAATGTTTGGCTTTTCCGTGCCTCTGTAACTGCTTTGTCTACGATTGTCTTGTTTAGTGGTACCGCTTTTGCTTCCAGTAGTGCGTTGCCCGGAGATATTTTATATCCAATAAAGAGAGCGCAAGAAAAAATTCAATTAAGAGTTGCGGTAACTGAGGAGTCGAAAGCCAACTTACAGGCTAAATTTGCCGGGGAGCGTTTTGAGGAATTGGGAAAGTTAACGGCCAAATATAAACCTCAAAATGAATTGAAAGTCTATAATAGCCCACTCAATAATTCTACTACCACTAGTGTAATTGTTGAAAATAATACATCTTCTACTACTTCTATACAAACGGTAGTTATGGTAAAAAGTGTAAAGCAGAAGGAGATAGAAAAGAAGGCGCAAAAAGAGGCTAGGGCAGAATTTAAGCAAGCTTTAACCAGCCTGAGAAAAGTTCATGAAAAGCAAAAAGCCAATGGTAATATTAAAGCTGCGGAAATTATTCAGTTAAATATTCAAAACCTTCAGGCTAGTGCAAAAATCCGTAATATTGAGGAGAGTGATACTGAAGAAGATAAAGAGCAGGTTAGGGGAGCTAATACTGTTAAAAATAAGGATGATAAAAATTCGGACACTTCGAATGTAAAAAATAAAACTCAAGAGAATTCAAAAACTAATTTAGAAGATAAAGATAAATAATATATGGTTATTCATCCGGAAGTTAAAATTGGACACGCACATTTAACCGTTTCAGATTTAGAAAATGCATTAAAATTTTACAGGGATTTACTTGGATTTGAAGTTACCGCTAAGATCGGAGACTCGGCGGTTTTCCTTTCTGCCGGAGGTTATCATCACCACATTGCGTTGAATACCTGGGCAGGTAAAGGTGCAAAGCCTGCCCCCGCTGGTCATACCGGTCTATACCATTTTGCAATTCTGTACCCAAATCGCCAGGAGCTTGCCAAAGCGGTAAAAAGGCTTGTAGAGGCAAATTATCCACTCGAAGGTGCTAGTGATCATGGTGTTTCGGAAGCAGTGTATTTAAGAGACCCAGACGACAACGGGGTAGAATTATATGTAGACCGTCCAAAAGAACAGTGGCAAAAAAATTTAAAAGGCGAGGTACTTATGGTAAGTGAGCCATTAGATTTAGAAGCCTTAATAAATGATGCTGAATAAAAAAATTCTCTCAAATGTATATTGGAGAGAATTTTTTTAGTTTTCTGAGTCTACAAAGTTGCTAGTTTTTTCTACGAAAGTTTTTATTAAGTTTTTATGAGATTTAAATAGTTCTTGTGGTAGGTTAGTAAGTTCAAAATATTCCCATCCATAACATTTTTCTGGCTCTTTTAGTTCCGGTTCTCCTGTTACATTGTTAGCAATAAAGCCAAGTTGAATGTAATGTTCTTCTGCTCTAGGTGTATTTACCAAGTTTAGGAAAGTAAAACTTTCGGCTTCCAGTCCAGTTTCTTCAAAGAGCTCACGAGCGACAGCGTCGAGCATGGCTTCTCCAAACTCTAGGTGTCCACCTGGCAAGCCCCAACACTCAGCTCCGTATGTATTTTTTCGTTTGCCCAAAAGCAGTTTCCCGTCCTTAACCACAAAGGCATTTACCCCCACCGCAAAGTCATGTTTTTTCATAATCATCTGGTAACCATTCGCGCGAATGGTTACTTAGTTATAAATTAGAAAGTGTTTGTTTAAGTATAGAAGATTTTTCTTTTGGTAAAAAATAAAACACATGTAGACTTTGTTGTTCGCTTTCTACAAAATCAACTCCTGCAAGAACCCGTAAATGCTTGGAAGTAGATTTGACTTGTAATTTTATCTCCTTAGCAATGTCGCCAACAGAAGCATTAGTTCTGCTTGAAAGATACTTTAGAATACTAAGTCTTCTACGATTTGCTAGTGCCTTATATTGTTTCTCTAAATCCTTCATATAATATAAATTATATCACAATTTATATCCAGTAACTATTCGCTGTAGACTACACACCATAAGGTAACATTTTGGTATTCTTAAGGTAACAGGTGTTA
>CAYGEJ010000002.1:0-85192 GCA_964348935.1 uncultured Candidatus Saccharibacteria bacterium | reverse complement strand
AACCCAGTCTATCTGCTCCCAAAGCAGACGTACTACCGGTATACTACAGCCCGAAGTGATATTAAGATAGATTTTACCATTTAAAAATTATTTTGGCAATTGTTTGTAGTGCCTATTAGTAGTTTTGACAAAGTAGGCGAGTTATATTATAATATTATAAATTATGAGTGACTTTACTTTATTTCTGCACGTCATCAACTAAATAAATGGTCAGGGTTTTATTACAACAATGTAATTTTGAGCTTATTTAAGCTTTAAATTGTAATAAAATCCTGGCTCTTTATGTTTTTAAGTAGAGTATAAAATATTGTAACAAAAGTGAGGTACTAGCGTCATTCTATAAGTAAGTACAATACTTTTGAAATAAAGAATATTTGACGCAAATAAATACAAACAAGTTCGGTAAAGCGTTTTAATAAGGTTAAAATGCTTTTCTGGACTGGTTTCCAGTTCAGAAACCCTAACGTGCCAATTAAGGCACGGGGGCTTTATTGGACATCTCGCTATGGCGAGGCTGTCCTGGTCCGTAACTATTTCGATACGTCGAGATAGGCGGAAGGTCGATCTTGGTAGCCTTTACCAATTGCTTGGCAAGGTGCTTCCAGTAACATCTACTTGAACTTAAAGTTTTTTTAGCGAGCTCTAGAGCGCTACTTCAACTAAAGTACGAGCGATGTAAAACAAATTAATTATTTTAAGCAATAAATTGATTGTCTCAATTGAATAATCAATTCGCTTAAAATGGAGTATTTATAAAAATGCAAAATTCTGTCGCAAAGAAAATCTTTGCCGTAGGAGTTGCAGCTTCCACCCTTTTGGGTGCAGCCGTGCCTTTTTTGGCTTCTGCTGCCCCTCATGCTGATGGTACCAATGTTTCAACAACAGACGGTACTGTTTGGATGATTACTGGTGGTCAACGCCGCGCCTACACTTCCGCCGGAGCTTTCTTGTCTTACGGGTTCAATTCTTGGGCTTCCGTAGTCACTGCTTCTGCTGAAGACCTTGCTTTACCAGCAGGTTCTTTCATTCCGCCACAAGACGGAACTGTATTCTGTGCAACTGTAACCAAAGACACTGACGTTAAAGGTGAATGTGCTTTAGTAACTGGTGGCCAAAAAGCCGCCTTTACCAGCGCATCCGTTTTTTCCGGTCTTGGCTTTAGCTTTGCCCGCGCTCAATACGGTGACTCTTCTTTCTTGAGCAAGACTTCCAATATTGATAACACCACTTCTGCTCACAGAACTGGCGTTTTGGTCAATAACAATGGAACTGTTCAATTAGTTGGTGCTTCAGGTTTACTTGGTATTCCTGACTTAGCAACCTTCAACTCTTGGGGATATTCTTTCTCCAACGTAGTCCCAGCAAACGCAAGCGACAAAGCTATGACCCAAACTGGCGTTATGGTAGCTCGCATGCCTGGACAATTAAGCCCAAGCTGGACTACATCACCAACAACACCAGTTATCTCTGGATCTGTTAGCGCCACTTTGGCTTCTGACTCTCCAGCAGCTAGCACTTTAGCCGTTTCCTCCGCTGTAAAAAGCGTAGCAACTTTGGCTAAATTCACTTTCTCCGGAACTGGCACTGTAACTCAGTTGCAAGTTAAGAGAATTGGTGTTTCTTCTGATACAGATCTTTCCAACGTTTATCTCTTTAACGGAAATACTCGTTTGACTGACGCTGCTTCAGTAGGTGGTAGCAGTTTGATAACTTTCAACAACCCAGCAGGTTTGTTTACCGTAAATGGTTCTCAAACAATTTCTGTAGTTGCTGAAATTCCAGCTAATACTTCTTCTGGAAAAACCATTGGCGTACAGTTGACTTCTTTCACTGTAGCTAGCGGAACTCCAGCCACTGTAAGCATTTCCGGTAACTTAGTTACAACTTCAAACGTTGGAACTGATTTAGCCTATGCTTCTTTCGGAACTGTAAACCCAACTGGCGGATCTTATGATCCAACAATTGATACAGAAGTATTTCGTGTAAATGCTACAATAAACAACCGCGACATGACATTGTCCCGTTTGATTATTCGCAACATTGGTACAATTCAATCTTCTGATTTAACCAATTTCCGCTTAAGAATAGACGGAACTCAGGTTGCCCAAACACAATCTATGGATTCCAATGGGTATGTTACATTTGGTTTTAGCCCAATAACATTGAAAGCTGGAACTCGCACAGTTTCTGTTTTGGCTGATATAATTGGTGGTTCTTCTAGAACTTTCCAATTCCAAATCCGCAATGTTGCAGACGTTAACTTGGTTGACTCTCAATACGGCGTAACAACTGGTTCTACAACAACCTTCCCAGTAGGTTCTGCTGCTTCTAACAGCATCAACACTGGAACAATGACTATAGTTAAAGCTACAAACTCTACTTCTGGTAATGTTACCGATGGTAGCAGTGATGTAACCTTAGCTAAGTACACAGTTACTGCTTACGGTGAAGCTCAAAAGATTGAAACCATTTTAGCCGGTTTCTCTTCTAGCGATGCCTCAGTAGGTAGCTTAAGAAATGGTCGTATCATCATAAATGGTGCACAATATGGCAGTACTGCCACTTTGGCATCATCCACCCCAGGTGGTACTTCTTACACATTGAATTACACTGTCAACCCTGGAACTCCTGTTACAATCGAGATCCACGCTGATATGTATGATAATGATGCTAACGGAAACCAATTAGGCAATAACGACACTGTTACTGCTTCTATTTTGACTGGTTCTTCTAACGTCCAGAAAATGGTTTCTCTAGGTTATAACAGCGTTCCTGCTACAGATGTAGTAGGAAATGCAGTAACTGACGTAACTGGTTCTGCTGGTTTAAGCAAGAACGCAACTTACGCCAACCAAACTATTCCATTACCACAAACCGCTTATAAGGTATCTGCCTTTAATTTAGTTGGTAGCTCATCTGAAGACATAACTGTCTCTAGTATTGAATTGGCAATTGCCGCTTCTTCTACCTTAACCAGTCTTAATAATGTTAAGATGATGGTAGCTGGAAGTATGTTTGGAACTGTAAAATCTACTGTTACTATGCCTGGTTCTACAAGTACAACTACATATCCTAGCAACCCAGCAGCTACATCTACTTTCTCTGGCAATTATACATTGGCAAAGAACACAACTGTAGCCGTAGAAGTATATGCTGATATCCCTACACCATCTACTGGTTATGGATCTGATGCCTTGACTTCAAGAATTGCAGTACTTGGTACAACTGTAAATTCTTCTGCAAGTATTGTAGCCGCTGCTTCTGGCCAAGCCATTAGCATTGGAACTGCTAGTTTGGCTGTAGCTCAAGATCCTTCTACCCCAGTTGCTTCAATAGTTGCTGGAAGTCAAACCAAGACTGCTGCAGTATTTAAATATACCTCTGCTAATGACCAATATACCATTAGCGAAATTGTTCTTTCCTTGAACGATGCTACAAACGTAACTAGCATTGTTTTGAAAGACAGCTCTGGTACAATTTCTACTCAGCCTGGTCAAGCTTCTACAACAATTAGCAACTTAAACATTGTTGTTCCAGCTAACTCCACAAAACTTATCACTATTGATTTGATTTTGGGAACAACTGGCTACGGTGCCGGAACATCCGGTGCTAACGCCAAGGTGACTTTGCACTCTTACAAGGCTGCACCTTCATCTACTGGTACTATTGCCAACACAACTAACCAAGTTGTAACTGGTAATAATATGTATGTTTATAAGGCTATCCCAACAATTACCACATTGGCTTTGCCAACTGGTACATTGGCCCCAGGTGCAACAAACACCATTGCTAAGTTTACAGTCAGCGCCGGTGGTACCGGTACAATTGGCTGGTCTCACTTAGTACTTAGCTACGCCACTTCAAGCGGTGTATCTAACTTGTCTTCTCCTCAAATCTTCAACGCTGCAAGCCCAAGCACTGCTTTAACAGCTAGTGCAAGCGTCAACTACGGTAGCAAGTACATTGTTATCGATACTTTGAACGAGCAACCAGCAGGTGATTATTTGGTTAAGGCTACAGTTACTGGTGGTAGTACAACTGGTGACTACGTAAACACAAGCATTCCAAACTTAACAACAACTTTTGCAGCACCTACAAGTGCTACAACTGCAACTGCCATTTCTGGTGGTTTGGGTGAATCTTTTGTCTGGACTGATCTTTCAGCTCAGAGCCACAGCTTCACTACTGCAGATTGGAATACTGACTTCTTAGTTAAGAATATCCCAACCGATACTCAAAACTTAGTTAAGTAATTACTAGTCTAGTTTTCTAAAACTTAAATTTAGACTAAATTACCCCCGCCAAAAGCGGGGGTTTTTAGTTGGAAAGTGGGCTTAAAATAGGCTTGAATTATTCTCATTTTTTTAGTAAAGTTAAGTATATGAATAAACAAAAGAATAAAATTATAGTAGCAATATTGGCATTAATAATTCTTGGTGGGGCAGGGATTGTATGGCAGATAAAAAGAGCTACACCTAATCAAGGTGCGGTATTGTTAAATAAATCTAGGAATTTAACTTCGGATCAAAGCAAGTTTTATACTGAAAGAATTTCTAAGGCTGAAGAATATATTAAAACTTTAGATCCAGCCGACCAGAATTACAATCAAAATCTGCTTAATACGTATATTTATATTGCACAACAATATTTTGGTTTAGGCGAATTGCAGAAATCTAAAGAATGGTATGAAAAAGCCGTGATTATAAAACCAGAGGAGCCTCAGTCTTATGTTGGTTTGGCTTCTGTTTTTGAGGATGCTGGCGATTTTAATGCGCAACTTTCGGCTTTGCAAAAAGCTGTGGATACTGCTCCTAGTAACTCTGATATATGGATTCGTTTACTTAATTTTAAAAAACAGCACGGAGCATCGGTAGTAGAAATGAATGAATTATATAATACAGCTCTAGAAAAAACTCAAAGACATATAGATATTTTGGTAGCTTCTGCCACATATTTTGGCCAGAATGGTAACGTGGAAGGGGCTATAAAGTTATGGCAAGAAGCTATGGTTAAGAATCCTAGCGGTAATAGCCTATATCAAGTTGAAATAGATAAATATAAGTCTACAAAGTAATCATTAATTTTGTTAAATGCGTAAATCTGCCTTTTACATATTTTTTAGTTTGGTACTGTTGTCGATTTTAACCCCATTTTGGGTGTTTGAACAGCAGTTATTTCCTTATATAACCAGTAAAGCTTTTTATTTCCGTATTTGTATTGAGTTAGCTTTGCCTTTTTATCTGTATTTGGCGGTAGCGGATAAAACACTTAGACCACAATTAAAAAATCCTTTAAATATTGCCATATTTGGTTTTTTAATTATAAACATAATTTCGGCATTTTCTGGGGTGAATACAAGCAGGAGTCTTTGGGGGAACTTTGAACGTATGGGCGGGGTGTACTATCTCGGGCATTTAACGTTGCTTGCTTTTTATGTACAAATGTTAGGCCAAGCCGGAAGTCAATATTTAAAAAGATTTTTGCAGGCGTTTATTGCTGTTGCTATTTTAGTTACATTAAATGGTCTGTCTGGTTGGCTGGGTGGGCCGGTCATGGTCAACGATCCTTCCTTGCCGGATCGTGTTTCCTCGACTTTTGGTAACCCGATTTTCTTTTCCAGCTTTTTAATTATTCCAATGTTCTTGGCTGCCTATTTTGCCTTTCAAGAAACTAAGCAAAGTTTAAAAGTTGCGTATTGGGTCGCGACTGCTGTGTTGTTAGTAGGAATTTATTCTTCAGGTACCAGAGGGGCACTGCTTGGATTACTGGTTGGATTATTTTTTGGCGGGGTGTGTTATATAATTTTTAATACCAATAAGCGAGTTGTAAAGTACGGACTTGGGGTTTTGGGCGCGTTTGTTATATTGGTTGGGTTATTATTTGCCAATAACGATAAAATTCCTGAAAATTCCACTTTGGCTCGATTGGTAAATTTTAGAGACAGTAATACTTCTGCCAGATTTATTCAATGGAAAGTGGCGCTAACCGGTTACAAAGAGCGTCCAATTTTAGGTGTGGGGGCGGAAAATTATTACATAATAGCCAATAAATATTATGACCCTGAAATTTATAAGTACGATGCTTCCTGGTTCGACAAGCCGCATAATTTTTGGATTGAAGTATTAACAACTAATGGAATAGTCGGATTTTTAGCCTACCTGTCTTTAGTTGCGTTAAGTATTTATGGTTTATGGAGGGCGTTTAAAACTCAGTTATTTCGACTTGAGGAGTTTAGTGTTCTGGTTGCCACTCAAATTGCATATCAGGTTCAAAACTTAACAGTATTTGATACTGTGTCGGCAAGTGTCGCTTTTTTTGGCTTTCTAGGATTGACTGCTTATGTTTGGACAAGCAGTAAAGATTCGTCTCACGCAGAAGGTATTAGTTTGGCTAAAAGTAAGTTGGCAATGCCTGTGTTCGGGTTTTCCTTAGCTATTGTTATTTATCTTATTTACGCTTCAAACATTGTTTCAATGCAAGTGTCCAAAAGAATTAATTTTGGCAATGTTTTTACGAATCATGACGACATAATAGCTGCAAATTATTTTAATTCAGCTTTAAGTTTGCCTTATAATCTTGATCCGGATGAGTCGGCAAATAGGTACACCGACTTTGTTAGTAATGTATTGGTAGGTAAATCGGAGAAGAATACAGACGAATTTAAAATTAAACAATTAGAATTCGCTAATATGGCTCAAAGGGCAGTGGCTGAAAAAACCAAAAACAATCCTTTGGTGTGGATGCGTGTGGCTGTGAATGAAATGAATCTTGCGGTTGTTAGAAATCAGGATTTGGATATTAGTCGAGACAGTATTGAGAAAGCTATTGCGCTAGCTCCGAAGCGAGTGGAGTTATTACAACTTTGGATTCAGCATGATAACTTTAAGCAAGATTGGGTCCATGCTACACAAATTGCAGAGCAAATACACAAGTTAAATCCATATTCTCCAAAATTGCAATGGCAATTAGCGATTTCATATTTTCTGGTGGATAGGATTGAAGAAGCGGTTAAAATGGCAGACGAAGCTATTGCTGCAGGCTATAAGAATACAGAGATACAACAGTTTGGTTGGTATATACAGTATTACCAAAAAAAGAAAGATTTTGCTAAAGTTGTGCCATTATTAGAACTGGCTGTGGTATTGGAGCCGAATGACTTAGGCTTATATTATAATTTAGCACTTGCCTATGCCGGTATAGGGGATAATGACCATGCTATTGCACTTGCCAGGCAAATAATGCTTTCTGACCCGACTCAAACAGCCAATATGGAAAAGTTTATAAAATCTTTAGAAACAAAATAATTGTTCAAATAAAATAGTTATGAGTATAAATACAGTAGTTAAAAATATATTTTTTGCTTTAGTTTGTATTTCTGTCAGTGCATCGTTATGGGTATTTAAAGATTTGCTTTTTCCTTTTGTTACCAGTAAGGCATTTTTTTTCCGAATCGCTATTGAGCTAGCTTTGCCGTTTTATTTATATTTAATTATTTCTGATTCGCGCCTTAGGCCCAACATTAAAAACCCTTTGAGTATTTTAGCTATAGTTTTTTTGGTAATTAACTTTGTTTCCTCCTTTACTGGAAATAGCGTGGTAAGGAGTCTGTGGGGTAATTTTGAGCGTATGGGAGGGGCGTATTATACTGCCCATCTTGTAGCATTGTATTTTTATGTTTTAGCGTTAGGGCAAATGCAGGGCGTTTATTTGCAAAGATTTTTTAAATTTTTTTTATTTTTTGCATTAATAGTTGCCGGAAATGGTATATTTGGTTGGCTTGGACTGCCGACCTTTGTAGTTGATCCTTCTTTGCCGACCAGAGTCTCCAGTACTTTGGGTAATCCTATTTATTTAGGAAGTTTTTTAATTATTCCATTCTTTCTATCCTTATTTTTATCCATTCAAGCGGAAACTAGCTTTTCCAAGGTCTCGTATTGGTTTCTAAGTGCAATATTTGTATTTGGAATTTTTTTGAGCGGTACCCGTGGTGCTGTGGTGGGTTTAATTTTGGGTAGTTTTATTTCCGCCTTGGTTTATATATTTTTAAATAAGAGCAATAAAATTAGAACTTATGGTTTTCTTGGGGTTGGAATTTTTATTTTAATTGTGGGAGCGCTATTTATATTTAGCGATAATTTGCCAAAAGGTTCAATTATTCAAAGACTTGTAAAGTTAAAAGACGGAAACTCGGAAGCCCGTTTGATTCAGTGGAAGATTGCCCTAACGGGTTATAAGGAAAAGCCTTTGCTTGGAACAGGGCCGGAAAATTATTACGTTATTGCCAACAAATATTATAATCCTGAAATATACAAATACGACCGAAGCTGGTTTGATAAACCCCACAATTATATTTTAGAAATTTTAGTCACTAATGGAATTTTAGGTTTGTTGACTTATTTGAGTATATTGGGTTTTATGGTTATTTCTTTTTATAAGGCTTATAAGGCGGATTTTTATGGCCTTGCGGAATTTAGTATTTTGCTTGCATCCTTGTTGGTATATCAAATTCAGAATTTGTTTGTGTTCGACACAGTTCCTGCCAGCTTGACTTTTTATGTTTTGGTAGGGTTTGCTGGTTACTTATGGCATGTATCTAAGACTGACTTGACTCCTGTAAAATATGCAGACAAAATAAACCGCTCTATTGATTCATTTTCGTTTGCAGTTTTAGGAGTAAGTTTGGTGGTGGTCGCTTATGGAGTTCATGCAAGTAACGTGGTGCCGTTGAGGATAGCAAAAAATTTGAACTACGGTTATGCTTATGCCAATGTGGATTCTGCCAGGTCCAGTAATTATTTTGATATTGCGATTTCTTTGCCATTTAATTTTGATAAAACTGAGACTGCCAGCAAGTATGCCGATGTTGCATCGGGATGGGCCCGTGGTGCTACTGAAAAAACTGAAAGTATGGCAGTGGCTAATTTGGATCGAGCAATAAGTTATATGCAAATTGCTTTGGAAGTTCAGCCTGATAATCCGATTTTATGGCAAAGGATATTAACCCTGTATTTGTACAGAGGGGTACAAGTCGATGGTAAGTATGCTATTAACCCTAAAGCAGAGGAGGCGCTAAATAAGGCTATTTTACTTGCTCCTGAGCGTGAGGAAAGCTATTTGAATAAGGCACAAATCTTGGGAGTAAAAGGGGATCTTGTTGGTGCTCAAAAAGTTTTGGAAGAGGCGCAAATTATTTTTCCGGTTGATTTTAATTTAAAAATTCAGCTTGCTACTATTTTAAGAGCCCAAGGCAAAATAGCTGAGTCAGTGGTGGTTTATGAAAAAGCTCTCGAAGCTGGGTATAATTTTGCTTCGTATAATGAAATTAAATGGTTGATTGACTATTATGTCAGCCAATCTAAAATTAACAATGCAATTTTGCTTTGTGAAAAAGCGGTAAAGATAGAACCAAATAATATTCAAATATTTATAGATTTAGCCCGCTTATATGGGGCAATTGGTCGTAAGGCTGAGGCTATAAAAATTGCTCAAAGCATTATGAATTTTGATTCAACCAAAAAGGAAGAAATGCAAAAGTTATTGGATTTGTTAAATCAGGTAGCAACAACTACCCAGGTTCAAAAATAAAAGTACCTAGCAGTAGAGTGTGGTAATATTTTGTGGTTTTGAAAATACTCCGCCAAAGGCGGAGTATTTTTTTAACTACATTATGGATAAACTATAATATATTTTTTAAAACTTTTTCGTAAACTATTTTTGTTTCTTCTATCATTTTTTCCTCGGTAAAGAGTTTAGACCTTTCTAATGCTTTCTGGGAAAGGTTTTTTCCTTGCTGTTCATTTTGTAGCAAACTTATAATTGTTTGGCTGAGTTGTTGCGGATTTTCTGATTCAGTTAAAATCCCGGCATTGTCTAATGCTTCAATTACACCCCCAGTATTGGAAGCTATAATTGGAAGCCCAGCTTGCATGGCTTCTAAGATGGAATAGGGGAAACCTTCTTTGCGAGATGGTAATATAAATATGTCAAAAGCTTTTAAATAACTCGAAGCGTTATCCAGCTTGCCTACTGTTTGTATAGTTGTGCTTAATTTAAGGTTGATAATTTTAGATTTGAGATTTTCTTCTTCAGGTCCACTTCCTGCAATAGTAATGGTAATTATACTTTTTATTTCTTCCGGGAGCAAGGATACTGCGTCTATTAAAATGTCTATTCCTTTGGTTTTATAAAAGTTAGCTATAGTACCAATATTGATTTTGTCACTAGGTAGTTTTAAAGTGTTAATAGCTACTTCTTTGGAAAGAAAATTAATATAACTCAGACCATTATAAATTGTTTGAATTTTATTCGGTGCAATTAATTTATGATCTAAAGCAGATTTTTCGTCCATTTTGGAAACAGTAATTATAAAGTGACGAAAATCCGAAGCTATTTTTTCTAATGCTAAGTATAAATTTTTTATTGTAAAACTTAAGGGTTCATTAAAAATAAATCCGTGAGCGGTAAATATAACTTTAGTTGGCAGGCCAATGCAAGCGAAGCTACCTAGGATTCCGGCTTTGGTGGAGTTTAAATGAATAATTTCCGGTTTAAGTACAGAAATAAGATTTCTTATTTCCCAAACCGCCAGTAAATCGTGGTACAAGCTAATCTTGCGTTTTAAGTGCTTTAATTTGAAAGTTTTTAGTCCTTGGTTTTGTGCGTTCTGAAATAGGGCACCTGCTTCTGTTCCTGAAGCTAGAAAACCTCCAAAAGCCTTGGCTAAAGTCAGTGTGTATTTCTGAGCGCCCCCTTCGTCTGCCTGGGTAATTATATAAAGTATTCTCATAGACCTCTTATTTAAGCCAAATTATTAACTTTTACTAATTTAAAATGCTAAATCTATTTTAGCGTAAAAAGCGTTGCTTTAAAAGGGCTATTATGATAATATAATATATCGGTAAGCTTTAATAATAGATAAATGACCCCGTAATACAACTTCCAGTATGTTCTTCTATGCTTACATTCTGGAGAGCTTAACAGACGGTAAAAGGTGTATCGGCTATACTAATAATTTAAAGCGTAGAATAGAAGAACATAAAAAAGGCAAGGCCATATCAACAAAATTTAGATTACCATTTAAGCTTATTTATTTTGAAGGTTGTTTGGATGAAGAAGATGCCAAACGCCGAGAAGATTATTTAAAAACTACCCAGGGACGTCGATTCTTGGGCTTACGATTAATTAAGTACCAAGCCAAGGCGTTTGGTACTGGAAGATGATATACGGGGATGAAATTTTTTCTGGACTCTGCAAATTTAGATGCATTGAAAAAATATAAGGGTATTATAGACGGCGTCACTACCAACCCAGCTATTATGGCTAAGGACGGCGCCACTCAAGAAGTTAGGCTTAAAGAGATTTGCGACATTGTGCCAACTTTGCCAATAAGCGGTGAGGTGGTTTATGCAAATTCCATTGAGCAGATATGTGCGGATGCCAGAAAAATTGCGAGCATTGCCCCAAACATTGTTATTAAAATTCCAGGTAACTTTTATGGTTTGCAAGCAATAAGAATTTTAAAATCCGAAGGATTTAAATTAAACGTTACCGCTTTAATGACATTTAAGCAGTTAGCCTTGGCTGCCCAGCAAGGCGCGGACTACGTTAGCCAATTTTATTGTAGAGCTAAAGATGCTGGAATAGACTCTATTAGAGAAATAAACAAAGCTAAGGAATTTATCGTTCAAAACGGTTTAAAAACAGAAATTATTATTGGGAGCATAAGAACTCCTCAGGACGTTGAAGCGACAATGCTTACCAGGGGAGATATTTTAACTATCTCTCCCGAGCTAATTGAGAGCTGTTTTGCCCATCCTAAAACCCAAGCAAGTATTGACGAGTTTGCTCAGCGCTACGAGGAATCTTTAAGACTAAAATCTAGAGGTATTTAGAATCATTTATAGTATCCCGTCCCATTTAACTGGTGGCGGGATATTTGTTATAATTAGAATTACAATGAAAATTTTATCTCTAAATATTTGGGGTGGAAGACAAGGCGATTTATTTTTTAATTATATTAAAGAGTATTCAAAAACTACGGATGTTTTTGTTTTTCAGGAAGTATTCAGTTCCCCGGAAAAGACGGCAGTTTTTAACAACGCCAGAATAAATTTATTTCAGGAGCTAAAAGATATACTCACTGATTTTAAGGCTTTTTTTATTCCAACCTACGAAGGTTGGGTGGATATGGATAAAGTTGATTTTAAAGTCAATTCCGGGCAAGCTATATTTGTAAAAAAGTCTATTAAAGTATTGAGTAACGGTTCGGAATATATTTTTGGTAATGCGAAAACTGAAATTCATGAAAATTTTCAAAATGAGCCAAAGACTTTGCAATATGTAAATTTGGAGTTTCAAAGTCGAAATTATTTAGTTATTAATATTCATGGCTTGTGGTATCCTGGAACTAAAGTTGATACTTCAGCTAGGCTTGAACAATCTAAAAAAATATTGGAATTTGCAGGAAGGTTTCAATCTTCAAAAATTATTGTTGGAGATTTTAATCTATTTCCAGATACAGAAAGTATTAAAATGTTTGATAGGGATTATAAAAATCTTATTCAAGAATATATTATTACGAATACCAGGAATGAAGTCTCATGGAAGAATAACGATAATATTCAACACTTTGCAGACTTTGCCTTTGTGTCTAGGGACGTCCAAGTTGTTTCCTTTGAAGTTCCTTATAATCTAGTTTCCGATCATTTGCCAATGATACTGCAAATAAAAAGTTAAAAAATAGAATATTGTTGGTTTTTGTATCCTTAATTTTTCTATTTTCAATTGTTTCTATATTTGTTAAAATAAGGACATCTAAGTAATATATCCTTCAATATGATAAAAGTTCTTTTTGCGGCTTTAAAATATGATTACGGTAGACCAGAAGCAGGTTTGTCGGTTGAACATACTAATTTTTATCATTGTTTAAAGCAAATGGAGGGGGTTGAGGCAGAGTTTTATTCCGTTGACGAAAATACTTTGGAAGTCGGTCGGGATGAAATGAATAAACGACTTGTTAAAGCAGTGGAAGATAAAAAACCTGATTTATTGTTTTGTTATTTGCTTAGCGAAGAAATCAAAAAGGAAACTATAGAATACATAACCAAGAAGACAAAAACCAAGACTTTTAATTGGTTTGCAGATGATCATTGGAGGATTCCAATTTTTTCCAAATTTTGGGCTCCTTTGTTTACCTCGGTTTCTACAACAGATTCGGAAGCAATAGAAAAATACAAGTCTTACGGTATTAATAATGTTATTAAAACTCAATGGGGAGCAAATCCATTTTTTTATTTTTTGCAGGATCCAAGTAAAAATCCGGGTAATTTAGATGTTACTTTTGTTGGAGCGAGGTACGGAGTTAGAAGTAATTACGTCCAGAATTTACAAGAACAAAATATTCCAGTAAAAGCTTTTGGAAGTGGGTGGAATGAGGGAAGGGTGAATCATCAAAAAATGCTAGAAATTTTTTCATATAGCAAAATAAATTTAAATTTTTCTGAAACTTATTTTCGAGGTTTAAACGCTCAGTTAAAAATGTTTGTAAAACTTTTTATTGCAAAAGAGCTTGGAAAGTATAAATTTACTGGACATCATTTTTTTGAAAATTTAAAGTCAATGAAGGGTACGCAAAAGAATCCAATAAAAGGAAGAACTTTTGAAGTTCCTGCCTGCGGTGGTTTTTTGCTAACTGGTAAAGCAGATGATGATATTTCTGAGTATTATATTCCAGATAAAGAAGTTGTTGTTTTTAATAATACGGAAGATTTAATAGAAAAATGTAAGTATTATTTGTCGCATGAAGCAGAACGCACCGCAATTGCAAAAGCAGGGTATGAGAGAACAATTAAAGATCATACTTATCAAAAACGTTTTGAACAGATTTTTAAGGCATTAGAACTAAAATAATTATATGGAAAATAATTTACAACAAAAAACTGCGTTAGTCTGTGGTGCCGGTGGTTTTATCGGTAGTCATTTGGTAAAGAAGTTAAAAAAGGAAGGTTTTTGGGTTAGAGGAGTAGACATTAAAAAACCTGAATATAGCGAAACCGGTGCAGATAATTTTGTAGTAGGTGACCTTAGGGATGTTCAAGTTTGTAAGAATATTTTGGATCGTCCTTTTGATGAAGTTTATCAACTTGCTGCAGATATGGGTGGAGCAGGGTATATTTTTACCGGTGAACATGATGCCGATGTTATGCATAATTCCGCAACAATAAATTTAAATATGACGTATTATGGGCAAAAAGTCGGAATCAAAAAGATTTTTTATTCTTCCTCTGCTTGTATATACCCAGCTCGTAATCAACAAGACCCAAACAATCCTATGTGTGAGGAAAGTTCCGCATACCCAGCAGACCCAGACAGTGAATACGGTTGGGAAAAACTTTTTAGTGAAAGATTATATTTTTCTTTTCAAAGAAATTACGGACTAAACGTTCGCGTGGCTCGTTTTCATAATATTTTTGGTCCAGAAACTGCTTGGACTGGTGGGAGAGAAAAGGCGCCAGCTGCTATTTGTAGAAAAGTGGCTCAGGTAAAAGATGGTGGGGAAGTAGAAATTTGGGGCGACGGAAAACAAACCAGATCATTTTTGTATATAGACGAGTGTTTAGAAGGCATGCGTAGATTTATGGACAGCGAAGGATTTTCCGGACCTTTGAATATTGGTTCAGAGGAAATGATTGCTATAAATGACCTTACTCAAATGGTAGCTAAAATTTCAGGAAAAAAGCTAACTATAAAAAATATTGCGGGGCCTCTTGGAGTTAAGGGAAGAAATTCTCATAACGCGCTTATTTTAAAAAAGTTAAACTGGCAACCAACTCAAAAATTACAAGTTGGAATGGAAAAAATGTACGCTTGGGTTAAGAGCCAGGTAGATAAAATGGTTGAAGGAAAATAGATTTAAAATATAAAGCCGTCCCCCGTATGTGCATGGGGACGGCTTTTTGCATGAGATTTTTCTTTATTGGCCTTTGGTAAGACTGGTGAGAAAATTGTAAGTGTTTGCAAAGCGCACTTCGGCGACTGTTAGGGTAACAGGGTTGCCCGTTACCATGTCGCAAATGGACTCCATCGTGTTGATGTATTGTTGGCCGTCGAAGTTGTTTGGAATATCTGACATTCGAGCCAGGGTCATATGGCACAACGGCGGAAACGGCCGGCACTGGCCACCGAGTTCTTTGAATTTCGTTTCCAGGCTCGCTCGGAGTTCGTCGAGCCACGGTTCGAAGTCGGTGGAGAGCAAAACTACGTTCTCTCCGTCCAGGATAAGACGGTCAAAGTTAATAGTTTTACCGACCAGGTTCTTCCATTTGGCTTCGTAGTGGTGCTTAATGGGAGCACCACTTTCCAGCACGGTTGTATGAATAGGGAAGTTACTCCCTGCCAGGAGCCATTGTAGCCCCATGTCCTGAGTTGCTTGCTGAAGAGCACTTGGAACCCATAAGGGTTCTTGGAAAAGCAGGTAGACACCTACCTTGTCCTTGGGCACAATTTGGAACCCAGGGAAGGCTTTAACACTCCGACTCAGTAGCCGGGAAGTACCGCCATCCTTTATTTCAGTAGCCTTTGCAAGTATTGCTTGCTGTCTTACATCCACTTTCTGCCCCTCCTTGGAGCTGTGCGAACTCTATATTCTACTACTTTAAGTGGTGCAAGTCAATGTGGTAATAATTAAAAACAACCCCTTTTAAGGGGTTGTTTGAGTCTGTTTAAATTATTGATTTTGTCTGAATTCGATTAAATCCTGGAGTGTAGTATCTTTTAAATAAAGATAAGGCAAAGTTGTACCCCAAATATTTGAATGCAAAGTTTGCATATCGTATTCTGAAACTGGCGAAGTATTTTCTATTGGTAATTCTACATTAAATACTTCTTTTGCAATTTCTTTTAGTAAAATTGGCTCAGTGGCAATGTTGAGTATTTTTATGTTGTTGTCTAAGGCTTTTTGAATATCTTCCCAAATATGGCTTAGCCAATAGAACTGTAGTGAAGAATTTGGGTTAAGAAGTATTTTAGAATTATTTAATAAGTCAAAAATAACATTTTTTTTAAGTCCAGTTCCAAAAATACCTGGGAGTCTTATAACTAAAGAATCAAATTTAGTTTCTACATATTCTTCAAGCATTTTTCGGTGTTTGGAGTAAGGCTTTAGTGTGCTTAAATCTATTTTAGTATTTTCATTAACACCTAGAGCAGGGGAGTAAACGTCAATAGTAGAAATTAAAACAAACTTTTTACAAGTTACAGTTTGTAAATTTTCTATAAGTTTATTTATGGAAGTTAGGTCTGCTTCAGGGCTTTTGTTGGCAATCCATTTAGTCCCAGGTGCGCCAGCGCAAACAATAAGGTCAAAACTTTTATTTTTTATTTCTTCAATATTTTTTGAATTGTAGGTAAAGCCAAAAGGCTGTTGTAATAAGATATTACTACCTACAAAACCAGTATTTCCTATTAAAGCTGAATTTTTAAAATCCATTCCTTTTATGCTTTATCGTATTTCTTTATTGTGGAAATTATTTTTTCCATATCTTTGTCAGAAAGATGGTGATGGATTGGAATTAAAATTGTATCTTCGTCGGCCTTTTTTAGGCCTGGTAAATTTTGCATTTTTCCAAATATGGAATAGCGGTCATTCCTACGGTTATTTACATTTACAAAAATTCCATTATCGCGCATAAAGTGAGCAAAGGCCATTCTGTTTTTTATGTGGATTGGAAAAATTTGAAAGTTTGGGGTATTTTTTGGGTCTAATTCTACTAGTTTTACTTTAGAAAGGTTGGCTAATTCTCTTCTATACCACTCTCCAAGTCTTCTTCTTTTTTCAAGTGCCTCGTCTACGTGTTTTAAACCAACAAGAGCCATTGTGGCAGTAATATCGTTCATGTTAAATTTATAACCCAAAATGTCTATTTTTTCAGGAAGGGGGTCTATAAATGTAGTTTTCTTATTTTCACGGTCTACGCCAAACCAAATATATTTTCTTAGTAGGTCGTAATATTTTTTCTTTGGAGTTGCTACTAAACCACCATCACCACAAGTAATGATTTTAATTGCTTGTAGAGAGAAGGTAATTAAATCACCTTCTTCACCAATATACTTTCCGTGATATTTAGAACCTATTGCATGAGCAGAGTCTTCAATAATAGGTAAATTATATTCTTTGCCGATTTTTCGTATCGCATCCATTTCACAAGCATTGCCTCCGTAGTGGACACAAGTTATGGCCTTTGTTTTTTTAGTAATTTTTTTAACAATACTGGCTGGGTCTATGTTTAAAGTTTCGTATTTTATGTCTGCAAAAACTGGTTTAGCACCTTGTTCAAGAATGCTAGTGTTGGTTGCAATAAAAGTGTAAGGAGTGGAGATTACTTCGTCTCCAGGACCGACTCCAATTGTGGCTAGGGCGGCACGGAGGGAGGAGGTGCCACTGTTGGTAGCTACTACAAATTTAGCTCCAAATTTTTTAGAAAAATTAGTTCTAAGTTCTGCCTCTTTTTTGCCAGTATTTATCCAAGTAGATTTTAAAGTTTTTGCAACTTCTTCACCGGTTTCTTCAGGTACAAAAGTAGACCAAAGACGGATTTCATTGTTGATTTCGTAAGGTTTTTTCATAAAATAGATATTAGATTAAAGATATTAGATAAAAGTGGGAAGGGGTATTAAGTTAAAATAGATTTATAGTAGTTAACGGTTTCCTTAATTCCTTGTTTATGATTAAAGAATTCAAAATTAGGAAATATTTCTAAAAACTTTTTGTTATCCAATATTTTTTTAGGAGCCCCATCTTGATATTTTGTATTAAAGACGAGCTTTCCTTTAAAATTAAGAGCTTCTGCAATAAATTCAGCTGATTCTTTAATTGTATAGCCCCTGTTTTGACCAATATTAGTGGGTTCGATTAAATTATTTTCAAGTCCTATACTTTTGATTAGGACGCCAATAACGTCGTCCACATATGCCCATTCACGGATTGGACTTCCTGTTCCCCAAATTTCAAATTCGGGATCGTTATTTTGTTGAGCTTTAATCATACGGATTATCATTCCATTTAAAGCATGGGTTTTGTTTGGATCAACGGAATCACCCGGACCAAAAGTATTTGGTACTAAAAAATTAACACTATTTATAGAATATTGTTTCGCGTAGCATTTGGACAGGGTGTATAAAAAACGTTTGGCATTTCCATAGGAGAATACCGAGTCGTGAACGGGTCCGTTCCACCATTCTGATTCTGTTTGAAAATCGCTACTACCTGGATAGGAACAGTTGGACAGGGGGTTGATAATAACGGCTTTTGGACAGGACTCCTTTACCGCTTTATAAATATTCAAAGACATTTGAATATTATCGTTTAGCACATCTGCGGAGTAAGTGGTAACGTAATGCAGGCTACCGGTGTGCGCCGCACAATTAAAAATATAATTTGGGGCTAGTTGTTTTAGGTATTCTTGGGTGCTATTAAAGTCTAATAAATCCAAACCGTCTCGCTTGGATTTTGTAAGCAATTCATAATCTTTACTTTGTAAAGCTTGGTACAAATTTTTACCAATAAATCCTTGCCCAAGAATTAAAATTTTTAGTTTATTTTGTTCCATTTATGAATTTAAAATCATCCGCAACTTGTATATTTATATGTTCGCAAACGGATTATTAATATTTACAGTCTGCAGACCCTTCACTAGTTCTTCAATACCTTCTTCAAAACTAACGGCGGTTTCAAACCCTTTTTCTCTAATTTTTTTGTAAGATACTTCATAGTCTCTCAAGTCTGGATCTGGTATGCCTTTGTCAGCAAAGTATAATTCAAAATTAACTTGTTTTTTTATAAGCAAGGCTATTCCTTCTTTGGTTTCATTCATTTTTTCCGAACCGACATTATAAACTTCATTTTTCATTGCTTCAAAATTGTCTATCCCGAATAGGTAAGCCCTGACTATATCTTTAACGTGGACAAAAGTTCTTTTAAAATTTTTGTCATACATTACTAGATGTCTATTTTTTAAAGCGTTGAAAACAAAGTCGTTTGGAAGTAAATCGAGCCTGAGCCTTGAGGAGAGACCGAAGGCAGTGGCAAAACGGTAGGCAATAGAGTTACCTTTTTTCATTACTTCCTGTTCTGCTCTAAGTTTGGTAGTGCCATAAATAGAAAGTGGTTTAGCTTCCAAATCTTCAGTACATACACCGTCAACTTTTCCATAGACACTACCAGTAGAAGCGTAAAACATTTTTTGCGATTCGCTTCTGAGATCGTTGATATTTTTAGTACCAACGAAATTTACTTCTTCAGCAAGCTGGGGGAATTTTTTGCAGGCCGGTGCGCCGACTATAGCCGCTAAGTGGATTATGACATTTATTCCTTCTAGGGATTTTTTTACGGTGTCCACATCCCGAACATCGCCTTTGATAAGTTCAAAATTTTTGTCTATAAAATATGGCAGAAGACTGGTTTGTCCGAAAACTAGACTGTCTAGTACTCTGACGAAATGACCATTTTTTATAAGTTCAGGGACTAGGAGTGATCCAATATAGCCGGACCCACCGGTAACAAGAATATTCATATTTTTATGTAGAATTATGCTTTAATTACTTAAGAAGTATAAACAATTTATAACATTAACGCAATAATAAAGGGGGTTCTATGAGTTTGGGGTTCAAATTACTTAGTGTTTAAATAAGGTTATATTTTATGTTATTATTAGTAGATGAATGAGCAAATAAAAGTGAGTGCTATTGTATCTTGTTTTAACGGTAGTAAGTATCTTCCAGCCTTTCTGGAAAATTGTACAGAGCAAACTATTGTAGATAGGATTGAAATAGTTTTAGTGCATAACAATCCCACCTCACAAGAGTTAGAAATTGTAAAAAAATATCAAAATCAATACCCGAGTCTGTTTAAACATATTATAGTCACTCGTGAGCCTTTTGCTGTGTCTGTAAATCGGGCAATAAAAATATCGAGTGGGGAATATGTTTGTGTATGGAATATAGATGACCTTCGAACTCCAAATTCTTTGGAGTTAATGTTCAAAACGTTGGATACAAATCCAAATGTTGGATTTACCTATGGCGACTACATTATTGTTAATAAATGGCAGGGTCAAACTGGTAGGTTAATTACCGAGCCGGAATATGAACAAAGAGAGTTTATTTATAGCATGCATTTAGGTCCTTTTTATATGTGGAGGAAAAATTTATGTGAAAGAATAGGTTATTGGGACGAACAATTTAAAAGTGGTTCGGATTTTGACTATGCTTCGAGGTTAGCAGTGGAAAGCGTGGGACTTAAGACGCAAGGTCTATTGGGTTATTATTTGGACGAAGGGTTGGGTCTTTCTACTGGCAAGACTCCCTGGCAACCAATTGAGCGTACTGCTATAGAATTGCGTTTTGGAGCATTACACAAATTGGATTTTTGGTATTACACCAGAGCTCAGAAATATCGCATTGAGGAAGTTTTAACAGAAGGTATTTGGTATTCCATAAATAAATTAATGCCAAATTATAAAAAATATTATAAAAATCGGATTTATATAATTTATGCAGTTGTGCGATACCCGTTTTGGTTAATACAAAGGGTTTTCAATAAATTAAGAAGGTATTTTTAGATATGATTTTATATTTTGATTGTTATATAACGGATATTCCTTTTGGTAGGCCAAAGCCTGTTAAAGATAATTTTAGATCAAAAAATAAAATTTATTCATTTAATACCAGATTTAATATTTCCAAGTATAGTCTTGCAAGTTATGCAATATTTCCTTGGAGTAATGTATTAATAAAGTATCAGTTAGACGACAGCAAAGAGGCTGTAGAATTTGAAAGTTATGCTAGAAGTCTTTTTCCAAAAGCTATTATTATTGGAAATCGTAGCGCAACACAGGCAGAATACAGAAAGTCTATTGAAATACTGGACAAGATGGCAGACGAATTTATATTCTATGCGCCAAATAATGATCACCCTTTGCTTTTAAGTAATGAAGAACAGATTGAATATTTTAAAAAACTTGAAAAAAAGGCAATTGAATTACACAAGACTTATAAAAATGTAGCTATTGCATACTCTCATTTTAGTGAGTATATAAACGTAACGAATCCCAAGAGTATAATATTTGATCATTTTTGCAAAGAGACAACAGTACTGCATGAAGACGAAGACGCAATTATAGCATTAGAACCCAGAGGTGAATTTAATTCTTGTGTAGTGGTAAGTAAAGACTTGTTTTATATTTGGTTTAATTCGGTGGAGTTTGGGGAGCAGAGAATTGCACGGGCGGAAGATGTCGCAGGTAAAGTTAAAGTTATTGATGAAGTATTAATAATTCCAAAAAATCAGTTAGCTGCGCATTATGACAGTTACGAGCACACACTAGGTGGAAAATTAGAAATTAGACTTGACCAAGTCCCTTCGTTATTTGTACCTCCGGGTTTTTTTGAAAATAATATTCGTATTGCCTATGGTTACGAGAAAAATAGGGAGGGTTGGGTAAATATTAATCCACAAGCTGAAAAATATAGTTTTAGAGATCCTGAAAATGGAACCGATTTAAAAATCGGTCTTCAAGATATTCCTTTATTTTGGAAAAGTAGAATTAAAGAAATTGATATTAACAAAGCGGTAGATGTTAAAAAATTAGAGCAGGCAAGAAAAAGAAATTTAGAAATTGTTTATAATCCTTATTCTTTAAAAAATCAAGGCTTAAATTTACAAACATTAAAGTTTAGGTTGAAAAGAATTTTGTTGGTGTTGTATCCTATTTTAAATAAGTTTGGCTTAATTCCATTCGCTAATAAAATTCGTAGCAAGCTCGGTTTTTATTAGCGATGTTGGTTAGTCTGCCAACTTTAGTTGGCAACGAGCCGAAAAGCCCTTATCAAAAACGTATTAATTATATTCTATGGCTGATAAATTTTTAGGAAAGTGGGGAAGACTCGCATGGTTATTCAAATCTGCAGATTTAACCATTGTTGAAAGTATTAATATTTTAGTAAATAAACTTATTGGTGGTATCACAGCTCTATATTATGTGGCCAAGAGTTATATTTTTAATGGTAACTACAACGTAATAATAGGTTATGATAAGTATTTACCAAAAGGTATTAAAAATCCAAAAAGAGCTTTACTAAATTATATGATAGGTCCTTTTTATAAGGAGTATTATATTGGAAACCTAAAATATTATTTTAGTAATAACGGAGTAATTTTAAGTTTAGCCAAGGCTTTAAATGAAATGGGTTATGTTGTAGATGCAATTAAACTCGATAACTGTGATTATCAAACTAAAGAAAAATACGATTTAATATTTGCTCCAGGTTTTTATAATTACGAAAGTCTGCAAAAGTATTTAACCAAAGAAACTTTATATATATTTTTTGCAGTTGTAGCCTATTGGCGAGTGGTAGATAAAGGAGTTAATGAAAGACTTTTAGCTTTTAAGCAGCGACATGGAGTAGAACTTCCTGAAAAAGACTTAAATTATTTTATGAAAACTCAGGCGGAGGCTGAAAGAGAGGATGCTTGTATTAAAAAAGCAGATGGAATGTTAGTAATAGGAGATTTAATGTCTAAGTCTTTTGTGCAGCCTTTTGTTCCAGATTTCAATACCACAACAGGTATTTGTTTAGACACTAAGTATAAAAAAGATTTAAGTCCCGAAGCACTTGAAAAAGCAAAAAAACATTTTTTATTTTTTGGTGGTGGGCGAGACAATATAAGAAAAGGTTTAGATTTAGTAATAGAAAGTTTTATTGGAACCGAAAACCATTTGTATTTGTGCTGTGAGGTGCATCCACTCATTCGTCAGACGTTAAAGTTAGACGAACAAAAAAATATTCATGAAATAGGTTACTTAAAACAACGTTCAAAAAAGTTTTATGATATTATAGAAAAGTGCGGGTTTATTATTCAGCCTTCGGTTTCTGAAAGTATTCCCGGTGGGGTATTGGACTGTGTACAGTATGGTTTAATTCCAGTGGTCAGTACCGGCTGTAATATGCCAGAAGAAGATGGTGCCTATGTAATTTCAGAAATTAATTTAGAGAATGTTAAACAAGCTGTAAAGTTTGTCTCTACCCAGTCAGGGCAATGGCTTTCCGAGAGAGCAAAAAAATCTGTTGAAGTATGTTTTAGTAAATTTACTTTAGATGCTTTTGAACGAGATATAAAAAAGGGTATTGCTGTTGTTTTAAATAAGAAACAAAAAAAATAAGAACAGGTATCTCTGGCGTCTTTAGCGCTCAGATTTACCTGTTCGGGTTGTGTTATGCAAATCGACAAGCGGAACAGAATTTGTCCACCGCTTCTTTGCAGTTGCCGTAGACGGCAATATCGTAGCTCGTGGGGTCCAGCGGATCCTGCTCGCTAAAACCATTCTCAGATCGTTTGAAGGCCCGGGCGTAGCCACCTGCAAGAATAACCAGGAAGACTCCGGCAGCGTCCCAAGGACCACCCATTGCAAGGGTTAAGCCGGCGACTGTCTTTTCACCTCCATTGGCAACCATTGCTTGGTGCTGGCCGTTGGAACCGGGCATAAGGATGTTGACACCAAGATCGTATACGGTATTCCAGATTTCCTTGCTTTCTTCGCCGTTAAAGATCTGCCTCGATCCGTCTTTGGTTTTGCGGGCAAAGCCAATCTTGTTGACATAGTCAATGAACACCGTAGCTTGGCCGTCGAGAGGATGTTGGTTGACCTGAATGGGTTTTGGCTTATCACCTCTTTTATACTTATTGCACCGCATTGGTGGTGTAGAGTCTCCACCATACCAAATGTCTCCGGAAATGGGTTCGCCAATAATTACAAATACGACCTTTTTTTTCTTGAGGTCGTAGACGGCCAAAATGACTGTGGAGGTTTTGAGTCCGTTGACTAGCGGGCGAGTGCCGTCCGCATTGTCATACATCACCACATTCTGAGCGCCTGGAGTTGTTCGGCCTTTGGTGTCTTCGGGTTTGATGTCGTACTTGAGAGGGAGTTTGGACAAAATTTTCATTGCCACCTCGCCACTCTCACGATCTGCCCGGCTTAATAGGCTCTGGTCAAGTGGTTTGATGTCGCTTCCTTCTGCTGGTAGGATCCGTTCCCCGAGCTGGTAAGCCCGCAAAACAGTCATCGAAGCAAGAACTGCTGACAGCATTTTTTTAACTTCAGATGTCTTGATCATTGTTCCTCCCGTTTTGTTGTAACGGCTTTCGTGGTATCTACTGCAAAAGTTCTTTGACCACGATTGATTATTTTAGCTTAAAATTAGGCTTGGGTCAATACTAAAAAACTTGCCCCAATATATACTGGGACAAGTTTTTTAAAATGTTTACACTTCGGATGTTTGGCAGTTGGGTGGCCAGAGGTTTACTCCGGGAATGTTTTTTGCAAATTGGTCTATTTGGTTTAGTTCCGCTTCGGAAAAACTTAAATTATTTAAACTGCCCAAATTTTCTTTGATTTGTTCTAGACTCCTAGCTCCAATTACAGTTGAGCTTACAACCTTGTTTCTTAACACCCAAGCCAAGGCCATTTGAGACAGAGTTTGGTTACGGTTTTTCGCTATTTTTGCCAGTCCATTTAAGGCGGTTAAGACTTCGGGGTTTAATATTTTTTTCTCTAGTAAAGTTTCTTTGTTAGACATTCTGGAAACTTCAGGAATAATTCCACTAGTATACTTGTTGCTTAATAACCCTTGGGCTAAAGAGCTAAAGGCCACGCAGCCAATTCCTAATTCTTCTAAAGTTTCTAGAAGTCCTTCTTCCACCCAGCGGTTTAGTAGGGAATAAGAGGCTTGATGGGCAATTATATTTCTGACTCCAAAGGAGTTTAAAATTTTAAAAGCCTGTTTAGTTTCCTCGGGTCCATATGAGGAAATTCCAACATAAAGTGCTTTACCTGTTTTTATAATCTGAGCCAATGCTTCCATAGTTTCTTCAAGTGGTGTGTTTTTGTCAAATTTATGAGAGTAAAAAATATCTACGTAATCAAGTCCAAGTCTAGTAAGGCTTTGGTCTATACTTGCCATAATATGCTTTTTAGAACCATTTTCTCCGTATGGTCCTTGCCACATATCGTAACCGGCTTTAGTGGAAATTATTAATTCGTCTCTATATCTACCTAAGTCTTCTTTTAGAATTCTTCCTAAGGTTTTTTCAGCGGAGCCAGGTGGTTTGCCGTAGTTGTTACCCAAATCAAAATGCGTAATACCTAAATCAAAACTACCAAGAATCATTTCCCGGGAATTATAGTATGGATCAACGTCACTAAAATTTTGCCATAAGCCAAGTGAGAGAGGAGGAAGCTTTAAACCACTCTTTCCACAAACTCTAAATGGGGCATTTTGGTAACGCAAAGAAAGTGCTTTGTAATGCGTATCTAGATTGGACGGTTTAGCCAAGTAATCTTTGCTCATATAGTAAACTTATTTCTCATTATTTCAGCTGCGTTCTTAATTTCTTGTGCGTTTATATCGTTTATAAAAATGGCACGACCAATGGAAACCGGGATTGGTAACTCTTGAGCCCCATTACGGTGGCGTATTGTGTCCGCTAGACTTTCTTCTAGAATTTGTTGGTTTTTAAATAATTCATGATAGGTGGGTAGTCCTAAAGATTTCATAGTTTCATAAATTCTGTAGACTTCGTCCAAACGCATAAGTCCGCGTTCTACCGAAATAATACTGGAAAATAAAACATCTAGAGCAACAGCCTCACCATGTGAAAGTTCTGGTAGAGCGTTCATTTCCACCATAGGGCTAAAAGAATGGCCAAAATTTACCAACCTACGCATATCTGTTTCCCAAAGGTTGGGTTCTAGTTCTTCAATCATACCTTGAATGGAGCGGTAAATAACTTCTGTGCTTTCGATGCTCGGCTGAAATTTATTTTCAATTAGTTTTTTGCCAAAATTTTCAAGAAGGGAAAATAAGCTAGCATCTTTAATTACTGCCATTTTTAAAATTTCACCACAACCGTTACTTAAATCTTTTTCGGGTAGAGTTGTTAAAAAAGATGAATCCAAAAAACTTCCTACCGGGGCATAGTAAGAGCCGAGTCTGTTGCGTCTGCCAAAATGGTTTATCCCTGTTTTTACACCAACACTGGCATCCACTAAAGCAAGTAGGGTTGTTGGTACTCGAATGTATGGTACGCCACGTCTGTATAAGTTTGCGGCAAATCCGGCTAAGTCTAAAAGAATTCCACCACCTATGGCAATTACTGGTTCGCCAGTGCGTTCCAATTTAAAGTTTTCCATTGCATGTAAAATTTGAATAGTGGTTTCCCAGTCTTTCTTAATTTCTTCGGATTTTAGCAAGAGGGTACTGTGGGTAATACCATTTTGTGAAAAATAGTTTTCTATTTTTTTTCCATGATGTAGATAAACATTTTCGTCAATTACCATAAGCCTTCTCGCACCTTTACCTGTTTTTCCAGTGCTTAGTAAATCTTTATTTTCAGGTTCAAATAAATTATTAGAGAACTGCACAAAAAAAGTTGTGGGGAGTTTGGCTTCCACAGTCCATTTTTGTTTAGAGGTTATAATTGGGATAAAATCCATAAAATGTTTATTCTGAAATTGTCTCGAGTAAATTAGAAGCTAGGGCGTAAAAGAAAATCATTTTATCTTTGGCGACAACTTTCTTAAAAGGGAGCAGTCTGGTAAACTGAGTCACTTCGTAGAGTTTTGTCAGTTTGTATTCCTCAGGTGACAGTTTGGAGTTTAAATAGTTATTGAATAGGGTATTAAAGTAATCTAGATTTGGAATTCTATCCGCATGAATTTGTACTTTATTTTCTTGAATTTCAGCTTGGGCGGAATTGGAATTGTAGACTTCATAGTAGCTATTTGAGCTTTGTAAAATTTGAGAATATTCATTGTATATTGTATCTACATAATTTTCTTGGTAAAGATCAATGAATACTATCCGTTGGGATTCGGGAATATAAAGAATATTTTCTAAAGTAATGTTTCCGTGGGTTAAACATTCTTCAGGTTTTGTGTAATATTTGTTAGCAAGTAAATAAAATTTATCTAAATTTGCTAGTAGTGGCTTGGTTTCTTTGCCGTTAAAAAAAATGGTTTTATATTCCAAGAATGATGAAAAAAATGGCTCGGATTTGCAAAGTTCAATAGCTTGTCTAACTTCTTGGTCTAAATATAAATCCAATCCACCTTTAAAAGAAGGAATTTTTATACTATGAATAGACTCCATAGCTGTGATCAGTTTTTGAAAAAAAATATCAACTTCTGTTTGGGGTCTATTGCTTGTTAAGAATTCAAAACCAGTAAGAGCATTGGCAATATACTCCATATCATAAAATGCTGTATTTTCTTCGGTACCAATGTTGGTTACCCTTGGAAATAGATTTGGGAACTCTCGTCCTAGAGACTGGAGTTTTTTCAATTGTGAAAACCAGCGATAAAAACCAAATTCTCTATTTTCGTTTAAAGACACCTTTTTTCGAATAAAGGAAGCATTTTTTTCCTGGTATAAATAGGTTCCGCTAAGACTTCCGCCCTTTAGTTTAGTGACTTCCATATGCATATTATTTTAGGTATCATACCTATTTTTAAGGCTCAGTGTCAATTTAATTTAAAGCTTTAAATATTGTTGTTTGGGTGGAAAAAATGCTACAATAACTTTGAATAATTAACCTAATTGAGGGTTTGTTTTTAAGCCATACTTAGGTATGAGAAAAGGAAGCATGTGGACTCAAAATTTTATTCAGAAAATCAAGCACAGGTGAATATTTTAATTCCAATGGCCGGAATGGGTTCTAGGTTTGTTCAGGCAGGGTTTATAGATCCAAAACCTTTAATACCGGTATTGGGAAAGACTATGGTGGAGTGGGCAATGAAGTCTTTTAATTTTTTAGATAAAATTCAGAATTACAGATTGATTTTTGTGGTTTTGCATGAACATATAGAAAAGTATCAAATAGACGTTAAGCTCAAAGCACTGTTTGGAGAACAGACTATAGTTATTCCTGCGACTGGGGTTTTAAATGGTCAAAGTAAATCGTGTATGCTTGCCAAGCAGTACATAGACAACGACAGTAAGCTGTTTATTTACAATTGCGATACTTATATGACCAGCAATATTTGGGATATAATTGTTAAAGAAGACCCAGATGGGGTTATTCCTTGCTTTGAAGCAACTAACCCAAGCTATAGTTATGCGAAAGTTGATAGTGGTGGAAATGTGGTAGAGGTGGCAGAAAAACAGGCAATATCCAATTTGGCGACGATTGGTATGTACTATTTTAAAAAAGGCTCGGACTACGTGCAAGCAGCGGAAACCCAATTTGCCGGCAACAAAACCTATAATAATGAATTTTATGTTGGTCCGTGTTATAACGAACTAATTGTAGCAGGCAAACACATTAAAATTGCATCAGTTTTAACCCGGTGGATAATTGGGACACCTGACGAACTGAAAAATTTTGAACAAAATTATAAGGAATAAATTAATGGAAGAAAGCTCACTATCATATAAAACTTTAAGAAATTCAGTATTTTTGTTTGCCAACTTTTTATTGCCAATGGTTTTTACTATCTTGTTGACCAGGATGATGGTAATAAAACTTGGCGCCAGTGAGTATGGGATTTTAATTTTAATTAACGCAATAAGCTCATTTATTAATTATGTTGACTTGGGTTTAAGTACTGCAGTAACCAAGTTTGCATCTGAATATAAAGGTAGTGGTAATATTGAAGGTTTAAAAGATTTATTAAGTTCTGCGAGGCTATTATTCTTAATAACCGGGCTATTAGGCTTAATGATTTTTTTTGTTTTAGGAAAATGGTTTTTACCGTTATTTAATATTGGCTTTACTAGTGTAAATCATATTTTTATTGTTTTTTTATTTGCAGGGATTACTTTTTTGTTTACTAGTTTAAGTACAGTTTATGGTGCAGTATTAACTGCTCTTCAAAGATTTGATTTGTTAACCAAATTAAATCTAGCTAGTTTAGCTGTAAGTAGTATTGGCAGTATTGTATTGTTAGAAATGCATTACAGGTTAAAAGCATTAATGGTTTTAAATGCTTTGTTGGCATTGGTAACTTTAATATTTTTTCATTATTTTGTAAGAAAGATAATGCCTGAATTAAAATTAAATTTTACATTTGTTAAGTCCGAATTAGTAAAAGCATATAAATTTGGTTTTTTAGCTTTTGCGGCCAATCTCGCTTCTAGTAGTTTAATTTTTTTGGATAGATTATTAATTCCAATATTTTTGGGGCCGGCACAGTTACCGTTTTATAGTGTGCCTGGGAATGTGGCAATGAAGACGTCTGTTGTTACTAACACTTTCGGACAAATGCTTTTTCCTATGGCGAGTGAATTTTCCGGGGCAGGGGATAAGGAAAAGTTGAAGAATATTTATATTAGAGCGTTTAGGAATTTGCACGTAATTTCAGCTGCGGTAACTGTCTCCATTATGTTATTTGGCGAAAAAATATTATTTTTTTGGCTTGGCCAAGAGTATGCAGATCGTGGTGCTAAGGTATTAATAGTGTTAACACTGACTTATTTTTTAATCGCTCTATACATGCCACTGCAGGGATTGCTACTTGGTTTGGGGAAAGTAAAATTTTTAATCAAGCAGTCAATATTTATGGCGGTAGTAAATTTTATTTTGTTGATTATTTTTGTGCCAAGGTTTGGGATTATGGGCGCGGCTTGGGCTTATTTTATTTCTGTGCTCCCCATGAGCTATGCTTTTTATTGGATTGAGAAAAATTTATTTGTTTTGTCTGGGAGATTAAACGACTACTTAATCTTGTACGCTAAGTTAATTTTTACTGCGATTATAGACGCATTAGTTATTCACTTTGCCTTAGTCGATCTGGTGAATTCGGTATGGACGCTTATTGTTATAGGTCCGCTATCTATAGTACTGTACTTTGGTCTGTATTATATTTTTGGTTTTATGAATAAGGAAGATTCAACAATATTGAAGTCTTTTGTGTTTAAGTTTTTAAGAATTTCATAAATAATGTCACTAAAAGGTAGAAAAGTATTATTAACTGGGGCAACAGGTTTTATTGGTGGTTATGTAGCGAAGGCACTTTTAAGCCAAGGTGCGGATTTATTCTGTATTGTTAGAAATGAAAATCGAGAAAATAATTTTTACAAATCCAGTTTAAATAAAAAAACTAAAATATTATTTTGTAATTTAAATAGTCTCACAGAAACTAAAAAAATATTAGTAAAAAATAATTTTGATTATATTGTTCATTTAGCTGGAGTGCTTAGACCAAAAAATATGCAGGAAGCTTTAATGGGCAATGTAGCCTCAACCTTTAATATAGTAGAAGCAGTAAAAGGACAGAAGAATTTAAAAGGCTTGGTACTGGCATCTAGTAGCAGGGCGGTAAGCTCTAATATCACAGAAGAAGAAATAGAAAATTTATGGGCAAAGCCTTACGACTTTTCTAAAACTGTTAGTGACCTTTTTATAAGTCCGTACTTAACTAACAAAGAATTGCCAGTTGTTTTATTAAAGTACCCTACTGCTTTTGGCATAGGGGATACTTATGTTAAACCACTTCGGTTAACTCCTCAAATTATTGAAAATATAAAGACTTGGAAAGAATTTAAAGTTACAAATAATGTTAAAGTTCAATTAGCTTATGTGGAAGATATAGCACAGGAGTTTGTAAAAGTTTTAGAAAATATAAATAAGTTTAAATATAAAACCGTAATAGTTAAGCCATTGGTAAATACCTTTATCCAAGATTGGATAAACAAAATTGCAAGAATTGCAAAAGGTGAAGTGGCTAAAAATAAAGTAGACAAACTATTATATAATACATTCTATAATTAAATATAAAAAATTACCGCCGCGTCTCGTGTTGAGTCGCGGCGGTGTTGTTTGAGTTTACCACCCTTCAATATTCCGAAGTTGGTAGAGTAGGTTAAATGCCCATTTCGCCCGCCGGATGACTAGGAGGTTGTGGGGGATCATAAAAAAGTCCACTGGATTGTTGAGTACTTTTTCAATGTCGACATAAGCTCCCTGTGCCGGAACTTCAGCAAGTTCGCCAATTATCAGCAGGCAGTTTTCCGGTCCCCGGGGAGTGTTGTAGGGGAAGCCAGGGATGGCCAGAGGGAGGGAGTTAAAATACATTGTCCAATCCTCTTCAACCATCATTTCTGGGAATCCCAAGTCTTGCACCAGCACCCTTTTAATCGCATTTTCGTAGGTGCAAGCCGAAGGGTCGAGCCCGTCAGTTTTCACTACGTCAGTGGCCCGAAGCATGCTTCCGGGGGAATGAAACTTCCCGGCGTAGAATTCGTCACCAGTTCTTTCGGTAAGCAGGATTTGCAGGCGCCCCTCGTGCATCCGCAACAGCGCCACCTCAATTGCGGTGAAGCAGATGATGCTTGCGAAGGCATTGTAAACTTCCCGAGGCCACGGTTGCTGCAATCTGCCTAGGAGATAGATGAGCTGGTTTTGCTCAGCGGGGGTTAATCCAATTCCTTGGTCACTCATGGTATCATCCTCCTTTTGAGATGACCTAATATTGTACTTAGAAATAGAGCTTTTGTCTAGAGTTTTTAGATATAGACAAAAAGGGTAGAAAATTGTATACTAATTCAAGAAAATCATTATTTTAGGCGTAAATATGAACTATTTATTAAACCCAGAACAGAAATTTAAACCAGGCGAAGATTGGATATATTACACCAAATCTGTTTATGGACAAGAAGAAATTCAAGCAGTGGTGAAGGCTTTGAATGAAGATTGGTTAGGGAACGGTAAATACACAATTGAATTTGAAAAAAGAGTTGCCGAGATTTTTGGAAAAAAATACGGCTTGTTTGTTAATTCCGGTTCTGCTGCCAACTTGTTAGCCTTTGAACTTTTAAATTTTCCTAAAGGTAGTGAAGTAATTACTCCTGCTATGACTTTTGGTACAACTATTGCTCCAATTGTACAAAAAGGTTTAATCCCGGTATTAGTAGACTCCAAACCCGGAAATTACAATATTGATATAGATAAAATTGAAGCAGCTATTACTTTTAGAACTGTTGCCATAATGCTTCCGCAAATTATGGGAAACATTAACGACATGGCCAGATTGAGGGCTATCTGTGATAAATACAAATTAAAATTAATTGAAGATAGTTGTGATAGTATTGGCGGAAAGTATTTAGGCAGGCCAAGTGGTAGTTGGGCAGATATAACAACTACAAGTTTTTATGCTTCTCATAATATTACAGCAGGCGGTGGTGGTGGAATGATAATGTGTGATGATTTTGAAATGATTACACGAGCCAAAATACTAAGAGACTGGGGAAGAGCTCTTCCTGAACATTACGAACATTACGAAGGTGCCTTTGAAGAACGATACAACTTTAAACTAGACAATATAGATTACGACGGAAAGTTTGCTTTTTTAGAAGTTGGTTACAATATGAAAGCTGTAGAAATGCAGGCTGCTTTTGGGCTTGTGCAGTTAAATCGACTTGCTGAATTTAATAAAATTCGTAGAAGTAATTTTGAAAAAATTTACCGTTTCTTTAAACAATTCGAACAGTTTTTTATTGTCCCTGAAGAAATTCCCGGTGCAGAAGTATATTGGTTAGCGTTTCCTGTGACAATTCGTCCCGAAAGTGGAATTGTTAGAAAAGAATTGTTAAGATTTTTAGAAACCAACCATATTCAAACTAGGGTATTGTTTGCTGGTAATATTTTAAGGCATCCCGCCTATAAAAATAATAAGTACGGAATTAAAGTCTCAGGTGAGCTTGCTGGGTCAGATATGGTTATGAAAAATACTTTTTTGGTTGCAGCTCATCATGGTCTTAACGACGATATGATAGATTATTTAACTAAAATAGTTAGAGAGTTTTTGTTACAAAAAGGCTTGCTTTATTCTGAGACACAAAAATACCAAAATCAAACCCCGTCTAGTTACTAAGTTTAGTTATTAATATTTTATATTGTGACTAAAAATATTACTTTTATTTTATTCTCGTATAACGATGCATACAGAATAGAATATGTTATACGTAATGTATTACCTTTTGGTGAGGTAATAGTTTTTGATGACCACAGCACAGATAATACTAAAGAAATTGTTGAAAAATTAGGCGTGCCTTTTATAGTTCGTCCTAAAACTAAAGAACCGTTTATTGAAACCGAAGAAACTTATTTGTTTATAAAACAGTATATAAAAACCCCATGGCTGTATTGGGGCTGGACAGATAATATGTTAACTTTGGAACTGCTCCAAAAAATGGTGGAGTTATCTACTCAGGAAAAATATAAATTGGTTAATATTCCAGTTTATACTTATATGTGGGGAGATATAAAACATAAAATGATGCGTGCAAAGTACGGTAATTTTTTTATGCACGATTTTGTATCTTTTAAAGGAAACTTTATCCACCATTTCGGCACATTTTTAGGAAAGCCAGAGGAGCAGTTAACCTTGTCTTACAGTGAAAAAGTGGCAATTTATCATTTTAGCTTGTATGACATGAATAAGTTTGTACAAGGCCATTTAAGGTATGCTAATGAAGAAGCTAGATATAAAATTGAAAGTCATAGCAGAAAATTTAGTTTGTTTTATACTTTTGGTAGCATGGCAAACTACTTTAGACTTTTTTATTTAAAGGGTGCTTGGCGAATGGGTGTAATTGGGCTCTTAAATGGGTTGCTGTTTGCTTTTTCAAGACTCCTAGTAGCAACCAGACTTTACGAACTAGAGCACGGACTCACTTTAGAAAAAATGGAAGAGGCATACGTCAAAGGGAAAAAAGAAATTTTAGTAGCTATTGAAAGTTCTAAAAATGACCAAAAATAATATATTAATTTTTGATGAACAAGGTTATTTTTACGGCAGTACTCAAAAGCTATTAAGACAAATGGCAAAAATTTTGAGTAAGGATTTTAATGTATTTTTTGCAGGTGGTCCCGTTAGTGACTCTGCTTTAGCAGGGGATTTGGTAAAATCTGGTGTTAATATAGTCGAGTTTAATTTTAAAAGAAAACAATTGAAGGAGCCTCATAAATTACTTGGTATGATGCCAGGTATTTTAAGAATTCTTAAACAGTATAATATTCAATGTGTTTATACAACTGTCTACGCGCATTATCAATTCCCAATAAATACTATTCCTGCAAGTATTCCTTTGGTATTAATATCACCATTCGGACACTTTGCTAACAATGGAAATGTACCACTGGTTTATGTTTCAGGAAAAGAAAATGCTGAAAGAATAAAGGCTAGGGGAGTTAGTGGTGTAAAACTTTTTTTTAATCCTTTAGAAGATTTTGAAGAAAAGTATTTACAAAAAAAACCTATTGGTGAACAGTTGTTATTTGGTAGAATTGGTAGATCGGACGACAATATTTTTGATCCTATTGCGCTAAAAGCATTTAAAAAATTAGAAGACAAATATACAAGTAAAGTTAAATATATTGTGGTTAACCCACCACCAATGTGGCTTGCTTTGGCAGAAAAGTTAGGAGTGAAGAATATTGAGTATAGAAATGCAATTACCGAAACTGAAGGTTTAGGAAAATTTTATAATGAAATAGACGTCCTTGCTCATGCTCGCAAAGACGGAGAAACCGTAGGGATGGCAATTGGCGAAGCCATGCTTGCAGGAGACCCAATCTTAACTCACAAGTCCCACTTTCATAATGACCATTTTGATATTCTAGATGCCTCGTATTCCTTATGGGCCGAAGTGGATAATGTTGACCAATACTTTAAAAATATGGAGTGGATGCTAGAACACAAAAATGAAATTCGGCATATGGGTAAATTAGCAAGAGCTAGAGCTTTAGAAATTTTTGGAATTGAAAATCAATCAAAAAAAATAATAGCAGATTTTAGAGAAGCTTGCTCGAAATATTATGGCAATTCTACTTTGGGAAATGTTAAAGGTTATTTAATTTTATATTGGAATAATTTATTAGCTTTTCCCTTTTTTGTGGGTAAACAAGTTACTTATTTACTCCCATCACTCTATAAAGTTTTAAGAAAATTTTATCCGAATTAAAATGACACAACTTAACAACAAAGCGATATTTTGGGACAGGGACGGAGTTTTAAACCATGTTGTTGCTCTTAGGCAAGATGGCCAACAAAATGTCTCGCCATTAAAATATCAGGATTTTAACTTATTTGAGGGTGTTGCAGAGGTGCTTGCAAAAACCAAAGTTTTGGGTTTTTTAAATATTATTATTACCAACCAACCAGATATTGCAAGAAACAAAATGGAATGGGAAGAACTAAACCAAATGCATGATTTTTTAAAAATACACATCCCAACTATAAACGCTATTTATGTTTGCCCTCATGACAACAAGGATAATTGTAATTGTAGAAAACCAAAAATTGGACTAGTGTTAGATGCAGTAAAAGATTATGGGATAAATCTTGAAGAAAGTTATTTGGTGGGTGATAGCCAGAAAGATATAGACTGCGCCATGAACGCTGGAATAAAAAGTATTTTAGTCAAGACAAAATATAATATAGAAGTTACCGGCTTTGATTTTCAGGTGGAATCTCTAGGGCAAATTCCTAAGTATTTAAGTTAATTTTTATTGCCTATTGAGGCATTTTTATGGTAAAATTCAGTACAATTACTTGTTAAAATTTTGTAAAGATATGGCTAATAAAAAAGTTTTAATTACAGGTGTCGCTGGATTTATTGGAAGTAATTTGGCAGATCGATTGATTGGGGAAGGGTACGAAGTAATAGGTATAGATAATTTAGCTTATGGAGTCAAAGAGCAAATCCCAACAGGGGTTAAATTTCATCAGTTAGATATTCGAAGTCCGGAAATTTATCCGATATTTGAAGGGGTAGATACAGTTTTTCATTTTGCTGCAAAAAACAGCATTCCAGATTGTCAAACTGACCCGTTGGGTACGGCAGATATAAATGTAACTGGAACTGTAAATGTATTTTTAGCCTCTGCTAAGGCAAAGGTGCGTAAAGTAATTTATGCTGAAACTTCTGCAATATATGAGGGTAGTAAAATTTTACCAACACCGGAAACAGACGAACATCCGGAAACTTTTTATGCAGTGAGTAAAATGGCAACTAAATATTTTGGCGAGGCATTCGAACGTTTTTACGGACTCAAGACCACTGCGCTACGCTATTTTAATGTTTACGGACCAAGGCAAGATTATCGACGTAGTATTCCACCAGTTTTTAGCGCTTTTATAATAAAAATGTTAAAAGGCGAAAGTCCTATTATTTATGGTAATGGCAGTAAACGCCGAGATTTTATTCATGTAGACGATTTAAACGATTTTCATATTTTGGCTATGAACGATGATCGTACTAATGGCGAAATTTATAACCTCGGTACAGGAAAAAATATTTCTATTTTGGATATTTTTCAAACTATAAAAAATATTTTAGGAAGTAATATTGAACCAGAATTTAGGCCAGACCAAGTTGGAGAGGCGCAGGAGAATTTAGCAGACATAACCAAAGCCAGTGCTTTAGGTTGGAAGCCTAAAGTTAGTTTGGAGCAGGGTATGGGTGGAAGTATTGAGTATATAAAAAAATATGTTGTTAAGGAGAAATTATAAATATGGTAAATAATATGTCCCGCGAAGCGGGATCGGCCTTTGGCGGAAAAGCCTTTGTATTGGCTGCTGGGCTTGGAACCAGACTTCGTCCGTTAACAGAAAGCCAGCCAAAAGTTATGGTGGAAGTTGCGGGGAAGAAAATTTTAGAACGAACAATTACCCAGTTAAAAAATGCGGGAGTTACAGAGCTAGTTATTAATACACATTATTTCCCAGAAGCAGTTACTAGTTATTTTGGAGACGGTAGTGATTTTGGTGTAAATATCGAATATTCCCATGAACCGGAAATATTAGGAACCGCAGGCGGTTTAAAAAAAGTAGAACATCATTTTAAAAATAATGAAGAGTTCCTGGTGGTGTATGGAGATAATTTATTTGATTTAGATTTTAGTAAATTTATAAAACAAACTTTAGGAAAAGACGAGGTTGGAAGTTTATTGTTATTCGACAGGACAAAAAGTGCAAACAGTGGAATTGCAGGAGGTGTAGTGGAAATAGACGAACAAAATAATGTTGTAGGTTTTTACGAAGCCCAGCATAAGCCGGAAATAAATTATGTAAATGGTGGTATTTATAAGTTAACTCCAGAAGTATTAAACTATATTCCTGCAAAAACCTTTTACGATTTTGGCAAGCATGTTTTTCCGGAAATGCTAAATAATTTAAAAAAACTAAAAGGGTATGTAATTGAGCCACATGAAGCTCTATTTGGTATAGATAATTTAGAAAGTTTAGAAAAAGCTAATAAGTATTTTAAACAATAATGATAATTACACGAACACCATTCCGTATGCCTTTGGGCGGGGGAGGAACAGACTTACCAAATTTTTACAAAAAACATGGCGGTTTTATTTTTAGTGCGAGCATTAATAAGTATATTTACGTTGCCTTAAATAAACCCCTTGTAGATAAATTAATTAGAGTAAAATATTCTACATCTGAAACTGTTGTTAAGTTAGAGGAATTAAAGCACGAACTTGCCAGAGAAGCTTTAAGGCATGCTGGGATAAATGACCAAATTGAGATTTCGTCTTTTGCAGACCTTCCTGCTGGAACCGGAATGGGGTCTTCGTCTGCGTATTTAATAGGGTTACTTAAAGCCTTGTATGAACTAAATAGAGATGTTATTTCCCGGGAAGAGTTGGCGGATTTAGCATGCAAAATAGAATTAGAAACTTTAAAAAAACCAATTGGTAAACAGGACCAGTACTTAGCCTCTTTAGGTGGGTTTACTGTATTAAATATAGACAGGGACGGTGTGGTTAAATCTAGACAGGCAAACATAAGTTCAGACTTAATAGAAGAGCTCGAGTATAAGTGTGTGCTTTTTTACACCCACAAGCAACATGACACCACAGATATTTTAAAGGAACAGAGTGAAAATGCTTCTATAAGTGAAAGCCAGGTAGAAAAGGCTTTGCTAGAAATAAAAAATATAGGAGTGCAAATTCTTTCTGAATTTGAAAATGGGGATTGCAGTAATTTTGGTAAGTTAATGCACAAACACTGGCAAGCTAAAAAAACCATGTCTGCAAAAATTTCCGATCCCTGGATGGATGAGGTTTATGATTTGGCGATGCAAAATGGAGCTGAAGGAGGTAAGATTATGGGTAGTGGCGGCGGCGGTTTATTTTTATTTTTCGTTCCCAATAATCGAAAAGAATTTAGAAGGGTTCTTTCGGAAAAAGGCTTAACCGAATTACCGTTTAACTATGATTTTGAAGGAAGTAAGGTTTTGTTAAATTTATATCAGCACACAAATGGAAAATAAAAAAAATGTTGCAGTAATTGGATTGTGGCATTTGGGTTGTAGTGTCGCAGCCAGTTTAGCAAGTTCAGGCTTTAATGTTACAGGGTTCGATTTTGATAAAAAAGATATTGAGAAACTACAGCAAGGAATTCTGCCCATACAGGAAGCTGGGCTTACAGAGCTTACTCAAACAATGCTAAAACTCAAGCAATTGAGTTTTACTTCGGACTTTAGCAAACTCAAGGGTAGTCAGTTTATTGTAATTGGTTACGATACTCCAGTAGGAGACAACGACAAGCCGAATTTATTTGTAATTGAGAAAGCTGTAAGAGCGATAGGTAAGTACGCAAGTACAAATTCCACGGTAATAATTATGAGCCAGATTCCAGCCGGAACTTCCAGGAAAATTTTTAATAAGTTAAAGAAAAAAATTAAAGGTTTGGAAGTAGTTTATAACCCGGAAAATTTAAGACTCAGCCAGGCTATAGATACTTACTTAAATGCCGACAGGCAAATTATTGGAGTAAGTTCAAAAGTTGCAGAAGAAAGAATGCGAGATTTTTATAGTTTTTATAAAAATCCAATTTTATTTATGTCTTTGGAAAGTGCGGAATTTGTGAAGCATGGAGTGAATAGTTTTTTGGCAATGTCCGTAAGCTTTATAAATCAAATTTCTGACTTAAGTGAAAAATTGGGAGCAAATATTGTAGATGTGGTTAAAGGAATGAAAAGCGATACTCGAATAGGTCAAAAGGCGTTTTTGGCACCGGGCTTAGGTTTTGCCGGGGGGACTTTGGGACGGGATTTGAGGGTTTTGGAAGGCTTGGCACAAGTAAATAAAGTTAGCTTACCCCTTATTACTGTTATTTATAAAATTAACCAAAATCGAAAAGAAGTATTTTATAAAAAAATTATTGGACAGCTTAAGAATTTAAAAGGAAAGAAAATCGTCATGTTTGGTTTGGTCTACAAACCAGGAACCAACACTTTACGCAGATCTTTAGCTTTGGAGATTGCAAATTGGCTAACCAAAAAGGGCGCTGTGGTGAATGGTTTCGATCCATCGCTAGACAACCCAAAACTGGTTTTGCCTGTAAAATTATTTAGCGATCCTTATGAGGCAAGTATGGGAGCTGATGCTGTTGTAATAATTACCGAATGGCCGGAATTTAAAAATTTGGATTATAATAAAATTAGTAAAAATTTGAAGCAGTTAAATATATTTGATACCAAAAATATTTTATCTAAAAATGACTTAGAATCATTAAATTTTAACTATTTTGGAACGGGGATTGGAAAATATGACTTATAATTTTACCAAAAAAGTTGTAATTGTTACAGGCGGAGCCAGTGGAATTGGTTTTATGGTGGCAAAAAGTTTTAGTAAAGCTGGGGCAGTTGTTGTTATTTTAGGCAGACAGATAAATAAACTTAAAGAAGCTCAAAAAGAAATTCAGAAATTGGGGTATTGCGAAATTTATAAAGCTGATGTTTCTAAATTTAATACTTTAAAAAAAATTTATAGTGAAATTTATAAAAAGTATAAAAGAATAGATGTGCTGGTAAACTGTGCTGGGGTTTATGGACCAATTGGGAGGTTTGAAACAAACGATATGGTTTTATGGGCAGAGGCAATGAATATTAACTTACTTGGTACTGCTTATTCATGCAACGCAGTATTACCTTTAATGTTAAAGAAGAAGAGTGGCAAAATAATTAATCTTTCCGGTGGTGGGGCTGTTCAGCCTTTTCCAAATTTTTCTTGCTATGCGACTTCTAAAGCAGCGGTAGTAAGGTTTACAGAAAATTTAGCTAAGGAATTCGAAGATCAAAATATTCAAGTGAATGCTATAGCTCCAGGAGCAATTAATACTTTGTTCCTAGATAAAGTATTAAAAGCCGGTGTAAAAAAAGTAGGTAAAGAATTTTATGAAAAATCATTACAACAAAAGAAGAGCGGAGGAGACTCAGCCGAGTTAGCTGCTGAACTCGTTTTGAGTTTATGTTCGGGAAAATTAACCGGTAAAGTTATTTCAGCGAAATGGGATAACTGGCAGGAGTGGAATGAAGAGAGGGTTGAAAATTTAAATAAAAATTCCGAATTTACTCTTAGAAGGATTGATAATAAGTATTTTCACTCAAAGTAAATATTATGAAGAATAATAAAAAACAATTTAGAGTCGGGATTATTGGCGCTGGAAATATTGGCAATAAAAGAGCTCTGGCTATAACAGAGTTAGGTAGGGATATTGTTACGGGTGTTTTTGACGTTAATTTAGAAAACGCCAGAAAGATAGCCACTAACACAAATGTAAAAATATTTTCTACATGGCAAGAGATGATTAAAGATCCTTTAATAGATGTAATAATTGTGGCTACGCCAACAGATGTAAATGTTAAAATAGTTGCGGAAGCATTAAAAAATGGTAAGGATGTTTTAGCAGAAAAGCCACTTGGAAAAAGTAGTCATGAAGCGAAAAAAATATTTGGATTAACTAAAAAATATAAACGTGTGCTCAAGGTTGGTTTTAATCACCGACACCATCCCGCTTTATTTAAAGCGTATGAGTTGGTGAAGTCCGGGGCTATAGGTAAGGTATTTTATTTGCGAGCCGTTTATGGCCATGGTGCCAGGCCGGGATACGATACTGAATGGCGAATGCAAAAGAAGTACTCGGTTGGCGGTGAATTGTTTGACCAAGGTGTTCACGTTATAGATTTGGCTAATTGGTTTATTGGTGGTTTTACAAAAGCATTTGGCATAACTCGTAATTACTATTGGAAAAAGAGTAATTTGGAAGATAATGCTTTTTGCGAACTTACAAATAAAAAAGGACAGGTCGCAACTTTTCACTCAAGCTTAACTCAATGGAAAAATAAATTTAGTTTTGAAATTTTTGGTAGCCTGGGTTATTTGGTTATTAACGGTCTTGGAAAAAGTTATGGTAAAGAAACTTTAGTATTAGGAACTGAAGTGGGGTTTGGTAAAGTTCCTAAAGAACAAATTTTTGACTTTGAAGAAAAAGATATTTCTTGGAGAGAAGAGTGGAAAGAGTTTAGAAATTCTATTTTAGAAAAAAGAGAACCTTTGGCAAATGCCAAAGAAAATTTGGAAGTAAATAAAATTTTAGAAGCCTTGTACCGCTCGGCACGAAGTGGTAAGATTATACAAATTAAGTAATATTTATGGAAAATTTTATAGACACATATTTGAATGAAGGGGTGAATATATTACAGCAACTGGATAGAAAATCTATCGACAATTTAATAGAATTATTGGCAAAAGTTCGAGATCAGCACGGCCGTTTATTTATATTGGGTGTTGGTGGGAGTGCGGGTAATGCTTCGCATGCCGTAAATGATTTTCGCAAGATTGCAGGTTTTGAGGCTTATGCCCCGACAGATAATGTTTCTGAATTAACTGCCAGAACCAACGACGAGGGTTGGTCGACAGTTTTTGTGGAATGGCTAAAAGGGAGCAGGTTAAATAAAAATGATATGTTATTTGTTTTTTCTGTCGGCGGTGGAAATAAAGAAAAAAATGTTAGTGCTAACTTAGTTGAGGCACTTACTTACGGAAAGGAAGTTGGTTGCAGTATTGGGGGGGTTGTGGGTCCGAAAGGTGGTTATACAGCTGAAGTGGCTAATGCGTGTGTGTTAGTACCAGAAGCTTCAGCCGAGAGAATTACACCTCATTCAGAAAGTTTTCAAGGGGTAATTTGGCATTTAATTGTCTCCGACCCAAGGATTAAAATTACTCAGACAAAATGGGAATCAATTAACAAATAAAAATTAAATGCTCAGAAGTTTATTTATAAGTGTATTAAATAAATTAGGCAGACTAATTAATCGAAGAATTGTTTATTTTCCTGAACAGGTTGCGGTTAATAATTTTACAGCAGTAAAATCTAGTGTGGGTTTTTGGTATTCTGGAAATGTTTTAGATATGTCCGATATAGCACACGGCATTTTGTATAATGGAGTGGTAGAACCTGACGGAACGCAGCTAGTGCTTAATATACTTAAGCAATTGCAAACCAAGCAGGAGGAGTTGGTATTTTATGATATAGGAGCTAACACGGGTTATTTTGGAGTAATGGCAGCTTATATTGGTAAAGGTAAAATTCACACGTATTCTTTTGAACCAATAAAAAAAAATAATTTAATTGAATCAGAAACACTGAGTTTAAATAATCTAAATTCCCTATGTGATATTTATAATGTTGCTTTGGGGGATATTTCAGGTGAGGCAGAATTTTTTTTAGCAGGAAGCGGAAGTTCTTTAAGTAAAGATTTTTTAGGTAACAGGCATAGTAAATTAGATAAGGTTAAAGTGCCAGTTTATAAACTTGATGAGTTTGCACAATTGCATAATTTAAAGTTGCCGGATTTTATGAAGATTGATGTTGAGGGTTTTGAACTCCAAGTGTTAAAAGGCTCTCAAAGAATAATTTCTTTATCCTATCCCGTTATTTGGTATGAGTCCGCCCTTACAGCAAATTCAAACAATTTTAAGAATAATAGTTTTTTTGACACTCAAAGTAACTTGCAAAATTTAGGTTATAAAGTTTTTTTGTGTTCCCCAGAGCTTCAAGAAGTTAAATCCGATAAGATTGTAGATGGTGTTAGTATGTATTTAGCGTTGCATTTGGAAAGACATAAGGATTTGCTCGCTGTGATTGGGAGGTTGCATGCAAAAAATTAATATTTACACTGAAAATTACTTTGTTAGTTCTCAATTTAAATATTGGATTAAAAAAATACTGGGCAAAAATTCCAGAGGACCTTTGGCAGTTATGCGAAGTTTGGTTTCCGGACTTGATGAGTTAAATGTGAGTTATTCCATTAACAGTAAGATTCACAGCAGAATCCATACCGCTTGTATTTTAAGTAATCATAAAACCTTAGCCTGGGCATTAAAACAAAAGAAATTAGGTCATATTAAAAAAATAATTGCCGGGCCTAATATTGCCATTACTCCAAATGACTTTGGGAAAATGTTACAGCACCCGGATATTGATATTATTATTGTTCCTTCACAATGGGTTAAAGATTTTTACACCAGTGTTGCTCCTCAAATCGCGAGTAAAATTAGAATATGGGCTGCTGGGGTAGCTTTGAGTGAAAATATAGGGACATTAAAGGATACAGATTTTCTTGTTTATGCAAAAACTTGTCCAGATGCTTTAATTAAACATATTACCGATGACTTGGGCAGGGAAAAATATTCATATCAGCTTATAAAATATGGAAAATTTTCTCAGCAAGAATATTTTAATTTGTTGAGTCGTTCCAAGTATTTGATTTATTTAACTGAAAGTGAAAGCCAGGGGATTGCGATGTTTGAAGCTTGGGTTAGAAATGTTCCTACTTTGGTATGGGATCGAGGTTTTTGGGCAAAAGATCAATATAAGTTTGAAGGCAATACAGCAAGTCCGTATTTAAATAACGAATTGGGAATGAGATTTAAAAATGTAAGTGATTTTAAAAATGTTTTAGAAACATTTGTCCAGGAAAGTTTTTCGCCAGATAAGTATGTTAAAAATAATTTTACTTTTAAAATTAGCGCAGAGAAATATTTAAATATTGTTAGTTCTTTAGAAAATGAATAAATTGGATAAAATTTATAATATTTTTCAGCGACAAACCACCAGCTTAAGCTTTATTCCGCAGATTGATGGGTTAAGGTTTGTTGCGATTATGATGGTGATTTTATTTCACATTAATATTTTTGTGGTCAATAAAATCCCTTTCATTTTCACAAAGCCAGCTGTGGATTATTGGTGGTTTTTATATTTTTTAGATACCGATCGTAAAGGTGTTTTTTTATTCTTTGTGATTAGTGGTTTTATTTTAGCCATGCCTTTTGCAAAAGCAGAACTTCAGGGTGGTAGTCCTGTTAAATTAAAAAATTACTTCTTAAGAAGACTTACCAGATTGGAACCACCATATTTTTTAGTTATGACTGCATGTTTTCTTGCAGTGCTTTTTTTAAAAGGCAACGGTTTTATTAGTATGTTTCCTAAAACTTTTTCGGGTTTATTTCCGACTTTTGCTTCATCCTTGGCTTATATGCATAATATTATTTACCCAAACAACTTATCTATAAACCCGGTTGCCTGGTCATTGGAAGTAGAAATTCAGTTTTATATTTTAGTGCCTTTATTGGTATTGGTTTTTAAGCTTTCAAAGCAAGTTAGAACAACTTTATTGGTTGTTGCTATTTCTGCTGTCGTTCTGCTCCAACACTTTTACAAGCCAGGATTTTATAGTATTTATAACTACCTGCAGTATTTTCTATTAGGATTTTTATTGGTTGACATTTATCTTTCCGGATGGAAGGCGAAGCTTGGGACTTGGCTAAGTTTACCAATAGGTCTGTTGTGTTTACTGTTCTTTATGTATGTTGATTTTTCCGCTCAATTTTATTTAGAGTATATATTTTTAGTTACAATACTTGGATTTTATCTCCTAGCTTTAACGAATGATATTTGGAAAAGAATATTTTCTATTCGTTGGTTAACTATTATTGGAGGAATGTGCTACTCAATTTATTTGTTGCATTATTTGATTATAGCTGTGGTGGGCAATAAGACCATTGCGTTTAATATTTCATATTTATATCCAATTTCATATATATGGCATTTTGCGATATTATTCCCAATAATTATGCTATGTTCTGCAATTTTTTATTTATTAATTGAAAAGCCCTGCATGGATAAAAATTGGCCAAAGAAGTTTTGGTCTTGGGGTAAAAATGTATTTAGCGGAAACAAATACGCGATTCAAGCGGGAAATAAATAATATATGCCTAAAGTTTCTATAAATATTTTAACTAAAAATAGATCCGAGTTGTTACAGCAAGCTTTAAATTCGGTGTTTAACCAATCTTTTAAGGATATTGAGGTGGTTATTGTTAACGATGGCTCCAATGATAATACTGACAGAGTATTAAAAGATTTAAAATTTGATAATATAAAAATTATTAATCATTACACATCTTTAGGAATTACATTGAGTAGACAGGAAGCATTAAATCAATCTATGGGAGAGTATATTGCAATTTTAGATGATGATGATGAATGGATTGATGTAGATAAGTTGAAAAAACAAGTGGAATATTTGGATGGTCATCCAGATGTAGTTTTAGTTGGAGGTGGAATAAGCGTAAATTCCAAAACCCAAATGACAAATAACAAATTTAGACCAGAAACAAATTCTGAGATACATAAGACAATGCTACTTAGAAATAATTTTTTTACTTCTACTGTTATGTTTCGCAGGGAAGCCGGTATTAAAGTCGGGGGGTTTATAAAAGATGAAATAGATTTATGTGAAGATTATGATTTATGGTTAAAATTGGGTAAAATAGGTCAGATGTATAATTTTCAGGAACCCTTTGTAAAATACCGTCTCTCCAGTTATAATAAAGAGAAGTTTAGGCTCTTTTTACAAAAGCAACTTAAGCTTATAAGGAAAAATAAAGCAGTTTACCCTGGGTTTTGGCTGGCTTGGTTAATATTAAAATTTAGATTGTTTCTTTAATTTATGGCAGTGAATAGCAATAATTTTAAAAATATCAGCTTTTGGGCAATATTAGTTCCGGATTGCCTTCTTTTTTATGTTTCGCTTTGGTTGGCTATTCAAATTCGATACGCTGGACAAATCTCCATCGAACAAAGTGCAATTCATTATCAGGCTTTTTCGGTTATTTTTCTAATTTGGCTAGTAGTTTTTTTTATTCACGGTTTATTTGAAATAAATTCCTTTCGACGTTATACCACTTTGGTTTTTAATTTATTCTCCGCAATGGTGGTGAATGTTTTGGTTGCAGTTTTATATTTTTATTTTCAACAGAACTTGATTTTAACTCCGAGAAGATTTTTGTTAATTGAAGCAGGTTTGGCCTTTATTTTTGTATTGGTATGGCATTTAACTTTAAAGTATTTTATTGCTAATCGTTTTGCCCAAGGTTTATATATTTTTTCGTTCGATAATGAACTTATGGAGTTAGAAAAAGAGATTATATCCAGGCCATATTCAGGGTACAAAGTGATTAGTCATTTAAATGAACAGACTTTTAGTAATACGAATTTTGGCAGTCAGGACGGAATTATTTTGCCTGATAATTTGCATGCCAAACCTGAGATTCTTGAAAAGTTTTATGAACTACGGACTATTGGAGTAAAATTTTATAATCACAAAGATTTCTATGAGGATTTATTAAGACGGGTGTATTTATCCCAAATTAATGAAATTTGGTTTTTGGAAAACATTAATTATCAGGAAAAACGGCTATATAATTTGACTAAAAGGCTGATTGATTTGGTTTTGGGAGTTATTGGTTTTATTGGTTTTTTAGTTAGTTTTCCGATTTGTGCCTTACTTATAAAACTCACCAGCCCTGGATCGGTTTTATTTATTCAAGAACGGGTTGGTAAAAAAGGTGAGGTTTTTAAAGTTTATAAATATAGAACTATGAGTGGTGGAGCCACCAATACTTGGACAAGCGTTAATGATTCCCGAATTACGTCAGTAGGGAAGTTTTTAAGAAAGAGTCGTATCGACGAATGGCCACAATTTATTAACCTGTTATTTGGAACTATGAGTTTAGTCGGTCCAAGACCGGAACAGCCTCATATTGTTGCCGAAATGAAAGAAAAGATTCCATTTTACGATGAAAGGCATTTGGTAAAGCCTGGAATTACTGGCTGGGCGCAACTCAATATTTATGCTTCGACAATCGAAGAAAGTCGTATGAAATTACAGTATGATCTATATTATATTAAGAATAGAAGTTTTCTTTTTGATTTAGAAATCATTTTAAAGACAATTTACTATATTTTTACCTGGAAGGGGAGATAAAATTCTATAAAAGATATCAAAATACCGGAAAAGTATTTTCGGTATTTTTTATTTGGGATTTTTTATCTTCTATGGTATAATAATTTTAAGTTCAGAAAGAATTACAGAAACAAAAAAGTTAAAATAAATGGATAAACAGCAACTCAATACTGCCTTAAGGCAAAATAAAATTCTCAATGAAGAGAAAATAACAGTGTTGGAAAAGGATATTTTACAACTCAAGAGTCCAACATCTTGGGAAGATTTTTTAATTCAAAAAAAAGTACTAACTGAAGACAAATTATTGGAAGTTAAATCAAAGTCATTAAATGTACCAGTTATTGATTTGACCTCGCAGGTAATTCCCCAAGATGTTTTAAACTTAGTTCCTGAACCAATTGCTCATAGACATCAGGTAATTAGTTTTGCTAAAGGTAAAGACGAGCTGTCTTTAGCTATGACTGACCCGGATGATATTCAAACCAGAGAATTTATTCAAAAAAAGACCGGGTTAAAAATTAAGTCTTTTCTAATTGGCAAATCTTCTTTGGATTTTGGTCTATCAAAATACCATTCTTCTTTAGAAAAGGAAATTAAGCATTTATTCACACCAGCTTCAAAACCTTTAACTTCAACGGCGGAAGGTGAGAGTTCGTTTGAAGATGGATTGAAGAAGATGTCTGAAGAAATACCAGTTATTCGTGTTGTGGATACCCTGTTAGAATATGCGGTTTTTGAAAAAGCTAGTGATATTCATATTGAACCTCAGGAAAATTCTGTTGTAGTTAGGTACCGTATAGACGGCGTATTGCATGATGTAATGACTTTGCCTAAAGTTATTCAGGCGGCTATTGTTGCCCGTATTAAGGTGTTATCTAATTTAAAAATAGACGAACACAGACTACCTCAAGATGGTCGTTTTAAAATTGAAAAAGACGGCTATAAGTACAGCTTGCGTGTATCTACAATTCCAATTTTTGACGGAGAAAAAGTAGTAATTCGTTTGTTGGATGAATCTGCCAAGGCGATGAGTTTGGAAGATTTAGGCTTTGAGAAATCCTCAATGGATACAATTATGCGAAATATTAAAAAACCTCACGGTATGTTGTTGGTCACTGGTCCGACTGGTAGTGGAAAATCTACCACATTGTATACCGTTCTTTCAATGTTAAACACTAAGTCAGTAAATATTTCCACCATTGAAGACCCGGTAGAATATAGAATTGTCGGGGCGAACCAGATGCAGGTAAATCCTAAAATAGGTTTAACTTTTGATGTGGGGTTGAGAGCGTTGCTTCGTCAAGATCCTAACGTTATTATGATTGGTGAAATTAGAGATAAGGAAACCGCTGAGGAGGCAGTTCATGCTGCTATGACCGGGCATATTGTATTTAGTACACTACACACTAATACTTCCGCTGGCGCTCTCCCTCGATTATTAGATATTGGAGTGGAACCTTATTTAATTGCTTCAACTATTAACGCTGTGTTAGCACAAAGACTGGTTCGCGGAATTTGTAAAGATTGTCAGGTTGAATTAAATTTAGACGATGCCACTGTTGAGACCATTGGAAAGCAATTTCACTTGGATAAATTACTTGTAATGTTAATTAAAGAGGGACTGGTTGCACCAAAAACAAAAAGTATAAAGGAATTAAAGTTCTTTAAAGGACAAGGTTGTGATAAGTGTAATAACACAGGCTATAAAGGCCGATTAGGGCTTCATGAAGTGTTGGAAGTCACTCCAACCCTTGCCCAGATGATTATGGAGCATAAGAGCGCTCAGGAAATTCAGGATCAAGGCGAGCAGGAAGGTATGGTACTTATGTGGGAAGACGGATTTATCAAAGCTTTAAAAGGGATTACGACTATAGATGAAATTATTAGAGTCAGTAAAGAATAATAATAAGCTATGGAATTTTCTTACACAGCGATAACCAAAAATGGTGGTAAAGAATCAGCGACAATACAGGCACCAAATATATCTGTAGCTGGGCACCTGCTCAAAGAACAGGGGTTACTGCCAATTCATATTGAGGAGCAAAATAAAAAAACCACTTTAAATATTTTAAGAAATATTTCTTCTATTTCTTTAGCGGAAAAAATTAATTTTGTTGAAAATTTAAGCATAATGCTTAAAGCTGGAATTTCTATTTCGAGAGGACTGCAAATTTTAGTTAAGCAGAGTAAGAACGAAAAGTTTAAAAACATTCTCACAGAAATATATAATCATGTTCAGCAGGGGAAGAGTCTTTCTGAGTCTTTGGCAAAGTATCCGGATGTCTTTTCCAATATTTTTTTTAGTATGATAAAAGTTGGAGAAGTATCCGGAAATTTGGATAAAAGCTTGGAATATTTAAGTATCCAACTTCAACGTGAGGCATCTTTAAGAAGCAAAGTAAAAGGTGCAATGATATATCCTTCGGTGATCGTTGGCGCTATGGTGATTATTGGCGTGCTTATGGCGATTTTTGTTTTACCACAGTTAACTTCTGTTTTTAAACAATTTTCCGGAACCCTGCCGGTGAGTACGCAAATGGTAATCGCTTTCTCAGATTTTATGAGCGGGAATGCTACTTTAGTTATTGGCGGAATGTTTGCTACTGTTTTTGCTGGTATGGGAATTTTAAAAACACACGACGGTCAAAAAGTGTTCGATATTTTCCTGCTTCATTTTATGATTATTAACGATATTGTGAAGAAAATAAATTTAGCTCGTTTTTCTAGAATCCTCAGCTCTTTATTGAAAAGCGGAATTCCAATTGTACAGGCTTTAGACGTTGCAGGTGAGTCCTTGGGTAGTATTCCTTATAGGGAGCTTATAGCTAAAACCGCGCTAGATGTAAAAGTAGGAAAATCGTTAACGGATTCTTTGGGGAAGAATGAAAATTTATTCCCGGTAATAGTGGTACAAATGATTCAAGTTGGTGAGGAAAGTGGTACAGTGCAGGAAATTTTGGATCAATTGGCCAAGCATTACGAAGAAGAGGTTGATACAATACTAACCAACCTTTCTTCAATTATTGAACCATTATTGCTTTTGGTAATTGGAGGGGTGGTAGGAGTATTGGCAATGGCGCTAATTGCCCCTATTTATAGTATTAGCCAAAGCATACAATAATTTGCTTATTTATTGAAAAGCTGTTTTACTAAATATATGAAATTTAATTTTCTTTCTAAAAATTTATCTGCATTTGGCTTAGATGTTAGTAATGGCTCTTTTAAAATTATGCAGGTAAGCAAGAAAGGTAGAGACTATTCGATCAAAGGATATTCCGAAGTGCTTATTCCAAAGGGGATGGTTATTGCAGATGCGATTAGTGACCAAAAAACTTTTGATTTTTTGCTTAAACAAGCCTTGCAAAAACCACAGTTTGGAAAAATTGATACCAATTATGTTGTGGCTAGCTTGCCGGAGTCGAAATCTTTTGTCAGAGTGATTCAAATACCAAAAATGAGCGATGCCGAAGCTGAGAATGCAGTCCCATACGAAGCCGAAAGTTTTATCCCTTTGCCAATTGATCAAGTATATTTAGACTGGCAAAAAGTCAGTGAAACTGACGATAAAATGAATATTTTAATGATAGCTTCGCCCAAAGATTTTGTTGATAAGTATCTTGAGATATTGGATAAATCTGGAGTTAAGCCAGTTGCTTTAGAGGTTGAGTCTCAAAGCTGTCATCGGGCGTTAATCCCACAAGGGAGCAAGGAAACGGTTTTGTTATTGGATACAGAATCTTACAGAACTAGCTTAATTATGATAGAACAGGGAAATTTGCAATTTACTTCCACAATTCCAATTGCCGGAAATAGTTTTACGGAAAGCATTGCAAAAACTTTAGGAGTAGCAAGTAGTAAAGCGGAGGAGATTAAAAAGAAAGTGGGGATAGATAATACCCCAGAATATCCAAATATTAAAACCGCAATGTTGCCTGTCTTGGGAAATATTACTGCCGAGATTAAGAATATTTTAAAATTTCATAATGAACACTCAACCCAGCCTGCGACAAAACTAATTTTAGCCGGGGGGAGTAGTAAGTTGAAAAATTTACCGGAATTTTTAATACCAGAATTAAAAGATTATGGAGTGAGTGTGGTAGAATTGGCTAATCCTTGGCAAAATTTAGGTTTTGGCCAAAATCCTCCAATGGATGCTTTAAGCACATTAAGTTTTGTTACTGTTTTGGGTTTGGCAGTTAGAGGAGCTGAATATGAAATTGATTAATTTATTACCAAAAATCAGACAGAATGAATTGAGATATGAGGCTGTATATCACAGCTTGATATCTATATTTATTTTTTCATTGTTTAGTTTTGCTTTAGTGTTTATTATACAATTCGCAACCAAATTTTATTTAGAAATTAAGGCGAGTTCTTTGAGTGATCAGATTGCGCAATTAAAAAATCAAGTTAACAAGCAGGAGAATGCGGATGTTAAAAAACAAGTGCAAGCAATAAACGACATTATTACTGATTTTAATAAGTTATCTACAACTTCCCCAAAATGGTCTAGAGTTATAAAAGCTTTCGCGGTTCTTCCTCCGGAAGAAATAGAAATAAAAACTTTTATGATTGATGTTACTAAAAAGACAATTTCCATAAACGGACTTAGTCCAACTAGAGAATTGGTGATTCAACTCTATAATAATATTTTGAAAGATGAAACAAACTTTTATAATATAGATTATCCATTGGAAAATGTTGCAAAACCTACGGAAATAAATTTTCACTTTACTTTCTTTATTCGAGATTCGCTTTTACAGCCATAAGTTTATTAGTTGGCGACTATGTAAGTCTAATTTTGCAAGGATGAGTAATAATATATAGGATTAATACCTCAGTGAGAAATCTATATTTAAAATTAAACATTTTAAAACAACGTGGGAAAAATTTCAGCAAAAAATAAAATAATGATAGTTTTGGCAATTTGGCTGAGTCTGTCTTTAATTATGTTTTTTTACTTGTTTAGTATTTTAGATATTACGAATACTCAATCGATTAAAGCAATGGAACAGCAGAATAAGGATTTGGCTGTATTAATTGCAGAGCGAGAGAGTTATATTAAAGCTAAAGCAGATTTACAGAAAATTTCAAAGGAAGAAATTCAACCAGACACTTTTTTTAGCAAGGATATATCTTTGGTTAATGAGATTCGAACATTGGAAAGCTGGGCAGAAAAATTAAATGTTAAAATGCAGTTGACTGGGGTAAGTGGAACAATTAATACCCTGCCAAAGGCCAAAACTCTGACCCCAATCGGTACAGTGCCTTATTCCATAGGTTTATTAGGAAGCTTTACTCAAGTGGTAAATTTTGTAGAGGTTTTAGAAAACTTGAGTTTTATTACCAATGTTACAGCGGTATCTATTAGTAACGCAGCAGATGGACAGGTAAATTTAAATCTTTCAGCAAGTTTTTATTTAAAAAAATAATATTAGTATGCCAAAAAATATTGAATTGAAAGACTTAAAAAATATTTTAGCTAACCTAAGTAAAAAGTTGGGCTGGTTTTTCTTGCTTTTTTTTCTTATTTTACTTGGCTTCGAAATTTTGGAAGCTAATAAATCTGTGCAAATTGTGTTAGATGCCAATAAAGAACCACAGATTGTCACCAAACAGCAGGGAGTTAGGATTGATTTTATTAATTACGAGAAGGTGATTTTTAGAAAGGAACAAGCTCAAAGCTTTGAGCCAAGTAGTGAAGCTGTGGTTAATCCTTTTAATTAAAATTTAGGAAATTAAGATCTTTATAAGGTTGTCAATTTAGTCAAATATTAGGTATAATTAAGCAGTCCTTATAAGTTGGGGACTGCTTTTGTTGATTATATTTGCACCCGTAGCTCATTTGGATAGAGCGCTTGGCTTCGAACCAAGAGGTAGTAGGTTCAAATCCTACCGGGTGCACCAAAATTTCCCATAAAAAATAGCGCCAAAAGGGCGCTTAGTTGCTTGGTTGTCCGCCTTCGTACATTTTGGCGCGTAGGCTTCGTAAATAGTAATTTTATATCTCATAAGCAAGACTGGTGTGAAAAGAGCAAGCTTAAAGAGAGACTGGTGGGATGGGAGGGGATCGAACCCTCGACAAATAGCTTAAGAGGCTACTGCTCTACCAACTGAGCTACCATCCCTTGTATTTCACGATTCTTTGATAGTTTACATTAAATTTAAACTTTTTTCAACCCCTAATGCTGTCTTTACTTTTAGGTCCAGATGACTTTACTAAAAGAGAATATTTAAAAATAACAAGCCTGGAAAGTGGTTTGATTTTAGATTTAATAATAGACACTGATAATACGCCAGAACCTGAAGATTTGGCGATACAAGATTTATTTAGTAAGCCAAAAATGTATGTTCTTCAAGGGGTAATACAGAAGTTTAGGGATGAAAAAATACTTGAGAGTTTGGTTGCTTCTAAAAATCATATTGTTCTCATGGAGGGAAAGTTGGACAAACGTGTGGCTGAAAATAAAGCTTTACTTGCCAATAAATCCATTGCAATTAAAGAATTTAGTCTTCCGCACGGTCCGGAACTAAATCAGTGGATTCAAACCAGGTTTTCCGTTTTGGGTGGCATTGTGTCTAAAGCTGGGGTGGAAGAGCTTGCGGTAAGACTTGGTCGGGATAATGCCAAGGAAATAAAAGTTGGAGGTAGAGTCGTTGCTGTAGAAGAAGTTTATAATTTGTATCAGGCTGATTCTGAGATTAGAAAACTAGTTGCATACGCTTCCGGAAAAGAAGTGGGAGCATTAGAAGTTGGGTTACTTGTTGCGGAAAATATTGAAACCGACGTTTTTAGTTTAACTAATGCTATAGCAGATAAACAGAAGCAGAAGGCCATGGAGCTATTAAATAAGTTTTTAAAGGGGCAATCTGGAGCGGAAGAGAAAGGGGCTATTATCCAGTTAAACGCCTTGCTAAGCGAGCAGTTTAGAAATGTTGCAATTGTTCAAGATTTTATTACTAGAAAAACCAGCGAGACTGATATTCTAGAAAAAACCGGTTGGAAAAGCGGGAGGTTGTTTGTAATAAAAAAAATAGCAGACAGATTTGAACCTAAAAAAGTTTTAGAAACTTTAAATAAATTTAATGCTTTAGACGAAGAACTTAAGACTTCACAGGTGCCTCCGCGAACGCTCTTGGATCTTATTTTGAGTCAGTTATTTTAATAGAAACAAAAGTATTGCTATAACGATTAAGTTATTACTGACCATATAGTATATTTATTATATGGTATAATAAATAAGTAATTAATTTCCCATAAAGGGAAAGGAGATAAAAACAAATTATGCAAAATAAGATTTTTAAGATCGTATCCGCAATCGTTGTTTCTGCTGGGCTGGTTTTGCCAACTGTTTCAGTTTTGGCCGAAACTGAAAGTAAGGTTTCATCTACCAAAAATGCCACAACTACGGCTGAGTACCGTGCCTGTTTGGTTGCTAATCAAGCAGTTAGGGACACCTATAGAACTGTTGTAAAGACAAATAATACTACTTATTATAGCGCGGTTAAGTTAGCAAATCAGGTTTATGCAACTTCTACCAAAGACGCATTAACTGCCTATAGACTAGCTATTAAAACAGCAAAAGAAGTTCAGAAAGCTTCAATTGAGTCCGCAAATACAGCTTATAAGGTGGCAGTGGGGAACGCTACATCCAGTAGAGCCAGTGCTTTGGCTTCTGCAGGAACCACCAGTCCAGAAACAATAAAGCAAATTCATCAAACTTATAGGGATTCTATCAAAGTTGCTCAAAAAGCTAGAACTGAAGCTCGTAAGTCATCTAATACGATATATCAGGCATCTTTAAAAACCGCTCGCGAAACTTACAAGAATGCAACCAATTCAGCAAGAGATATCCGTAAGGCTTCATTAAAATCTGCATCTGATGCACGTAAAGCAGCAAATAAAACGGCATTAGATACCAGGAGTGCAGGATTGGCAACCTGTAAAACTAAGTAACTACTTAATTTATTAAACCCTCTCTTAAATTTTAAGAGAGGGTTTTGTTTTCTAGTCCTAAATAAATTATGATATAATAATGTATTCATAATTTATTATAGAAAAATATGCAAATATCCAGTTTCGCTAAAGTTGCAATGTCGAGTTTTATTGTGTTGTTAGCTGCAGGTTGTAACTCCACTAAGACAGATATATTCACTGAAAGGGTGGATTCTACAACCAAACAAATCCAAGAGACAGGTAATATAAATCCAACTACTACAGCTACTACACCAGCCCCAGTCAGCAGTGAAGTGGGAGTAAAGACAATAACGGTTAAGGGAAATAATTTTGCATTTATTCCGTCTGAAATAAAAGTTAATAAAGGGGATAAAGTTAGGATTATTTTTGAAAATACCGGAGGATTTCACGATTGGGTTATAGATGAGTTTAACGCTAGAACCAAGCAGATTTCTGATGGCGCGACTGAAACTATAGAATTTATTGCGGACAAGACCGGAACCTATGAGTATTACTGTAGTGTTGGTAAACACAGACAGATGGGTATGAAAGGTAAATTAATAGTTCAATAAAATAATAAAAATCCCTCTACAACTGTAGAGGGATTTTTATTATTTTATCTTGAAGCTCTCTTGCGAGCGTTGGCGTCTAGAATTTTTTTGCGAATGCGAATACTCTTTGGAGTTACTTCTACAAGTTCATCGTTACCAATATATTCAAGGGCAAAGTCTAATTCAACTAATTTTGGAGGGGTTAAAATTATTGCCTCGTCGGTTCCAGAGGAACGGATGTTGGTAAGTTTCTTTGTCTTACAGACGTTAAGTTCTATGTCGTCATTCAAAGCATTTTTTCCAACTACCATACCAGTATAAACTTCTACAGCAGGACCAATAAACATAACACCACGTTCTTGAGCATTGTTTAATCCATAAGAGTTAGAAATACCGGTTTCGCTACTTATTAGAGAACCATGATCGTTTGCGTGCTCATCTACATCGTGCGCTGGTTTGTAGCTGTCAAAAAGGTTGTTAATAATAACTGTGCCGCGAGTTTGAGTTAAAAGGGCGTTTTTAAGACCAATAAGTCCACGGGTTGGAATTAAATATTCTGCATGGATTTCACCAGAAGGAGTAGTATCTAATGTTAGCATTTCACCACCGCGTCTGCCTAAGTTTTCAATAACCACACCTTGGTATTCACTAGGAACGTCTATGGTTACACTCTCGTAAGGTTCCATTTTTACGCCATTTTCTTCATGAAAAATAACCTGAGGTTGCGAAACTTGAAGTTCAAACCCTTCACGGCGCATTGTTTCAATAAGTACGCCTAAGTGAAGTTCACCGCGTCCTGAAACTAAGAAACTTTCTCCACCGCCACCAGAATCCGCATCGAGGGGGATGCCTTCGAGGGTGGTAACTTTTAAAGCAACGTTTATTTCTAATTCTTTAACTAAGCGGTCACGAATGTTTCTGGAAGTTACAAGCTTACCTTCGCGTCCTGCAAAAGGGCTGGTGTTTACACCAAAAGTCATTTTAATTGTTGGCGGTTCAATTTCAACTGGTTCTAAATGAATTGGGTTTGCAGGGTCAGTTAAGGTTTCACCAATACTAACGTCATCAAAACCGCCAATAGCCACAATGTCGCCAGCTTGGGCTTCTTCTACGTCTGCAGGTTTTAAACCTAAATACATTTGTAGAGATGAAATTTTTCCAGTTGTTTTACTACCATCAGGTTTAATACGAACAATATTTGTACCTTTTTTTATAGATCCGGAAACAATTTTTCCAATACCCATTTTGCCTTTGTAGTTGTCGTAAACCAAAGCTAGAACCAGCATGGCAAATGGGTCTTCTGGTTTAACATCTGGTGCCGGTATATTTTTTAAAACTGCATCAAAAAGAGGGGAGACGTCCGGGTTGGCACCGCTAGTAATTTTCTTTTTTAAAGCATCCAAGTCTAAATCCGCAAGTCCTTTGTAACCAGAGGCGTAAATAATTGGGAAATCTAACTGGACGTCATTTGCATTCAATTTTACAAATAAGTCAAAAGTTTTGTTAATAGTACCTTCTGGGTCAGAGCCTTCTTTGTCTACTTTATTAATTACCACAATGGCCTTAAGTCCAAGTTCCAAAGCTTTTTTAAGTACGAACTTGGTTTGAGGCATAGGGCCTTCTTGAGCGTCTACGAGCAATAATACACCATCAGCCATTCTAAGTGTGCGTTCAACTTCACCACCAAAGTCAGCGTGTCCTGGGGTGTCTACAATGTTAATTTTGGTTCCATTGTAAACTAAGCTAGCATTTTTAGCACGAATGGTAATACCACGTTCGCGTTCCAAATCCATACTGTCCATAATCAGGTCTTTGGTATCTTCATTGTCTTTTACTGTTTGAGTCTGTTTTAGCATAGCGTCTACCAAGGTTGTTTTTCCATGGTCAACGTGGGCAATAATAGCAATATTTCTTATGTTGTCTCTTTTCATAGTAGATTTATGATTAAGGGTTTTAGATTAAAGTGGATAGCTGTAATACTTACAACATTAATCCTAAATCTTTAATCTGATTATGCAAATAAAAATTGCCCATAAACCTCTAGGGCAGTTAGGTCAAATATATCATAAATGTTGGTATTTTGTCAATATCTCTGCTATAATATTCATGAAAGTTAAAAGATAAAATTAAATATTTTATGTTCAACGAAAGACTTCAAACTATAGGTTTTTTTGTGCTTTTAGGCGGAGCCGCTTTTTTAGCGGTATTTTTGTTTTGGCCGTTCCTGCAACTTTTGGCATTGGCAGGAATTTTAGCTGTATTATTTAACCCTTGGTATTTGCATTTTCAAAAAAGCATGAAGTCAGATGGCCTGGCTGCATTTTTGACGGTTGTGTTGGTTTTAGTCATAGTTTTGGTACCTTTGTTGTTAATTGGTTATGCGTTATATGCTGAAATTATCAGTCTTTTAACCAATGGGTCATTTTCAATTGAGAAAGAGACTATTGTCAGAAATTTGCCTATAGCTTTGCAGGGAATTGGACAGAATTTCCTTACGGATATTTCAGGAAGATTGGCACAGTTGGCAGGTTCTACAGTTGCCGGGATTGCTGGGATTGTTTCAAATGTGGCTAATTTTTTCTTGGGAATTTTCTTGGTGTTCTTTACTTTATATTATTTTTTAAAAGATGGTGATAAGATTAAGAAATTTGTATCAGGAATATTTCCACTTTCTCAGGCGCATGAAACTAAATTAGTAGATGAATTGGTAATTTCCATCTCAGGAGTAGTTAAGGGTTCGTTTTTAGTTGCTTTAATACAAGGTTGTGTGGCAACTGTTGGTTTTTTATTTTTTGGTGTGCCACAACCGTACTTGTGGGGAGCTTTCACAGTTTTAGCAGCTTTGGTTCCAACTTTTGGTACCTCTTTGTCATTAATTCCCGCTATACTTTATTTGTTCCTTACTGGGCATACAAGCCAGGCAATTGGTTTAACAATTTGGGGTGTACTAGCTGTGGGATTAATAGATAATGTCATAGGTCCAAGATTAGTAGGGAAGCAGGCAAATTTACATCCACTTTTAGTATTATTCGCGGTTCTTGGCGGTATTCAATTTTTTGGAATTCTTGGTTTCTTGCTTGGGCCGATTGTTATGGCAGTATTTGTTACTTTACTTAACATATATATGAAAGATTCAAATTTTTAAAATGAGTTACCAGTTTAAATATACAGTTTTGAAATAGATTAATTATTTTTACTTAATTATTCAATGAATAAGGTTTCTAAATCAAATATTCAATCCAAAGACATTAATAAATTACCTCCAACCATACTCACTATTTTTGGCGCCACAGGCGATTTGTCGGCTGACTATTTAGTTCCAGCGCTTTTGCGTATGTGCGAACATGGATTATTGCCTAAAGATTTCAAATTGGTGTGTGTGGGCAGAAGACCTTTTAATGCGCTTCAGTATTTTAATTTCGTACTCAAAAAATCCAGTGTATTAAAAAAAGTTAATCCAAAAGTTAAGGTAAAATTTTTAAAACATCTCATTTATCATCAAGGAGATTTTGAAAATCCGGAAAGTTTTATTTCACTAAATAAGGTTTTAGCTGATCAGGACGCCCCGAAAAGCATTAAGCACAAGTGTTATAACAGACTATTTTACTTTGCGACAAAGCCTCAGCAATTTGCTTCTATAACGGAAATCTTGAAAACCGCTGGATTACTTACCTCTTGTTCCGCACATTTAAGAAAAGTTCGAGTTTTAGTAGAAAAACCTTTTGGTTTTAACTTGAAATCTTCCCAAAGTTTAAATCATTTACTACTTAAGCATTTTGAAGAGGAACAGATATATCGAATAGATCATTATGCCGGCAAGGAAACCGTGCAGAACTTAATGGTTGTTAGATTCGCTAATAGTTTGTTTGAGCCTTTATGGAATAATAGGTTTATTGATCATGTGGAAATTAGTGTTTTGGAAAAAGATGGCGTAAAGGATCGGACAGATTATTATGACGATACTGGAGCTATTAAAGATTTTTTACAAAATCATATTTTACAGATGCTCGCGTTAATTGCTATGGAGGAACCATATAATTTAACCGCAGAATTTATTAGAAATGAAAAACTAAAAATATTAAAAGCCTTAGAGCCACTGAGCAACGATAAGCTTTTAACTAGATTAGTTAAAGGTCAATACGAAGGATATAAAAAGGAGGCAGGGGTTGATAGTAATACTGAAACTTTTTTTGCTTTAAAAACTTATTTAAATTTACCTCGTTGGACAGGAGTACCATTTTATTTAAAAACCGGAAAACAGCTATCTAAAAAATTAACACAAATTTCTATTCATTTTCGTGAACCTGTTAGGTGTTTATTTGACGGGTGTGGAGGGAATATTTTAACTTTTCAAATTCAGCCCAATGAAAGTGTCCACCTGCAAATAAACAGCAAAATACCTGGATTTGGTGTAAAGCTCCACCAGGCAGATTTGGACTTTAACTATAAAATGACTTTTAAAGGAGAGTTACCGGGTGCGTATGAGAGATTGCTGTTGGACTTTTTACAGGGCGACCAAAGATTGTTTATTAGGTCTGACGAAATAGAGGCAGCTTGGAAATTTGTAGATTCAATAATAGAAAATCCGGAATTTAAAAAAATGCCGGTCTATAAGTATAAGCCTGGAACCAATGGCCCGAAGGAAGCAGAAGATTTTATACAAAAGGATGCAACAGAGTGGTGGACACGTTAGAGGTTTGAAGAAAGTAAAATATTGGATACGGTTTAATTAAACAATGTGGTTTAAGTATTAAATTGGATTATTTATGCAAGTAGCAGTTTTTGGTTTAGGAAAAATGGGTGCGCAGATTGCGAGAAGGTTACATAAAAATAATTTTAATGTTTTAGCTTGGAATCGTTCAGAAGCGCCACGAGTTGAAGTTGCTAAATCAGGGGTCAAAACTTTTGCTTTGGTTGAGGAGGTGGTTAAAGTTATGGATGAATCTCCTAGGGTATTTTGGATAATGCTCTTACAAGAAACACTAGAGGACTTTTTGCAAAATCAACTCAGGCAATATTTGCGTTCTGGGGATATAGTTATAGATGGGGGAAATAGTTTTTATAAGGAGTCTATAAGAAGAGCGGAAATGTTAAAAGAACAGGGTGTACATTATTTTGACTGTGGTACTAGTGGTGGGGTCTGGGGAGAGAAAAATGGTTTTGCTCTGATGGTAGGCGGTCCGTCTGCGCAGTGGTCTGTAGTGGAGCCAATTTTTAAGTCCTTATCCAGCGGAGAAAATTATGGGTTGGTAGGAAAAAACGGCGCTGGGCATTTTGTAAAAATGGTTCATAACGGGATTGAATATGGGATGATGGAAGCCATAGGAGAAGGTTATGGTATTATGAAAGCCAGTCCTTTAGACTTAGATCTACTACAGGTGACAAAGATTTATCAACAAGGAACAGTGATTCGTAGTTGGCTAATTGATTTAGTAAGAGATATTTTTGAAAAAGAAAATATTGAGGAAACTTCTGGAATTATTAATATGCTTGGAGAGGGTGAGTGGACGGTGGAAGCTGGCAAGGATCTCGGAGTGGAAGTTAGAGTTTTAGAAGATTCGGTCAACGTACGAAAAGAGTCAAAAGATCCTAAGAATCAAAATAAATTTTCCAATAAAATTGTTGCTTTGCTTCGTAAGCAGTTTGGCGGTCATTCTATAAATAAAAAATGAGGAACAACGAATATAGCCCAGTCGAGATAAAATTATTTAATAAGCTGAATTCACCGAGTAAAGTTCAAGATTATTTAAACAGTTTAAAATTTAATTTTGAAAAACAGGGAGAGACATGCTATTCACCTCGGTTGGTGATTAAAAATCAAACTGCCCATTGTATGGAAGGCGCTATGTTCGCGGCTTCTGTTTTGGAATTCCATAAAAATAAAGCTTGGTTATTGGATTTGCGCGCAATCAGTGGTGATTTTGATCACGTGGTTTGTATTTATAAAAAATTTGGGTTTTATGGTGCCGTGAGTAAAACGAATCACGCCGTACTTCGTTTTAGAGAGCCAATTTATAAAACAATTCGGGAGTTAGCTCTTTCCTATTTCCACGAGTATTTTTTAAGCAATGGCAAAAAAACATTAAGGGAATATAGCGAGCTATTTGATTTAAATGTGTTGAATATTTCTGATTGGAAAACTTCTGATAAAAATCTTTTTGAAATACCTCGTGCGTTAGATAAAGTTAAGCATTTTAAAATTTTAAATAAAGTACAAATAAAAAATCTCCGTCGTGCAGATAATATAGAAATAAAAGTAGGGGAGATTACAGAGTTTAGAAAAAAATAAAAATAAGTGCCGGGTAAAAAATAGCGCCGTGGTACCAGGTGGTACTTCACGGCGCGCGAGTTGTAGCGGTGGTCAAATATTCGCCCCTCCTTAAGGCGTGTTCCACTTCACGCCGGCAATGCCAATTATGGCGCCGGCGATTAGAATCCCCCAGAATTTTCTGGGGTTTTCTTTTGCCCAAAGATATCCGTCGCATGCTCCGTGCAACACTTCATGCACGAAGTCGGTAAAGGTATCCAGGGGCGGATGCCACCAAAGTTTCATTTTTCCTCCTTTCGGAAAAACTTTTCTAAGTCTTCCATACGTGCCCTCTCCTTTGGGCAGCTATATATTATAACACAAAATAAGGTTTTTGTAAATAGTAAATTAAGGTAATTTAAAACCCCTGATATATAAGGATTTTAGGGGTTTTAAATATTGGAATTATATTTATCTAGTATCTTACTCTTTCATTATAGACTTATAGTATTCTACATATTTTGGAACAATAACACTGGAGCAGAAGCGTTCACTAGCAATTTTTTTGGCCTCCACGCCCATTTTATTTGTTGCTTCTAAATCAAGCATCATCAAGTTAAGTTGTTTTGCAAAACCTTTAGTGTCGCCTACTTTAAATAGATAACCAGTTTTTCTATTATCGACTACTTCTGGTACTCCGCCCACACGGGTAGCAAGAATTGGTTTGCCGTAACTCATGGTTTCTAAAATTCCCATTCCAAAGCTTTCTGTTTCGGAAGGGTAAATACCAAGATCACTGGCGTTGATATAGTTGCCAATATCGTTAACCCTGCCGATAATAATAAGTTGTTTTTTAATATTTAATTTTTTTGCTAAACCTTTATATGGAGTAAAGTCGCCCCCAGCTAAGATTAAAAGTTTAAAATTTCTATTCTTTTTTACAAGTCCGGTAATTCTAAGTAAGTCGGGGATTCTTTTAACCGGTCTGAGATTTGAAAGATGAATGGCTAGAAAATCTGAATTTTTAACTCCAAGGATGTTACGAATTTTTTCTCGTGATTTTGTTACAGGTGGGGGAGTGTAAAAATTATGAATGACTTCTATGTGTTTGCTAGTTTTTAGCACGCTTATAGTTTCATCTTTCAGACTTTGAGAGACAGCAGTAACGCCGTGTGAGCGTTCAATAGAATATTTGATAACTTCGTACAAATTTTTATCTCGAGCAAGTAACGTTATATCTGTCCCGTGCAGTGTAGTTACCAGGCGAGGTAAGGGAATATTGTTGCTTCTCATAATTCGTCTGGCAAGCAGTGCTGCTGTGGCATGAGGAACTGCATAGTGTACGTGCAGAATATCCAGTACGTGTTTTTTTTGTACTTCTTCAATCGTCACGGCTAGGGGTAAAGTGTAATCTGGATATTTAAATAATTCGTATTCATTAATATTTACTTTATGAAAAAATACACCAGCTGTTTTTTTTATTAAACGAAATGGTGGTTCGTAACTAATAAAGTGAATTTCGTGTCCCAGTTTGGCAAGTTCTAAACCTAAATTTGTTGCGACTATTCCACTACCTCCAACAGAGGGATAACAGACAATTCCTATTTTTAATTTTTGTGTTGCGATCATAGTTTGGATTAATAATTTCTGGAAGATAGATTTAAATCCGAAAGATTATTTACTCTTATAGGATCGTTTGTCCAAAGACCCATGGCATGGCCTACGCCAATACTTGCTCCCCAAGCCGCGGATTTAGTCGATACTAAATTTACATAATTTCTTGTACCCATTTGACTGGTATGGGCTTCCATTGCCTTGATCCAAGTTTCGTAATGTTCTGTAACATCAATTATAATTTGAGGCTTCTCACCCCACTCGGCACGAGAGGGGTAAAAGTACAGTGAAGAAACATTGTGTGTTGGTAAATTTGTAAGTTCTGTGAGTCCACCGTAGCGGGCGAGTCTGCATGCAGAGTGGGCGAGTCTAGAAATTATGTAATGGTCTGGGTGTTGGTTAATTTGCATTTCTGGTGCAAGAACAATATCGGGTTTAAATTCACGAATAATTTTTGCAATCAAGATTGTATTTTTTGAATTGTATTCAATATGACAATCTCCACCTAAATCTAAAAAATCAATATCAGAAACGCCTGAAATTTTTGCGGCATTAATTGCTTCTATTTTTCGACCTTCAGGAGTACCGTTGCTTCCTGCTTCTCCAAGAGAGCCTATAATAATTTTTATTTTAGAGCCATTAAAAGCTTCCTTGATTATTAAACCACCAACTCCAAACTCTACATCGTCTGGGTGCGCACCGATACATAAAATTTTCATTTGAGAAAGTTAATTATCTGCTTAACCATTTTACGGTATTTATATCTTATTGTCCAAGTCAAAATTTATGATTTATATGGGGATTAATTTCGCTGAAAATTATATATATTTTGATGAACAGTTTCACAGATATTAACTCGTAGTTTTGTACTTTTAATTTCATTCGAAAATATATAATTAAAGTATATAATATTATAATATAATAAGATTATTATATTTTGATTAAGTACTATTTTCAATATTATTGATTGTTCTTTTTAGCATTTTTAAGTTTAATTTATATACTGCTTATCTTTAAAATGTTAAAATTAATATGTAGTTTAAATCGCTTAATTTTAAGTTAAATCAAGCTTTGGGATTGTGAGAAAGCAAAACAAATTCTACAAAAAAATATTAGCCTTCTTGCTGACTCAGTCAGTGCTCATGCACCCTGGGTTTGCTTTTGCATTTAGACCTCTTACACCTGAATCAGTTGCAGTGATTGAATCCCTAGCTCCCAAACATGTTTCCGTAGTTAGTACAGACGAAACTTATGAAAGTTTTGAATGGTTAAATTCAGATTCCATTTTAACCGGAACGTCTGAACATCCCACTGCTTTGAATTTGTTAAATGCAATTGTCCAAACGCCAAGTACTTCACCATCGGTAATTTTGGAATCTGTCCCTGAGCCGGCAGTGGTAGAAACTATTATCACAACTTCCACCGAACCTAAAATCTTGGAAGCGCCAGAACAGGAAATGTCTGCCTTGGCCGGCGAAGTGGAATTGACTGAAATTCTAAGTCAAGATTCTTCGACACCAGAACCCGCCCCAACCGTTGAAGCAATTAGTCTCCCCGAAACTACTCCGGAGTTGGTTCAACCTGAGGTAGATGTCATTACCACCTTTCCCGCATCGGATGATTCATCTGCATCTTCCACTCCTCAAGTGGAATCTGCTTCCACCTCAACGCCGTCCGTAGAATTAAATCCGGAAATTGCCAAAGCCTTGGAAGACCTAACTGCTCAAGTTCCTCCTCCAGTCTTAGAAAGTTCCTCTTCCGGAACTCAGCCATCTAATTTAGAAATTCAAAAATCCACCAACCGTATATCAGCTCCAATTCTGGAGTACTCTAACTTTAGTTACAATACTGAATCTCATTTGAACTGGCCTTCGGTAGAAAACTTAATTTTGAAATTAAATCTTTCTTCACTTCCGATTACAGACGGAACTTTCTCGGTAGAGTATTCTTCTACTTCTACCGTATGGAAAAGTTTAGAAACTATATCCAGTAATCCTAACGCTACCACATCTGTAGAACATATTCTGGAATACAACCTGCCAGTTGCTATTCTAAATAATTTAAACAGCTTTAAACTGAGACTGGTTTACTCTTTATCCAATACCGAAAACTACGAAGCTATGAATGACCTCCTGGTGGTAAGGAGTCTGGTTCTAGAGAGTCGAGGTTATGAACAGGAAGAAGACTTAAGTTTGTACAATACCACCTTCCTCGATCCGGAGAACTTTTTGCATGTAGACTTTACCAATGAGAACTTAGACTTAAGTCTGCCCGGCAGTCTTAATGATCCTATTACCTTAACCACCAAAGCTAATTCCGCCCGTTGTACTGGCTAGATCCATTACAGCTCATGATGGTAAATTCTTCCTTAAAGCCAAACCAGGGGAGTATATGTTGTCGGTAAATAAAATTCAAGGAAAAGAAATTAACCTCATAAAGAGTTATGAGGTTAAGGTAGGAAAGAACGAAGTCTATAATGACAATATAGAATTGTAGTTATAAATTAATTCAAATCAATCCAAGCATGGTTGGGATTGGGTATGGATTCTCGAAGGATAAAATTAACTTCTGGAAAATCTTCTGTCTTTAAATAAGCTTTTTCTCCTTCACCAAAAATATAATGGGTACTGAGAATGACAGAGTTCATCCAGCCAAACCGTTCATCTTTTCCAGGATTTTTTTGAAACTTTTCTAATTGAGTGGGGGTAGGGATTTCTAAATATTTTCCTCCACCTTCATGGACTTGAAATTTACCATTGCTGAATTGAGCCCGAACAATTTCCCCTTGGAAACTTATATCGGCAAAATACTCTTGTAATTCTGGAGCCTGTTCTCGAAAGGTTTTATCAGATGATCTAATAACTTCAATACCGTTAAGTAATCCCATTTTTTGATATATTTCAAGGCAAAAGTCGGCGGCGGTTGTAGTATTAACAGACTCAAAGATATTTATCAGCCTTGTATTTACGAATCGTGGGAGCTGTTTGAGTGTTTCTGCCTTCCACCCTTCCGGAATGCGTTTTAAATATAGAGGGGAGTATTTTTTTTGAATTTTATTTTCTTGGGTAAAGTTAAGTCTAGCCTCAACTCCGGTTTGGATATCATTGAGAATAGTAATAGTCTCTCTATAATCTGCGTCTGAGTCATGATAAAAAAACACTATTTTCCCACCAATTTGCTGTTGCAAATTTCTGGCTGTATTAATTTTGGCGACTAGGAATCTTTTTGGAAAAATTCCACAAGGTTGTTGTCCGAAACAAATAATTGGTGAATTCATAGAAGCATTTTAGCATTATATTATATTAACATCAAAGTGGAATAAATGTGATATAATAGAGGAAAGATAAAAATTAAAATAATCAATTTATGTTTACATTTCGTGTTAAAAATATAGTTTATTTTGCTTTATTAGTTTTTGGTGGATTATTTGTAGCTACTCCAATTCATGCAACTTTAAATATTGCGGACGAAGCGACTGCTCAACAAGGATTGGTTGCCATAAGGGCGGTTGATAGTCAAATACAAGGGGAATCGGGAAATTTTAATTATTATTCTGTACCATGTGGAGCGAATCAACTAGCGGGTAATGACTTGGCTTTAAATAGTCAAATGCCATGCAAATTTATGATGTCATCAGGGCGAATGGGTTTAAGCAGTTATACACATACCTCGCAGTGGTATGAATTAATGTTTATTTTAACTGTCATGATGGTCTGGACTGTACTGCTCCTCCTAATTGGTGTGTTGTGGAAGCAATTAAAAAAGCATAAGTCTAATTAGACAAATTAAAAACTCCTCTCCTCGGCGAGGAGTTTTTTTGATATAGTTATATTATGAATTTACAAGGTTTGGACGATGCAAAAATTTCATACCAGGTTAAGCTGAGTAAAAAAGCCAAGCGCATGCGAATAGCGGTTTATAGTGATTCTAGTGTTGTGCTGACTTTGCCGTGGGCTTTTAATCGGGGGTTGGGGGAGAGTTTTATTAAACAAAAATTGCATTGGATTTTAAAAAGCTTGAAGAAGGCACGTCCTTTTAAGAGGAGGTTGCATATAAAATCTAATAGGCAAGAATACTTAAAATTTAAGAGTCAGGCATTGGTACTAGCACAGCAAAAAGTTCAGTACTGGAACCAAATTTATAATTTTAAATTTAATAAAATTGCTATAAAAAATCAAAAAACCCGTTGGGGAAGCTGTAGTCGGAAAGGAAATTTAAATTTTAATTTTAAGATTGTACATTTGACAGAAAGGGTTTTGGATTATTTGATAGTCCACGAGTTATGCCATTTAAAGGAGTTTAATCATTCAAATAACTTTTGGATGTTAGTTGGAAGAGAAATTCCAAATTATAAAGTATTGAGACAGCAATTAAGGCAATCTGAGACTGTATTAAGTTAATGAAGGATTTTAAAACTAAAGTTATAGAGTTTATAAAAAGAATTCCAAAAGGGAAAGTTGTTAGTTATGGTCAGGTGGCTGCGTTTGCAGGGTCGCCAAGAGCTGCTAGGCAGGTCGGTATGATTTTACGAAATGTAAATTTGGAGCCTATAAATTTCGCTAAGAACAATGCCAATCAAAAAATAACTCGAAAGGATAGGGATATTGAGCTTCTCTTAGGTCATCAGAAAGGGAGAGTATTGCAGGACATAATAATTGAGTCTATACCATGGTGGCGGGTGTTAAATAATAAAGGTATAATTAGCATTAAGGGGAATTGGATGGCAACGAAAGAATATCAGAAGGAATTTTTAATACAGGATGGGATTAGTGTAAATGCAAATTTTACCATTAATATGGAAACATATAGATGGAAAGGAGAATAGTATATGAAGAATGATTTAGAAGTTATAATTTTTGGTGGGGGGTGTTTTTGGTGTAATGAAGCCATATTTCAAAATATAAAAGGGGTAGTTTCCGTCTTACCTGGATATTCTGGCGGGGGTGTAGAAAATCCTACTTATGAACAAGTTTGTAGTGGTGGAACTGGACATGCAGAAGTAACTAGAGTAGAATTCGATAAAAATATTGTTCCTTTAGAAGTATTACTGGAGGTTTTCTTTGCTACTCACGATCCTACAACTAAAAATAGACAAGGAAGTGATGTCGGGGAACAATACAGGTCGGTTATTTTTTATACAACCCCCGAGCAAAAGTTACAATCAGAACATTATATTCATGAACATCAAAAAGATTTCGGTTTAGCGATAGTTACTCAAATTGAATCTTTTAAAAAATTTTATGAAGCGGAAAAATATCATCAAAATTATTTTGAACGAAATAAGGATAAAGCTTATTGTCAAATAGTAATTAATCCAAAATTAGACAAGTTTAAAAAGAAGTTTGCTACTTTGTTAAAATAGTTAATTATGAATTATTGGTTTAAAAAATATAGTTTTAAAAAATATATTCAACTCGCAGTTTTGGGAGTCCTGAGTCTTTTTTTGCTTTATACACTTTGGCAAATTGTTCAGAGTCTGGCCATGCTAAAACAAGAAGGTCGAATGAGTTATAGAAAACTACATCTAGATGTTCAAAGGCTTCAGGTTAGTGATATACATAGCTGGATGACATTCAGGTATATTAATGTTGTTTATAATTTACCGCCAGCATATTTGCAGGAGCAGTTAAATATTATTGATTCTAGATATCCTAATATTTCGATAAATGTTTTGGCACAAAAACAAAGACGGACAGTAATTACCGTATTGACCAAAACGCAAGAATCCGTAAAAAATTATTTTATTAATCAGGCAGGAGGAGCGCAAAACCCATGAATGATTTGCTTTCAGTCTTGCTTTCCTATGTCCAAATATATAAGTACTTAGGAATTTTTGTGATAACTTTTTTAGGAGCTTTTGCATTGCCTCTACCTTCCGGTAGTGTTATTTCTGCAGCTGCGGCTTTTGCTGTCCAAGGGTATATGAATTTTTATCTTGTAGTTTTGGTTGGGATTGCTGGTAATATAGCAGGGGATAATACCGGTTACTGGTTAACTCGCTGGTACGGTATATCCGTGGTTCATAAATTAAGGTTGGGAAAATTTTTTAAGCAAGAAAGGTTAACATATGCGCGCAAGCTTTTAGAGGATTATCCAATTCTTTCTATATATTTTAGTCGATTTTTTACTGCGATTGCTCCAGCTGTTAATGTGGTGGCAGGTCTTACTAGATTGTCATTCAGAAAATATTTTTTATTTGAATCTTTGGGTGAAGTTTCCGAGGTGGTATTTTTTGCGTTTATAGGTTTTATTTTTGGGAATAATTGGGAATATTTTAGTCAACTTTCTAATAAATTTTGGATATTATCAGTTGGAGGTATGGTGCTTTCAGTTATGCTTTGGAAGGTAATATTAAAGAAAAGATAATTTATGATATCTGAACAAAGACTAAAAAGAATAAAAGAGGTTGCCGGGCAAAGGCAGCAGGGTGTGGTGGTTCTAGAGGATTTACACGACCCCCATAATGCAGCGGCAGTTCTTAGAACTTGTGATTCTTTTGGTATTCAAAGAGTTTGCTTCATTTTTGACAAGCAGGAAAAGTATAATCCAAAAAGAGTGGGTAAGTCGACTTCCAGTTCCGCAAACAAGTGGTTAGATTTTGAAGTCTTTAATTCTACTAAGGATTGTTTTATCAAACTTAAAAAGGAAGGGTATAGTATTGTTGGGACTGTCTTAGATGATAAAGCCACGTCAATATTTAAAACTAAATTTAACAATCCTAAAACAGCTTTGGTGTTTGGTAATGAACATAGTGGCTTAAGTCAATATGCAATTGAGAATTCAGATTCGCATATTTATATCCCAATGCAGGGGTTTGTACAAAGTTTAAATTTGTCGGTAACTGCTGCGATTTTAATGTATGAAGTTTTTAGACAAAGAGCTAAAGATTTAGAGAATTATTTATTATCTGAAAAAGAGCAGAGCAAATTAATATCAAAATGGAAGAAGCAATAGAGTATTTAAAAAAACAAGATAATATTCTGGCAGATTTAATTTCTAAAATAGAACTAAAGCATAGAAAACCTCACAAGAGGTATTTCGAGTCTTTATGCACGTCTATAATTAGCCAACAACTTTCAACAAAGGCTTCCGCTACAATTATAGAAAGATTTAAAAAATTATTTCCAAAAACCAGATTTCCTAAACCAGAACAGGTATTAAAAATTAAAGATTTACAGCTTCGTAAAGCTGGGTTGTCATTTCAAAAAATATCCTATATTAAAAGTTTGGCAAGTTTAGTCAGTGTTGGAGATATACACTTTAATAAATTTTCTAAAATGAATGATGACGATATTATTTTAGAATTAGTAAAAGTAAAGGGGATAGGGCGGTGGACGGCAGAAATGTTTTTAATGTTTTGCATAAACCGTCCAGATATATTTAGCGAAGGGGATTTGGGACTTAGGAATGCTGTAAAGAGATGGTATAAAGTTGATATTAAATTAGAACCTAAAAAGTTAAAAAAACTATATCAAAATTGGAGTCCGTATCGTACAACAGTATCAAGAATACTTTGGGAGAGTTTAGAGCTCAAATAAAAACCTCTACTTTCGTAGAGGTTTTTATTTATTCATGTTTTTCCATTAGTAGACACGCACCATTTATGCAAAATCTTTTGCCAGTTGTGTTGGCCGGTCCATCGTTAAAGACATGGCCTAAGTGGCTACCACATTTACTACATACAACCTCTGTTCTTTCCATACCGTATTCGTCGTCATGTTTAAATTCAACTGCTCCAGGAATTGCTTTATCAAAACTTGGCCATCCAGTGCCGGAGTCAAATTTAGAATCACTTACAAATAATTGTTGACCGCAGACCACACAATTAAACATGCCTTTGCCGTGCTCATTAAGTAGTGGGCTAGTAAAAGGTTTTTCTGTACCTTTTTGCCTTAAAATTTTATATTGCTCAGGGGTTAGTTTACTCTTTAACTTTTCTTCATTAATATCTATGCCGTTTATATTATCCATAGTAGGTTAATTTATTTTTTTCACGTATATAATAAACCCCGTTAAAATATAACGGGGTTTATTATAATTAAAGACGATTATGGCGCATGTTATCCATCGCCCAAGTGTATTCAATTACTAGTACTGAAATCCATTGAGGTTCTTTATATTGAATAAATAGCCAAGTCCCTACAATGAGTGCAAGTGTATTTACTATAAAAAATATTACATCAAACACATGTTCATGTCTGGACTTCTCTTCGTTATTGGTTATGTAAAGAAAAAAATCCCAAATTTTCATAAAAAATTATTTGGGGTGCCCGAAGGGAATCGGACCCTCGTAGCCGCTGCCACAGAGCGGTGCTCTACCATTGAGCTACGGGCACCAAGTGAGTAAAAAATTCCAAGTACGAATAGTCCAATTTTGTTAATAAGACATTGGACAAAAGAAAAACTCTCGCACAGCTTGTCTGCCTTGGGCAGGATTTGTGAAGAGCGGAAGGTCATATGCTGTGTCATATTTCCTTGCTGATTGTCAAACATCATTATTAATGACGTCAGATGTCAGGTGAAGATATAGTATCATTTTTCTGCATTGAGGTCAATATTTAAAAACCCTTCTAATTAATTAGAAGGGTTTTTAAAACTACATTGCTGCAGGAGCAGTTGGAGTTGTATCTGTTGGTTGTGGATCTGTTGGGGTTGTTGGTTCTTGTGGTACAACCGGAGTTGTTGTTGGTTCGTCAGACATGAGTGTTCCTTTCGTCTCAAGCCTTTATCCTTGGCTTGCAGTATTAAAAACTTAGTGGCTTCGTGGACAATAAGCCTATAACTAAGTCTAACATTAATTTAGTAAACAGTGCAATACCACTATTTCAATTTTAAATTTAAAAGGCTATAATGTTTTATATGCAATATGATTTTGATGCCTTTTTAAACTCCATAAAATATTTGGACAAGGAAGATATATTAGTAACAACTTATAAAAAACATAAAACTCTAGACAAGTCTTCACCGATTATGTCTACAGAGTTTAGATTAGATTTACAAAATTCTATTTCCGGATTACTTTATTGGTTGGAAAGAGGGGAGAGGCCTGCTAATATGAGAGAGGTGGATTTTATAAAATTGAAGCCTGTATGTGAAAGTTTAATTCGTAAAGGACAAATGGATTCTAGTGTCTTGAGTATTTTTGAAATATAAAAACCTTATCTTTATCTTTTGCGACAAGGTTTTTATATTGGTCTTATATCTGTATATTTTTTGGTAGCTGGTTTATTAAAAAATAATACTGAAAAATAATTTATTATATATAATCCACCGGTTTTTATTAAGCCTTCCTCTTTGAGTCTTCTGCCGGAGGCGTTAATTATAAATTTTTTTTCAAACTTTACGTTTCCTATTTTAAATAACCTTTGACATAAATCCGTATCTTCTCCGTAGAAGCTGAATTCTTTGGAAGCTGAGCCAATTTGTTCCCATGCCCATTTTTTTACTACAAAATTTCCACCTTGCAAAATTGACCCGATTTTAAGAATGTGCCGATTTAAAAAGTAGACTGCATATGAAATAGAATGATAAGAATTGACAATAAATTTTTCAAAAAAATTTAGGTCATTATAAACGTCGTAATAGTGGTGTGGGCCACTTACGGCAACTAACTTTGGATCTTTATTAAATTCTTCAACACAAATTTGAATCCAACCTGCAGGCAGTAAGCAGTCGGCATCGATATGAGCTAGTAATTCTCCGGATGCTTTTAATGCACCGGCAAACCTAGCAAAGACTAGTCCCTTTTTAGGTTCGTCGATAACTATTACCTTGGAGATAGCCAAGGCGATATCTTTTGTTTCGTCGGTGCTGGCATTATTTACAACAATAATTTCAAAACTTAAAGTTGGGTACTTGCTAATTTCTGTAAGGATTGAATTAATAGTATTTGAGATACCCCGTGCTTCATTGAAAGCAGGGATTATAAAACTTATATTAATCATGAGTTTAGTATATAATGCTTTGTATAATTTGAACAAATATTAGCATTACGTTGAAATTCAAAAAATGGTATAATCAATTTATGAAATTAATTATAAAAATTTTATTTATGGCTCTGGGGGTATTAGCCGCTTCATCTATTGTACCAGGTATAGTGGTCTCTAGTTTTTGGACTGCTGTCTTGGTTGCTATTGTATTGGGGATTCTGAATGTGACTATAGGTTCGGCCTTAAAACTGTTAACCTTGCCTTTGAGTCTTGTTACTTTTGGGGCATTCTTTTTAGTTATAAATGCCTTAATGTTCTGGTTAGGAAGTTTTGTGAAAGGCTTTCATGTTGAAGGTTTTTGGTCGGCATTTTTTGGTGCTCTAATAGTATCAGTTGTGTCTATTTTAGGAAAATTATTTTTAAATAAATCAAATAATTATTAAAAAATATGAAATTACAGGAGTTAAAATTCAAAGATATTAAGTGGATTAATATAACTCAACCGGATCAAGAAATGGTTGATTACTTGGAGAGTAATTTCCGATTTCATCCGTTAGATTTGGAAGATGTCTTGTCAAAAACCACTTATCCAAAAATTGACGTTTACTCAAAGTATTTATTTATTATTTTGCAATTTCCTGTATACGAAAAAGCTCGTCATATTTTTAAGCGGTCTGAACTAAGTATATTTTTTAGTAAGGATTATTTAATAACTATAAATGATGGTGCATTAAGTCCGCTTACTGAAGTGTTCGAAAAGTGTATGAAAGATAGGAATTTACAGGAGGAGTTTATGGAACAAGGTGTACCTATGTTGTTATGGGAAGTACTGGATTCCCATATGGACTATGTATTTCCAATTTTGAGTGAAAAGAACGATTTAATTTTTGATCTCGAGGAAGAGATTTATGAAAAGCCAAAGTTAACCGATATGATTAAGGAAATTATGACGGTTAAGCGTGATATTATTAACATTCGAAGAATCTTAGCTCCTCAAAGGCAAGTTTTTGCAGATTTGGCTCATAGGCACGCTCTGTTTATCCCTGCGGAACAAAATGCTTATTTTGAAGATTTGGTCGACAAACAAGATAAAATATCCAACCAACTTGAAACTTCGCAGGCATATATTGACTTACTTGAAGATGCAAATGAGTCTTTAATAGGCAGAAATACAAATAATATTGTAAAAACACTCACAATTTTTACAGTTATTACACAGCTTCCACCAATTATCTTTGATTATTATGGAATGAATATAAACTTGCCTTTTCAAGACAGTTCCCATGCCTTAACTTGGATTAACTTAGTTACTTTGCTTTCGGTAGTTGGTATAATAATTTATTTTAGACGTAAAGAATGGTTTTAGAAAGTTAAATATTGCATATGAGAATTTTATTAAGTTACTTAAAACATTACTGGAAATTGTTAGCGTTAGCATTAGTGCTCGCTGCTATTAATCAAATATTTTCTTTACTCGATCCTTATATATTTCGTTTGGTTCTCGATGACTATGTTACTAAGTTTGAGCAGTACACAAAAAGTCAATTTATAAACGGAGCCGGACTATTACTCCTTGCTTCTATGGGGGTAGCTTTTGTGTCCCGAGTGGCAAAAAATTTCCAAGATTATTATGTCAATACTGTCACCCAACGGTTAGGTGCAAAAATGTATACAGATGGATTAGCTCACTCTTTGGAGTTACCGTATCAGGTTTTTGAAGACCAAAGAAGCGGTGAGACGTTAGGTATTTTACAACAGGTTAGACTGAATGTTCAGAATTTCATTACTGCCATGGTGAATGTTGTGTTTACAACACTGATTGGTTTTGTTTTTGTTATTATTTACGCATTTCAGGCTAATTGGATTGTGGCTGTGGTTTATATTTCCATGGTTCCGCTTTTGGGTTTTGCCAGTACTTTTTTAAGCAAGAAAATTAAAACCATTCAGACCAAGATAGTTGCCCAGACAGCTTCTTTAGCTGGATCTACTACCGAAAGTTTAAGGAATATTGAATTGGTTAAATCGTTAGGTTTGGCAGACCAGGAAATTGGTCGCTTGAATCATACCACTGGCGAAATATTAAAGTTGGAATTGCAAAAAATCAAATATATTCGCAGTTTGAGTTTTATTCAAGGAACGCTAGTCAACGCTTTAAGAGTGAGTATGTTATTTGTAATGCTATATTTAGTTTTTTTGAGGACTATTACCCTCGGACAATTTTTTTCACTCTATATATATTCATTCTTTTTGTTTCAGCCTTTGCAGGAAATGGGGAATGTTATAAATTCTTATCGGGAAGCTCAGGCGAGTTTGCAGAATTTTAGAGACATCTTAGACAGGCCAAAAGAGTTAAAGGCTCAGTATCCAAAAAACTTAGGTAAATTAAAAGAAATTGCTCTTGATTCTGCTACATTTAAACATTTGAGCGGTTCCAGAAATGCCTTGTCAAGTGTTTCGTTTAAAGCTATTAGTGGGGAAACCGTTGCTTTTGTTGGGCCTTCCGGTAGTGGTAAGACCACTTTGGTAAAACTACTGGTTGCTTTATATAGGCCCAATGAAGGGAAAGTTTTGTATAATAATTTGTCGTTAGAAGATATAAGTTTGGATGAGTTAAGAAAACAAATTGGTTTAGTAACTCAAGACACTCAAGTTTTCGCTGGTAGCATAAAGGATAACTTAAAGTTTGTGAATCCAAATGCAACAGATGAAGAATTATGGAAAGCTTTGAAGCAAGCCGCGGCAGACAGCTTAATGCAACGTGCTACATTAGGGCTTGACACTGTAATTGGCGAGGGTGGAGTTAAGGTTTCCGGTGGGGAAAAACAACGTTTGTCTATTGCCAGGGCATTACTTAGAAAACCAACCTTACTAGTTTTTGACGAAGCGACTTCAAGCTTGGATTCTTTAACCGAACTACAAATTACCGACACTATAAAGTCTCTTTCTAAAAATACTGAGCAGATTACCGTACTTATTGCCCATAGGCTTTCGACAATTATGCATGCTGATAAAATTTACGTATTAGAAAAAGGCAAACTGGCAGAAAGTGGCAAGCACCAAGAACTTCTTGATCAAAAAGGTTTGTACTATGCAATGTGGAGACAGCAAATAGGGGAAAGAGAAGAATAATCAATGTAAAAATAATTCCGCCATGTGTTTAAAACATTTGGCGGAATTTAATTTTCTGCATATACTTAATTTGAGATAGTGTGTAGGAGGATGTGATGAAATACGAACTTTCCAAGAAGAATGCGATTGCTTTCGCGATCTTCCATGTCGGCATGGTGGTTGCAATTATTTTCTTTCCAAGCTTTCAAGGGCTGAGTTTGGCAGGTGTGGTATTTGCCATCAGTCTTTGCCCTGGTATAGGAGCGGGCTTTCACCGTCTGTTAACTCACCGGGGTTACAAGACTCCTAAGTGGGTGGAGTACATACTCACTGTGTGCGGTTACTTGGCACTGCAGGGTGGGGCAATATGGTGGGTGGTGTGGCATAGGTTGCACCATAAGTTTACTGAAATAATGGGGTTAGATCCTCACACTCCACGTGATGGAAGATGGTGGGCGCATATGGATTGGATGCTTCATCCGGATCCTAAGTATCGGGACCCTAAACTGCTGAAAAAGATGGCACCAGATTTAATGAAGGACAGGTTCCATGTCTTTCTGAACAAATATCTATGGGTACCAATTGCCCTGTTTGGAATTTTGGTCTTGAGTTTTGGTGGCTTCGGTGCATTCTGTTGGGCGGTGTTTGTACCTGTAGTGCTCGGGTGGCACTCCACTTGGCTGGTGAATTCGGCTACGCACCTGTGGGGTTACCGCACTCACGAAACGAAAGATGACTCGCGCAATAACTGGTGGGTGGCGTTGCTGACATTTGGTGAAGGGTGGCATAATAACCATCATGCGCACCAGAGAAGCGTGAGGCATGGTAATGCTTGGTGGGAATATGACCCGAATCATCGTTTTATTCAGCTACTGCAATTGTTGGGTTTGGCGAAGGATTTGCATTATCGCTAATTAAGAAGGTTCAAAAATCGCGTAAGTAGAACTTTATCAGTTTTCACTTACGCGATTATTTTTATTTCCAAACTACTATAATATTTTTTTGAGTTAAATCTACTTTGTTGTTTTTATGACTCCAGTTGCCGTTGGATTTGTAAAGTGCAGTAAAAGGATAGTTATAATTCATTCCTTTTCTGGTTCCTGGGTCATTGGTAATAAATTCAGTTTCATTAAAACCCCGAATTAACACCATATGGTAAATTGGACCGGGTTGTTTGTAGTTTGGATTATTTAGCATTTGGCCATTGGCTGGAAACAATATCAAGCGATTTTCTGTTAATTCTTTTTTTATATCATTTTCGGAATAGTTGTATAAAATTTTTGTATTCAGTCCATAGTTGGCTTCAATCATTTTCGCGGTTTCTTCGCTGGTAATGTCTAAGTTATAACCAAAAGTTTTTAATTCCCAGTCAGTGAGTTTGGTAAGTTCAGATTCAACAAAAATAGGATCTAATTTTTGTACATTTCTATAGTTAGTAATGTAGTAGGCCATTGCCATTAAACTACTGGCTTCTTCACAATTTTCATTGTGAAGAATATCCCAGTTTCCTGTCGGGGCTTGGGGAGTGAAGGGGGCGGACAGCAGGAGAGAGTCTGGAATAATGAATTTTGAATCTTGAAATGGTATTTCTGAGACTGGGTGATAATATTTAGGAATTTCTATTATTGTAATTGGGTATTGTTTTTTAATTAAAAACAAAGCGATGATAGTAGCTATCACCGCCAAGGTAGTAATTATAAAGGTATATTTTCTAAAAGTCATAAATCAGAAATTACAGAATTTCTTCTTTTTTTATAAGTTTAAAATTTCCAACGTTGAGTTCTTTGGGAAGGAGTAATTTATTTATACGAATTCTTTTTAAGTTGGAAACGGTTAAGCCAACTGTAGAAAACATTCTGCGTACCTGGCGTTTTTTTCCTTCATGGATAGTTATTCTAACTTTTCCGTCGCGAAGTTTTACTTGGGCGGGATAAGTAGTTCCGGTAGCTATTTCTACGCCGGTTCTTAAATGCTCTAGCATGCCGTCGGTAGGGGATTCCTGAGTGGTGACTTCGTATTCTTTTTCGTGCTCGTATTTTGGATGGGAAAGTTCTTGGGTGAGTTCGCCGTCATTGGTCATAAGAAGTAAGCCTTCGGTGTCATAGTCGAGTCTGCCAATATTCCAAACTTTTCCTTTTAAATCTTCAGGGAGCAAATCAAAAACCGTCTTTCGACCCTTCGGGTCGCTTTTACTAACTACATAGCCTTTAGGTTTGTTAAGGGCAATATAAATTTTTTCCTCGGACGCTTTTATAAGTTTCCCGTAGACTTTTACAGTATCTGTCTCCGGATTAACCTTGTCGCCCAATTTTGCTTTGCGTCCATTTATAGTTACTTGGCCGGACTTAATAAATTCTTCGGCTTTTCTTCTGCTGGCAACTCCGCTCGTACTAATAAATTTTTGTAGTCTTTCAATCATAAGATCATTTTAACATACAAAGCCTATATTAGGTAAGTAATTTATTATGTCGTTAATGTGGTATAATATGGATGAAATTAATTAAAGTTAAATATATGATCAATAAAAAAAATATCCCTTTAATTTTAGCGCTGTGCATACCGGTGCTAATGATTATTTTAGTAGCGGCTTTTATTTATTTCCCAGGGATGGGGAAAAAGGCACAATACAGTTTTGTTTACATGACCGGGGCTAGCTATTACGATTATGGGCAAAGAGAATATGAAGTAGTAAATGGTAAAGTGACATACTATCCACTACCTTCTAGTACCATGCCTCTTTATGGCAAGCCTGATAATGTTAAACCTCATTTTTATTTTTACGATATAAATTTAGATTCTGCAACAGAGATTAGTTTTGAGCAGGCGAAAAATTATAATTTAGATTCAAGTAATATTTCTCCTGATAATTATGTAATTGAGCGAGGTAACGGCGGGGGAGGCTTGTTTTTTGACGGTGGCACAGACTACAACAGTTGGTTTATAAAAGGATATAATCGAAGCCGTAAGTTAAATCTTAAATTAACCGGTACAGATAGTTATTATAATTTTCGATTTTTAGGCTGGGTAAAATAAAAGTGTAATCAATTAATCTTAAATATATGGATAAACAACAATTACTTAGTGAATTAAATCAGATGGTGCAGGCAGGTCAAATTTCTCAAACTGAAGTTTTGTCAGCATTCCAAGGGCTAGAAGGTGAAGAGAGGAGGCATGTAAATTTATCCCAAGTTATGTATTATATTGGTGCAACTATCGTATTTTTAGGAATATGTGTTTTGGTATTTCAAAACTGGGAAAATTTTAACTCAGCAACCAAAATTGTTGTTACTTTAGGCTCTGCGATAGCTGCATATTTAGTAGGTGTAGTACTTTTAAAGTACGAGGAATTCAAAGGTTCGGCTTTGGGCTTTTTTCTAATTTCCGCTTTAATTAGTCCAATTGGATTGTATGTCTTGTTTGATAAAATAGGTTTAGACACTTCTGCTACTTCCGTTGGCTTGCTCGTGTTTCTGATTTTATTAACTATCTTCCTGTCTTCCTTCTTTATGTTTCGAAAAGTGATTTTTACCTTATTTTCGATTATTTTTGCCACCATTACTTTTTTCTTTTTCATTCAGTGGTTAGTTGGAAGCAATTTAACTTCCGACAATTTATCGAAGATCTGGGAGTATCGTTTTTTAGTGACAGGTTTAACGTATATGCTACTGGGTTATTATTTTAAAGAGACCTCTCAAAAGTCATTAACCGGGGTACTTTACGGTTTTGGCTCATTAATTTTTTTGGGCTCGGCAATGGCTTTAGGCGGTTGGTCGCCTAACCAAAATGCATTTTGGGAGTTAATATACCCGCTTCTAGTTTTTGGTATTGTCTTCTTAAGTGTTTATGTTAAGAGTAAATCATTCTTAGTTTTTGGTTCATTGGCTTTAATTGGCTATATACTCAAATTGACCGGAGAATATTTCAGCGAAGGTCTAGGTTGGCCGTTGGCTTTGGTTATAGCTGGGCTAGCTATTATGGGAGTAGGGTACTACGCTGTAAAATTAAATAAGAAATATTTTACCAAAGCCGTATAAGTTTATAATAAAAAATACCCCATTCATTTGAATGGGGTATTTTTTATGGTGGTCCCGGTTGGAATCGAACCAACATCAATGCCTTAGAAGAGCACTGCTCTATCCATTGAGCTACGGAACCTCGTCGCAATAGACTCGTTGTCGTTCAAGTTTTACCAGAGGTAAAACTTTCACTATACTCGTCATTGCTCCTCTTTCCCAAAAATCCGTGCTCGTTCAGATAAAGCCCTGAACTGCGCTCCTAATTTTTGGGAGCCCTACAGAAAAGAAAAATAACGATAGTTCTTAAATTCTTAATTGTTGGGTATTTAACTTCAAATTTGTTGCTTTCAACTTTTAACGAGTCGAATGGTGCACCCGGCAGGAGTCGAACCTGCGACCTCTCCCTTCGCAGGGGAGCGCTCTATCCACTGAGCTACGAGTGCATAAAAACTTTAACAATTATAACATATTTGGATATTTTTTTCAAGCGCTTAGTTTATTTCTTGTTATGGAATTTTTTATGAATATCTCTTAGACCTTGATTGGTAATATGGGTATAGATTTGAGTGGTGGTAATGCTGGCATGTCCCAGGAGTGTCTGAACTGAGCGAATGTCCGCTCCGTTTTGTAGGAGGTCAGTTGCAAACGAGTGTCTTAATGTATGAGGGGAAACTTTTTTAATTATTCCGGCAATACGGCAATATTTTTTTATAATTCTTTGGATTTGTCTTGGAGTAAGTCCCGGTAGTTTCTTTATTGAGTCCTTGGAAGGGGACTGGCTGGACATTTCTTTTTCAATTTTATTCTGAGAGGCTTTTAATGATTTTTCAGTCAGTTTTTTATTTAATTTGTTGGAAATCTTGCCAATGTTTGAGTGTCCAATAAACAAAGCCTGGCTAGCATCACTTCTTTTGTTTAAATATTTTTTTAAAGCCTCGGCTGCTTTGTCGGAAAGAAAAACTAAGCGCAGTTTACTACCTTTGCCTCTGACGGTAAATTCCCGCCTGTCTAAATTTATGGAATCTCTTTTTAATGAAGCAAGCTCGGACACGCGGAGGCCGGTAGAAAACAAAGTTTGAAGTAGAGAGTAGTCCCTAAGACTTAACAACTCATCTTTTTCTTGGTCGGTTGCTTTTAGTAACCGATCAAGTTCATCATGCTCTAGAAATTCCACCTGTCGTTGCGGGTTCTTAGGAAGCTCTATTTTCTCCGGGGCTAAGCTTTTAATGTCTTGTTTAGCTAAGTATTTTAAAAAAGCTCTTAGGGCAATGAGATGGTAATTTTGGCTAATAAGTTTAAGAGTTTTTTCTCCTTTATCGTTTTCTAACCTGTTTAGATATAGTCGGTACTGGCGGATTAATTCTATAGTTATTGTTTCCGGTTTTTCAACCCCTTCTCCTAAAGAAAAATTATAAAAACGTGATAAATAATGTTTGTAATTGTCTGTGGTGCGAGAGCTTTGGTTTTTGCCAATCTCACAATACTCCAAAAATTCGTTTATAAGGCGGAATAGGGGAGTTATTTTGATTTGGGTTTCCATATTAGAAGTTCCTTAAAACTTAATTCATACTAAAATTTTAACATGAAATTACGTTTTGCGACATGTAATGTTATCCACAGTATTAACAGAACAAAAGGCGACTGCTGTGGTTTTGCTTAGTACATTTCTGCGTTTTGCGACATGGTAAAGTTAGGTTTAATATTGTAGAATTGAAAGATGATATTAGTTATTTCACCCAAGACAGTGTATTTTGTAAAAAGGTTGATTCAGGAGCCGAGCAGTCAAAATATAAAATATAAAATAAGTGATATACAAGATTTGTTGAAATGTAATTTCCAAGTGGATATTAGTAGTTTTACAGCTTTATATATTCGTTATCCATATTTGCATGGGAGTCCTAAATATTTACCTCGAATAATAAAATTAGCAAAACAATTTAAAAAAGCTGGTAAAAGAGTGGTAGATGCAAATGTAGTCACTGGAGATATTGCCAAAGGCAAGTGGGTAGACTATCAGAAGTTAAAAAAAGCTAATATTCGTATTCCTAACACTAAATTATTGAACAGGAAAACAATCCCGAAACAATGGCCGTTTATTTTAAAGTGGATTTATGGGTTTAAAGCAAAGCAGGTTTATTTAATTGACAATCAAATTAAATTTGAGAATGTATATAATTTATATCCTAAAGGAGAGCTGTTAGTACAGGAGTTATTACATGCTGAGTACGAGTATAAAGTTATCACCGTTGGGTACAAAGCACTTCCCGTTATTTTAAGATTTCGGATTTTAGGATTAGGGTTCAGAGTGGATTTTGAAAAATATCAAGTCTTAAAGATTTCTAAAGTGCCAGAGGTGGCAAGTCTTGCAGAACGGGCAAGTAAAGCCTTAGGTCGAGAGTTATCCAAAGTAGATATATTGGAAATGAACGGACAACTTTATGTTTTAGAAGTAAATAGGTTTCCGGGATTAGATAGCTTTGAAAAATTGACGAATTATAACGTTGTAAGAGCCTTTTTGCACTATTTACAAAGTTAGGAGTTTTTGGTATAATATATAAAATTAATCCACGAATGAGTCATTAAAAGATTTATTAATCTACTCATTTCGTGCTGAAAGGCGTTTTGTATTTTACAAGGCGAAAATAAGATGTTGACTCCAAAAGAGAAAAACGCGATAATCAAGAAGTTTCAAACTCACAAAGATGACACCGGAAGCCCAGAGGTTCAGGTGGCTATTCTTACAAAGGAAATTGAACAGGTTTCCGAACATTTGAAAATACACCGTAAAGATAATCATTCCAGACGCGGACTTTTGAAAATGGTTGGTAATCGTAGAAGATTACTTAGATTCTTAAAAAATGAAGACCAGAAGCGCTGGGAAAAGATTGTAGACAAATTAAAGTTAAAAGTAGCAGATAAAGGTGAGTAGTAAAATAAAATTAAATCTACTTTTAATATGGACTTTGAAAAATTTGATAAAGAGTGGACTCAGTTAGGGCGAGTTATATGCCAGGCTGTCTACACTAATAAAAGAGTTCAAGAAATTAAACATGCATTGCAGAAAAATGGTTTTCTGACTCTTGATGAAAAAAGTGAATTTATTAATATCTCGGATACTACCAAATATTTAGAAATTTACAAGAAGTATGGTGATGATAAAAGCGAAGGTTATAAAAAGTTTAGTCAAGCTTGGGAAGAATGGTTTCAAAGTAAAGGTGTAGGTAGTAGTCAGAATCGAGGTCAACGTAACAGCGTAGAACATATTCTATTCGGCAGTACTCCAGACCCAGAACAATTTTTATTACATTTTGAAGAAGAAATTATTGGATCCCTAAAGGATTCTTAAATAAATTTTTAAAAACCCTCCTGGCTAACGGGAGGGTTTTTAAATCTAAGTGTCTAAGTTTTCTGATCTGCTTGGTTTAGTGCTAAGTCAACTAAGGAAGTTTGTTTTAGACCGTTATGTATAGGGATACTGAAGCTAAATACCGAACCCTTGCCTTCACCATCACTTTCAGCCCAAATTCTGCCTTTATGTTGGTCGATAATAATTTTTGCGACGTATAGTCCTAGTCCGAGGCCAGCGCTTTGTTTAATTGATTCCTTGCCTCTGGTGTATTTTTGGAAAATTGCAGCTTGATCTTCGGTGCTTATACCTTTACCACTGTCAAATACCTGAAAGATAACGTTATCTTTATCGCTTTTGAGCGCAACTTTAACTGTACCTGTTTTAGTGTATTTAATGGCGTTATCGATAAGGTTATTCATGACTTGTCTGAGTTTTTCCTTATCTGCCATTATTTTTGGCAAGACTTTCTTTGGTTTAACGTAAGTTATGGTTAGTTTTTTGTCATCTGCCATGGGTATTAGTTGTTCATGGGCAAATTCTGCTAATTCTTCAATGTTGGTTGGTTCGAATAAGAATTCCATTTTACCACGTTCAATACGAGAAACATTTAGCATGTCTTCAATTAAAGAAATAAGGTGATTGTTGGTATTTTGAGTTTTCTTAAGTTGTTCGGTAACTTTTTTTGTAAGTTTGCCATAATCGCCGTCAATTATTGAAGACAGGTACCATTTTACGGTTGCAGGAGGTGTGCGGAGCTGGTGACTGGCAATGGAAATAAATTCCGCCCTGGCAAGGTCTAAGCTTTTTAATTTTTCATTTGCGTCACCCAGTTCTTTATCCAAAGTTTCAAGTTGTTCACGCTGTTGGACTTCTCTAATTACACTTCTAATAAGGATAATTCCAACTACAATTACAAGTATAAAAATAGTTGTTCTAAATAAAAGGCTGATAATATCTTGGGATGTTACGACTTCAAGTAAAATTATTAATGCAAGTGAGAAAGTTAAAATTTCGGTTGAAATAACTTTCACATTTAAAAACCCGTGCTTAAAAATTGAATAGGCAGTGCCTGCAATAAATGGAAAAACAAAAAAAGCTCCAAATATTATAAAGCGAGAGTTATTCAGGAACGCAGGAAATATGAAATTGAATACTAAAATTAGTGTAAAGGTTGTAATAATCCCAATTAGGATTGGTTTAACCTGCTTAGAGGTTACTTCTGTGCCTTGTTGAATCTTTCTAATAAAAATATATATAGCTC
>CAYGEJ010000001.1:0-154501 GCA_964348935.1 uncultured Candidatus Saccharibacteria bacterium | reverse complement strand
ATAGTCACCTCAGCAATTATTTTAGAAATTAAAAATTTAAAATATAAAAAAATCGAAAATCCTGTTATAACAATTACCCCAGGTAATATTTCTTACAATATTGAAGGCCAAGACATTGTTTTAACTAACGGAGTGAATACTACAACCAATACCAAAATCTTTGGAGCCAATACCCACGGTGATGTAAATGGTGACGGTCAGACTGATACCGCTGTAATTCTAACCCAAGAAATGGGAGGAAGTGGTACCTTTTTTTATATTGCAATTGCTTTAAAAACCAATACCGGCTATACCGGCACCAACGCCGTATTAATTGGTGATAGAATAGCCCCCCAAACTTCCCAGATTCAAAATGGACTAATAATAGTAAATTATGCGGACAGGAAAATTGGCGAAGACTTTACCGTTAAACCAAGTGAAGGGAAAAGTTTATATTTAGAATATTATCACAGTACCCTGGTTGCCAGACCTGAAGCTATCCAGCTAACCTCGCCTTACCCTTACCAGGAAATAGCCAGTCCGCTAATCATAATAGGACAAGCCAGAGGCAACTGGTTCTTTGAGGCTAGTTTTCCGGTAATTCTAACTGATTGGGACGGAAAAATAATCGCCCAAGGCATAGCCCAAGCACAGGGCGAATGGATGACAGAAAATTTTGTCCCATTCAAGGCTACATTAACATTTACCAAACCTACTTACAAAAATAACGGCAGTTTAATCCTAAAAAAAGACAACCCATCTGGTTTGCCTCAATATGACCAAGCTTATGAAATTCCAGTAATTTTTAAATAATATGAACGGACAAAATAGGCAAGATGTTCAAATTGGAAAAACTGTAGATATTGTTTTAAAAGCTGACCAACAAACCGGCAAGCTCACACACGGTGTCATTGCAGAGTTGTTAACAAATTCACAGTTTCACCCACACGGTATAAAAGTACGTCTGGAAGATGGGCAAGTGGGGCGTGTACAAAAAATTTATTAAATTAAATCTAAGACCTCTAATGTTTTGCCGTGCGCCAGAGCAGAGTAGGGGTCTTTATTTATCGCATAATAATAATTCTGCTCAAACTCATTACCTTCAAGATTAGGTTTAAGTAACCTTTTTATATAAACTAAAGTGTCTTGAATTTTATCTGGACTTATTACATCCCCACCTTCCAACATTTCGTCAATAACAACTACCAGCTCGGAAAGCTGTCTAAGCCAAGCAAAATTTTTATCTTCCATTAAAAGACCAAGGAACATTCCTGGAGACTCAATTTTCCCATGTTGTGCTTCATAAACTGAACGTTGATAGTTCATTAAAGTTTTATGGAGCTCTAAAAGACAGTTTCGTAAATTTGTCCATTGTTTTTTATCCATATAGGTATAATAGAAATTATTTTAAATTACTGCAAATAAAAAAAAGAGCGGCGAAAACCTTTGTGGGTTCCCGCCGCGGGTTGCGGTGGTTGGCAATTTCGTCGCCGGCGCTAGGACGCAGCCTGTTCGGACGCCAGGGTCGACGGGAAAAGCTGGTGAGCAGCGACATGAAGCTCGTCGGCATCGAAAGCCGAAATCCGGCGCTTGCCGTCTTTGATGAAGATGGTGTTGCCGAGGCGTATGGAAAGCAGGCTATTGACCTGCTTGCCACCGGGCGTGACGCCGTGGTGGGCGGTCCAGCCGGTGAGCTGGGTCGTGTCGACCGGAATCATAACACCGTTAACATTAACATGAACGGTACGACCAGCGGGCTTACCGCTGTTGCGTTGCGAATTGCGTTGCATTGGAGTATATCCTCTATTCTTGATGTGGTTAGCCTCGAAAGGCTGACATCGCCTCCTGTTGGGACGCGACTTGAGCCTTTTATCAAAAGAATTAAATTTTGTCAATGGTAAAAGACGCATAATCTAGGAAATAAAAGCAAAATTTGGCTTAAAATAAAGGTTTTTAAAATTATTTTAAAAGGTGATACAATATCTATATATGCAAAATTGGTTAGAAATTTTATACATTTGTGTAGTCGTTGTAAATATTATGGGTTTTATTTTAGTTGGCGCAGATAAAAAACGTAGCGTACAAAACAACGACAGAATACCCGAAGTTTATTTGTTTTGTATTTCCATTTTTTTTGCCAGCTTAGGCGTACTTCTAGGAATGTATTATTTCCACCACAAAACAAAAAAAGCTTATTTCCCAATTGGAATAGGGATTCTTTTTATAGAACAAGTAGCCTTGCTAACACTAATTGTTAATAAAATTTAACCAAAAGCTACCAATAAATCATTCATAAAGTATGTCAAATAAACTTTCTACTTATTTTATTCCGATATTCACCCTAATAGGACTAATAGTCGGAATACTTTTGCATTTATACGGACAAGAAAATTATGACCATTATGCTTGGATGGCAACATTAATTATTGGCGTCTTACCGTTAGGATTCAGAATGATAAAAGATATGCTTCGGGGGCATTTCGGCATAGACTTAATTGCTATGGTGGCAATTATTACTTCATTCTTTTTACAGGAATATTTAGCTGGTACAGTTATTGTGCTTATGCTTTCGGGCGGGGAAGCACTGGAGGATTATGCCTTAAAGCGCTCTAGTCGAGAACTAACCAAACTACTTTCACTTGCACCAACAATTGGACACTTAAAATTAAATGGAGTACTTAAAGACGTTCCTGCAGAACAACTAATAATTGGTGACGTGTTTGTGGTAAAACCTGGGGAGACTGTTCCAGTAGACGGTGTCGTACAGTCCGGAGTCTCTGAACTGGATGAATCATCGATTACCGGCGAGAGTGTACTTATCCAAAAATCCCAAGGGAGCTTGGTCTATTCAGGTAGTATTAATAAAGATTCCGCGTTAGAAATAATTGCCCAAAAACCTGCTTCGGAAAGCCAATACCAAAGAATTGTAAAATTAATAAAAGAAGCCCAAGACAACCGCTCACCAATGGTTCGCTTGGCTGACCGTTATGCAGTTTGGTTTACAATCTTAACTTTTATTATTTCAGTCGGCGCTTGGCTTATTTCAGGTGATGCATTAAGATTCCTTGCAGTCTTGGTTGTAGCAACCCCATGCCCACTAATTTTAGCCACGCCCATTGCTGTAATCTCCGGCATTAGCAAATCTGCCAGTCGAGGTATTATTGTTAAAAATGGCGGGGCATTGGAAAAACTCGGAGAAGCCAAGGCAATAATTTTTGACAAAACCGGAACCTTAACTCTTGGAGAACCAAAAGTTTTAGAAGTAATTTCTACCAATAAAGCCATAACAACCGATCAAATACTAAATATCTCCGCATCGTTAGACCAGCTTTCAGTTCATGCATTAGGCAGGGCGCTGGTGAACTATTCAAAAATAAATTCAGAAACCCCGCTAACCATTCCAACAAATTTAAAAGAAAGCTTGGGTAACGGCGTAATTGGACAACTCGCCAGTGGTTCTTATATTTTTGGCAAACTTGATTATTTAAAAGCACAAGGTGTGATAATTCCGCCTGCTCAGGAACTTGAACACACCAACTACCAAAAACACGGAAAAATTGCAGTATACCTGGCAAAAAATAAAGAGCTCTTAGGTATAGTTATATTTGCGGATATATTAAGACCGAAAATTAAGCAAATGTTTACGGAGATTCAAGACCACAAAATTCAAAAAGTTTTTATGCTGACCGGTGACAAACAAGAAGTGGCAAAAAAAATCTCCAAAGAGCTTGGTATTACAGACTACAAAGCCGAAATGCTTCCGGAAGACAAAGTTACTGAAGTTAAAAGAATTAAAACAATTTACTCTCCAGTAGCTATGGTGGGGGATGGAGTAAACGATGCACCGGCACTTGCCGTTGCCGATGTGGGTATAGCCCTGGCAGCTCACGGTTCCAGTGCCTCTTCCGAAAGCGCGGACGTAGTTATAATGCAAAACAATTTAATGCGCGTACATGACGCAGTGCACATTGCCCAAAGTGTTATGCGTATAGCCAAACAAAGCATTTATGCAGGTCTCGGACTGAGCATTATACTAATGATTTTTGCTGCTTTAGGCTATATTCAACCAGTATACGGCGCGCTCCTGCAAGAAGTTATTGACGTAGCAGTTATCCTAAATGCTCTCAGGGTTAACTTCGAAAAGGTTAATTAAATATTAAAAAATGCTTGCAATATATAGCTATTTTTGATATAATTTCTGAAGTGTTTAAGTCTTGTGTATTCAATATTCACAATTCTTAATTCCAAATTTACCACTTGGGCAGGTAGCGAAGCGGTCAAACGCGACTGACTGTAAATCAGTTGACTTATGTCTTCAGAGGTTCGAATCCTCTCCTGCCCACCATAAAACACCTCCGCCAAGACGGGGGTTTTTTATACACCAAACAGGAATTTTTACAGAACTTACAACAACCATTAGAATTTATTATTATCATAAATTTTAGTTACAATAATCCAAATGCACTCCAAAATTTATAACATATACAAACCGCTCGGATTAACTCCACTTGAAGCTTTGGAGAAATTTAGATTAACAAAAAAACTTTCTAAGGATTTAAAAATTACCTACGCCGGTCGTTTAGACCCAATGGCAGAGGGGATTTTAATATTATTGACTGGACAGAAAGTTCACGAAAAGGAAAAATTTTTAAAATTAGACAAAATCTACAAAGCGCAAATTTTGTTTGGTATTTCTACAGATACTTTTGACATATTAGGTAAAATAATTAAGACAGACTCAAAACCACCAAGAGTTGATGATATAAAAAAGGAAATAAAAAAATTTATTGGGAAAATAAACTTGCCAATTCCACCATATTCTTCTGTACCAATTTCTGGCACTCCTAGTTTTATATATGCCAGAGCAGGAAAGTTAAATACGGCGAATGCACCAAGCAGAGAAATGGAAATTTACAATATCAAATTTAATAACTTTAAAAAAATAGACTCCCAAAAAATTTTAAAAACAGTTCAAGATAAAATAGCAAAAGTCAGTGGGGACTTTAGACAGGAAGATATACTGAAGCTGTGGGAAAGGCAACTTAAAATTCGTAACAATTGCGAGTTTTATATTCTTAATATAACAATTCATTGCGCTAGTGGTACCTATATTCGCTCCATTGCCCATACCCTTGGTAAAAAATTAAACAGCCCCTCATTACTCTATGACTTAAAAAGAGAAAAGGTAGGGAGACATACAGTTAAAAAGTCTTTAAAAATCTAATAACTTCAACATTGACTTTTATCTAGGTTGCCTGTAGTCTTTACTTCATAAAACCTCAAGGAGAGGAAGATGACCGACTACTACAAAAAGAAACTAGGTGATGTAGTTGCTGACCCAGCACGACAAGACGCCCATGAAGCTAGTTGGCAGGCAAAAGATGCAGCCAAACGGGCGTTCCAAGAACAGACACTTCCCGAAGCAATAGTGTCTGGAGGAACTGCCACATGCCCGTATCCTGCATGCGGATGGAGGCATAACTTAGCGTTCTTGACTGACGGTGTAAATGAGTGCAGTCAACAACGGTGCGGGCGGAAATTTACTGTTAAGAAACCCCCTCGCGAGCAACAAAAACATGCACAAACAAGCATCCCCAAGGTGCGTATCGATCATAACGGCTTCGTCGATTGTCCAACAAAGGATTGCGGGGCTTGGTATAGCACAGTCGATGACAAAATCCGTACAGGGAAAGTGAAAACCTGCATCCGATGCGACCAACAATTCATCCCCACTTAACCCAAAAGCCCGCCACGCGCATAGCGCGAGGCGGGCCCATTTTTTTCATTCTATATTCAATATTCCAAATTCTACATTCTAGCCTACGTTCCCTCAGTCCATGAAGCCAAATATTTTTTCTGCACGGGTGTTAATACATCTATCTTTACTCCCATTGCTTCTAGTTTAAGTCTTGAAACTTTTTCATCTATTTCTTTTGGTACATTATAAACGTCATTTCCCATTTCTTTATAGTTCTTTACAAGCCATGCGCAGGTAAGTGCTTGGTCTGCAAAAGACATATCCATAACAGCGCTAGGGTGACCTTCGGCAGCGGCTAAGTTCATAAGCCTACCTTCGGCAATTAAAAATACATTTCTACCATTTTTTAAAGTATATTCTTCTACCTGGTCGCGCACTGTGCGGTGACTTTTGGAAAGCTTAACTAAGTCTGGTAAATTTATTTCTACGTTAAAGTGTCCGCTGTTTCCCATTATAGCGCCGTCTTTCATAAGCTTCATGTGAGCACCAGTTATTACATCTTTGTCACCGGTGGCGGTTAAAAATACATCACCAATTTTGGCAGCGTCTACCATTTTCATAACTTCAAAACCATCCATAGCAGCCTTAAGAGCTGGTAATGGGTCTACTTCTGTAACTACAACTCTTGCGCCAAGGCCTTTGGCACGAAGTGCCATTCCAGCGCCACAGTAACCGTAACCAGCCACCACAACAATTTTTCCAGAAAGCAAAACGTTGGTTGCGCGAAGAAGTCCATCCATGGTGCTCTGTCCTGTTCCGTAGTAGTTGTCGAACATGTGCTTTGTAGGAGTGTCGTTAACTGCTACAACGGGGTATTTAAGTGCGCCATCTTTTGCCATAGCTTTAAGACGAATAACTCCAGTTGTTGTTTCTTCTTGTCCTGCCCAAACACTGGTTAAAAGTTCAGGGCGTTCGCTGTGGATTAAAGAAATTAAATCTGCACCGTCATCTATAGTAATATGAGGTTTAAAGTCTAAAGTCTTGTTTAAACATTCGTAATAATCTTTGTTAGAAATTCCTTTCCAAGCAAAAACATTTATTCCATCTTCCACCAGTGCAGCAGCGACATCGTCTTGAGTGGAAAGTGGGTTACTGCAACAAAGTACAACTTTAGCTCCACCAGCTTTAATAGCACGGGCCAACACCGCAGTTTCTTTGGTTACATGCAAGCACATTGCAATAGTTAAGTTTTTGAAAATTTGGCTTTTTTTGAATTCACCGGCAATTATTCTAAGTACTGGCATTTCACGCTCGGCGAGTGAAATGTTAATTTTTCCTTGTTTAGCAAGTTTAATGTCTTTTACTTTGTGCATTTATTTCTAAATTAATTACACTCTATTATAGCAAACTTTCTGCTTATATTGCGAGTTTACCTGCCGGAACAGGTTTGGCTCTAATAGAAAGGCGTGACAAAAAAAAGATCCCGGACGCCTCATGGTTAGAGGTGTCCGGGAACCGTTGAAGGCCATTAGACCGACGCTTTGGGTCACTCGCGGAGGGTGACTTGGGCAGGATGATCGGCTTGGGGCGGGCTGCTGTGGTAGTTCACGCGGATGGCGGCGCCGATATTGCCGGCAATGTCAGGCGCGGAGACCTGATTGTAGCCGGTATTGGCGTTGTTGTTCCAGTTGGCGCCGTACCCAGCGCTGTTGAAACTGTTCACTTGCTGATTCGCAATCGCAACGCCGGAGCCGTGGACCGGGGCGTTATCGACAAAACACGCGGCCTTCACCTTGAAGATCTTCTCGTTTCCCAGGTTGCGGAGCGCAACAGGGTTAACAAACCGATCATTCACGCCGACGCTGATGAGGGCGTCGATGTTGTTGGTGTTGCCGTTGAAGCTGACATTCTGGGCTGCCGGGGCAGCGTCAAAGATGCCGTTCACGCCGGCGTTGTTGTTGCCGACCATCCCTTCGACGATCTGATCGATCGCCTGAGCGGTGACTACCGGCGGATTGTCTGCGTTACTGATGCAGGAAAACGCCGGCACGCCAGCCGAAGCCGTGGACGCTGCGCCAAAGGCCAACGCGACCACTGCCAAAGCAGGGAACCATTTGCGGAAATCTACCATTTCCTTCTCCTTAACATTGTAATTCCACCCTGATGGAACTGGTGGTTAAAAAAATTATATCCAAAACAAAAATTACTGTCAAATTAAAGAAAAAATATTTTATTGGGCTTATCCACTGGCATTTGTGTCTATAATCTGGTACAGTAAATTAATTTGCAAGAGGGGTCTACAAGGACAAGAAATGAAGGTACGTATTAAAAAGAATATCACAGGCCTCATAAGCCTGTTAGTAATATTCGCTTTTCTTCTTACTGGTTGTTATGGAATCTTTGTCCATCGCTGACCAACACTATCAACCTTCAACCCGCCGTCCGGAAACCCAACTCCGGACGGCATCATTTTTATTACAATACTACAGTGTAGGGGATAGGTGAGGGTAAAACCCCTTATTTAAAGGACTGGATTTTTTTACGACTTTGTGTTAGAATTTATTGAGCTTAAAAAAGCTTATTTAATTACCTGTATTTAACATTACAGGGCTCCCAAAAATCAGGAGCCTGCCAGAGGCAGGTAAACTCCATTCAGGGCTTTAACTGGACGGGTATGTCTACCAAAGAATAGGGTAGTAGTATTTTTGAAAATTATATTTACGCCGGCTTAGCTCATCTGGTAGAGCAACGGTTTTGTAAACCGTAGGTGGTCGGTTCAAGTCCGACAGCCGGCTCCACTTTTTACTTTAGTAAAAAGTGTCACCCATAGCTTTAGCGAAGGGTGACAAATATCTAACATCACGTTTTGGATCAACTGATGTACTAAGAATACTCTAACCGCCTTAGAGGCATTCTCTTAAACCCTACTCAATGTAGGCAATCTAAATCTTTAATCTAATACCTAAAACATATGTCCCAAGATCATTTGATAAACCTTGAGTGTACCGTTTGCCACAACCTTAACTACCAAACTAAGAAGAACAGAAAAAATACCCAAAAGCGCTTAGAACTCCAAAAATTCTGTAAATTCTGCACCAAGAAAACTTTACACAAAGAAACCAAGTAACTAGAATATCGAATGTTGAATATTGAATCTGGAAAAATCCAATCGTTCAAAGATCTGCATTCATGGCAGGAAGGCCATAAGCTAGTTATACTTATTTACAAAGAGACAGACGCTTTTCCTAAATCGGAGTTATTTTCTTTAACCTCGCAACTCAGAAGAGCATCTGTCTCTTTAACTTCCAATATAGCAGAAGGTTTTAGTAGAAATACTTACAAAGAAAAAGTTCAATTTTATTCTATAGCAATGGGTTCTTTAACTGAAATTGAAAACCAACTTATTATTGCAAAAGATTTAAAATACTTAACTGAAAAAAGTTTTAATATATTAAATGAACAAATAATTATTGTAAGCAAGTTACTTAGAGGTTTAATCTCCAAATCCAAAAGTTTCTACTCATAATTCGTTATTCAAAATTCAATATTCTAAGTTCTACCCATAGGGACGTCGTATAATGGTAGTACAGCGGTCTCCAAAACCGCTAGCGTGGGTTCGATTCCCCCCGTCCCTGCCAAAAAATATCATCAAACAAATCGCCTAAAAGGCGATTTTTTGCATAAAAAATTCATTTCATCTGATATAATACATATATTAAATATTGAATCTTTGTATCCATGGAAAATTTAAGTCACTTATTACTATTCCTCCTATCAGGAGCGGTTATATGGTTCTTCGCCGGCATGCTCATAGATTCTATTATTCGGGTCGCAAAAAGATTCCACCAAAATGGATTCACCATAGCATTTTTCATTTTAGGAATTTTAACATCTATAAGTGAAATTTCAGTAATGCTAAACAGCTCAATTAACAAAGTTCCCCAAGTCTCCGCTGGGAACTTATCCGGGGCGTCATTTGTAATTCTGCTATTTATTATTCCATTTCTGGCGATTGGCGGGGATGGAATTCAACTCAAAAATACCTTAACCAAAAAACAACTTGCCTTAACTTTATTTGTAACTCTTTTACCAACATTGTTTTTACTAGATGGACGTGTGAATATTAGCGAAGGACTAATTTGCCTGTTAAGTTATGGCTCTTTGCTTTATTTCATACGCAGAACCAAAGAACAATCGGTTCCGCAAATTGTTGAGGAGGTAGAAGAGGACTTAATAAATAAACAAACAGCAACAGTTAAAGACGTCCTCAAAATTGCCGGTGGCGCTGTATTTATTTTTCTCTCAGGACACTTATTGGTGGAAGAAACAGTTTTTTTTGCTAACGCATTAAGCGTACCTGCTTCAATTATAGGTTTACTCCTTCTCTCTATAGGCACTAATGCACCCGAGTTAGTTATTGCTTTCAGGTCAATTCTCAAAAGGCGCAAAGACGTTGCTTTTGGTGACTACCTTGGTTCCACTCTGGCAAATACAGCTACGTTTGGCATTCTGGCTTTACTTAATCCAAACTTTAGAGTCGAGTCAAGCGAATTTTTTTTAACCGGAATTTTAATGATTATCGGTTTCGTAACATTTTATTTTTTTGCCACATCTAAACATAAAATTAGCCGAATGGAAGGCTTTATTTTAATTTCTCTTTATGGTTTTTTTGTTATATCACAATTAACTAAAATGATTATTTTTGCCAATGATCAAATAAATATTTTACAATAACTTTATTTACTATTTGAACCTCGCTTTTAAAAGCGAGGTTTTGCATTGACTCATCCTCACTGTTAATGATATTATTTAATGTCCCATACAAGGTAAAGGAGGCCTCACATGGACGACAGACTCAAAGAGCTTATGCAAGAATTGGGCAATGCAATTAACGAATCGCTTTCCGATTCGGACCGCATTGCCGAAGCTATTGGCGAGATCAAGCGCGCGGGGTACGACGTGTTCCTCGTGCTGGAGGCCACCATCGGGTTCAACAAGCGGGAAGAGGACGAAGAAGAAGGTCCTGACACCATCGCCACCAAAGAAACGCCCGATCCGCGTACCACCCCAGAACCAAAAAATATTGGTCGAAGCAGCAGACTAAGCTGGTCTTCGCAGGACCAGAAATTCCTGCGAGCGTTGAAGATCTCTTTGGACGAAGATAGCACCAAATAGGAGCCGTCCGCCCATGTTCATAACCCTAAAACAGCTAGACAAGCATTACCCGGCTAGCTGTTTTTATTTTATGCAAATGCAGTAGTTGCAAGTTTTACTCCCATAATTTGGAAACTAATTATTTTTATACCCCACTGTTGAAACTGTGTGTCTAACTCTTTCCAAACTTCCTTAACAAGAGCCTCTTTTTTTGCCAAAACATCCTCACGAGACTCTCTTGCAATAGAAGCTCTTAAAGAATTTTCTATAGTAGTAGCTAAACTTTTCTCACGGTCGTCTAATGAATAAATATATTTTTTAACAGACTCAGAAGTAGGAATAACAACAAAAATTATATTTGTTGAAATATCTATTGCCATTGTGTCCTTAGTATGATACCTGCCAGCCTGTGTAAGATTTTGTTGCTTTAAAGTAACCTTTTCTGCCACATCTTCAATTAAAGGAATTCTAAAATTTAAACCCGCAGTCATTATACGGTCAAACTTTCCAAATGCCTCAATAGCATATACAGTATTTTCTTTTACAATTTCTACCCCTGAAACAAGAACAGAAATAAAAAGTATGGCTATTAGAATAACTATTAATATCATACAGTTACGGGATTAGTTGCTTACATAAATAAGTGTATATCGTTTACCCCACCCAGTCAATTACAACAAATTAAATGTTTTGGTATAATATATTCATACTATTGAACTTCTATTAATGAATAAAAACTATATAATTTCCATAGACACTCCCATAGACCAAACTTTCGCTGCCTTTGACTCTAAAGAAAAAATTATTAAATGGATGGGCGCCCAGTTTGAAACAAAATTCCTGAATTCCTGGGATCCAAACAATCCTGTAGGAACAAAATTTACTTATGGAATTAAAGGGATAATTGAGCTTCAAGGGGAAGTTATAGCCTACGAAAAACCAAGAGTACTTGGCTTGGGGCAAAAATACAAAGTCCTTAACGGCACCTTATTTTATTACTTTCAGCCCGGAGAAAATAACTCCACTTTAGTTACTTGTGAGCTGGAAATTGCTACTACTAAAACATTTCAAAAACTTATTGTAAATTCACTAATGCCACTCTTTGACCGGCTAATTACTAAACAGTTAAAGGGGCTTAAAGCATTGGTCGAAGAGGCTAAAAGTTAATTTTACTTTACGCGGGGCAAGCTAGCAATGCTCGTAGTATAACGAGGGGAGAGAAGCTCGCGACGCATGCTCCAAGTTCTTTTTACCCCCATAGATGCATAATTTAAAGAATCTTTTCCATGTTTATGGTTTACATGGTCCAGTGCGCGCATTATTTTTAAAAATTTTTCTACATTTGGCTTTTCAAACAAACTTTGCTGGTGTAAATTCTCCGGCCCTAGACTCGTTAAGTAAACCCCGGCTTTATAATATTTATACTGCGGTTTGTAAATTTTTTCTAAAAGTTTACTAGCTGTAGTTAATATTAGTGGTGTATAAGAAGTGGGGAAGGGTAGGCACATACCTAAACTGCCAGAATATTTTGGGTCTTTGTTAAACCTGTTAGTGCGAATAAAAACTGTAAGGTAAGACGCCACCAATTTTTCTTCTCTTAACTTTTCTGCACCCCGCGCCACATGAGTTGCCACTGCCTCACGCAGTTCAGTAAAGCTAGTTACCGCCCGACTAAAAGACCGAGAATTAATAATACTCTTTTTAGCGTCTAATCCTTCGTCTAACCCATAACACTCCGTGCCTTTAAGCTCGTAAACCATTCGTAGTCCCTGTATACTCATATACTTTTGAATCCAAGTTTCAGGCTGGCGCACCAAAGCTAAAGCATTTTTAATACCCTTAGATTCTAAAAATTTGGTATACTTTCTGCCCACACCCCAAAGTTCATTTACCGGATAGCTTTGCAAAAAAGGCGCGCTGTCTTTACCAATTAAAGAAAAAACACCGCCATAAACTTCGTTACTTTTTGCAATATGACTAGCAAGCTTGGCTAAAGTTTTAGTGTGGGCAATACCTATAGAAACTGGAATACCTGTCCATTGCAATACCGCACGCCGAATTTTTTTAGCGCAAGCTTCTACATCTTGCACACCGTTGAGCAATACAAAAGCTTCGTCTATAGAATAATATTCTATTTCTTCGGCAAAAGTGTTTATAGTTTGCATAACGCGGTTAGAAAGGTCGCCATAAAGTTCATAGTTAGAAGAAAACACCGCAACTTTATTTTTTTCTAAAATATGTTTAATCTTAAAATAGGGTTGACCAAAATCTATTCCTAAAGCTTTTGCTTCTCGAGACTTAGCCACCACCATTCCGTCATTATTAGAAAGCACTACGACAGGCTTACCCTCCAGTTCAGGACGAAAAACCCTTTCACAGGAAGCAAAAAAACTATTGCAATCTATAAGTGCAAAAATATTTGGCATAAGTCTTAAGTCGTTCTAATAATTGCCGTTACCACCCCAAAAATACTAAATTCTTGGTTTTGACCAACTGCAATGTTAGAATAATTTTTATTTTCGGCTTTAAGTACTACTTGCCCGCCCACCAAACAAAACCGCTTTAAAGTATACTCGCTCTCTACACACGCTACTACAAATTTATTATGAACCGGTTTTATAGACCTATCTACCACTAATAAGTCACTGTCATAAACTCCTGCGTCTACCATAGAATCTCCGCTAACTCGCATAAGGTAAGTAGCTGGTTTATTTTTTATTAACAATTCGTCAAAACTAATTTTACCTTCTAAATAGTCGTCGGCAGGGGAGGGAAAGCCAGCAGAAACCCGCGAAAGCATAACTGGTAAAATACTTGTGGATGTTTTTAATTTCATAATATTTACAGTATAACCTAAAGGTGAACGATTGTACAACAAAGTTTTAAAAATTAAACCCTTGCTTTTTCAGGCTTTTTTTGTTATAATTGCTCAACTAAACCCAAAGGAGAGTGGTTATGAACGAAGTAACAGCGAGTAGATTACCAGAAGACGTTGTATTCACCACGCCACTGTATACGGGCAATTTTGTATCAATCAGGAATGGTGATGGTATATCCTGTATAAGGATCGTTTACGACAAAGACAAAGCACAATGGGTTCTGACCGATGAGCACAGAACAATAGCGGCATTCTGCCACGTACGTATTATAGGGAGACTCGAAGATCTTCCAGCACCGGTTCAAACCCCACTTTCATCCAGCTAGGTTGAGGTCCGCGTTTACGCGACAGTCCTAGGGCGTTCCGAAAATCTCGGAACGCCCAAAAGCCTCTTTTTATTTTGTCTAATATTTTATATAATAGAAATACATGCAGTCTCAAACCAAACAAACTCTTAAAATTTACTGGCAACATGCTCGCAAATATAAATTGAGAGTATTTTTTATTATTCTTTTACTGACTATAAGCGTAGCAGGGGAAACCGCTACGCCATATTTTTACAAGCAATTTATAAATATATTAAGCTCGTACGATATTACCCAATACGACAAAATTATATATTTACTTTTGTTAATTTTAGGTGCCAGAATAGTCAGATCCTATTCCTTTCGATTAAAAGATTTTATCACCACTTATTTTCAAGCCAGGGTAATGGCCGATTTGAACAACACCTGCTTTAATTATCTCCATCAAAATTCCTACTCCTTTTTTTCCGGCAACTTTGTCGGAAGCTTGGTCAATAAAGTAAAAAAATACGAGCGAGGCTTTGAGGTGGTTGCCGACAGAATTATAGAAGATTTTTTCCGTGCCTTTTTGGCAATTACATTTTCAGTAACAGTGCTAGCCTTTAGAAACATTTACCTGAGTATTGCACTAATAACTTGGTGTGTTATATATTTTACAGTAATTTATTTCTTTTCCATATATAAATTAAAGTTTGACTTAAAAAAATCCGAGTTGGACACTAAACTCACCGGGGTACTGGCCGACACTATTACCAACAATTTAAACATAAAGTTATTCAGCAACTTTGACAAAGAAGAAAAGAATTTTAGAAAAATCAATGAAGAACATTTTAAAATTCGCTATTTTTCTTGGAATTTAATGACTTATTTAGAGGTAATTCAAGGGACCTTAATGATAGGCGTAGAAATAATAATGATGTATTTGGCCGTAAAATATTGGAAAATGGGACAGCTCACCGTCGGAGACTTTACCTTAATTCAACTCTACTTAATAGGAATTTTTGATAAGCTCTGGAATATGGGCAAGCATGTCAAAGCCTTCTACGAAGCGTTGGCAGATGCCGACGAAATGACTGAAATATTAACTACCCCACATGAGGTCTTAGACGCCCCCAGTGCCAGCAGGTTGAAAGTTAACAACGGACAAATTGAATTTAAAGAAGTAAATTTTGGTTACGGTACATCAACCGGTGTATTTAACAAATTTAGTTTAAAAATAAAAGCCGGCGAACGCATAGCGCTCATTGGACCTTCTGGCGGAGGCAAATCCACTATTGTTAAACTACTCTTAAGATTTACCGACATTCATTCCGGAGAAATAAATCTCGACGGACATAACATTGCCCAAGTTACCCAGGATAGCTTACGCGAAAATATCGCGCTGGTTCCGCAGGATCCCATACTCTTTCATCGAACTTTAATGTCTAACATCCGTTATGGTAAACTCAATGCTACCGATGAAGAAGTAATTAATGCGGCAAAACTTGCAAATGCACATGAATTTATATTAAGACAGCCGGAAGGGTATAATACTTTTGTTGGAGAACGCGGGATTAAACTCTCAGGCGGAGAAAGGCAACGAATCGCCATTGCTAGAGCAATTCTAAAAAATGCACGAATATTAATTTTAGACGAAGCTACCTCGAGTCTAGATAGTGAAAGCGAGCAGTTAATTCAAGATGCTTTAAAAAATTTAATGAACGGCAAAACTGTAATAGTCATTGCACATAGACTTTCTACAATTATGCAAATGGATAGAATCATTGTTTTAGAAAAAGGCAAAATTTCTGAAGAGGGAAAGCACGACGAACTATTAAAAGCCCAAAAAGGAACCTACCAAAAACTATGGCAAATTCAAGCTGGGGGGTTTGCCTAGATTTTATGCTATAATTTATAAAATAACTACTATTCAATGAAACAAAAAATAAATTCTTCTGGGTTTACTTTAATAGAACTTTTAGTCGTAATTGCAATTATTGGAATTTTAGCATCTGTAATAATTTTAGCTCTGCAAAGTGCCAGATCAAAGGCGAGGGATGCTAAACGAGCAGGTGACATTCGGCAAATTGCCACCGCACTCGAGCAATACAGAATTAGCAGAGGTGTGTATCCAACCGGCACTGTTTCAGTGGCTAGCGCCGGAACAGGTGCGGTACTAGACGACCCAAACTCTATGAATGGGGGAGAAGAACCAATGTCTCCAAATTATTTACCGACTTTTCCAATTTCCCCAACACCAGCAGACGGAGATTGCTCCGGTGATATTAGCAGAGACGCCAATAACTACTGGTACGACGTTGCAGATGATGGGCTCTACTATACCATAACTTTTTGCTTAGGTAGTACTACGGGGCAGTACCAGCCGGGTATACATCACGCCACCCAAGACGGAATTCAATAGAGTTTAAAAAAATCTCCCACTAACTAAAGTGGGAGATTTTTTTAAACTCTATTTTTGTGTTTTTTTCCCCAATTGGACATAGATATTAAAATAGGCTCAAGCGATTTACCATACGCAGTTAGAGAATACTCAACTTTTGGAGGAACCACCGGATAAATCTTCCTGGAAACAAGCCCATCTGTTTCCATTTCTCTTAACTCTTGCGTTAGCATTTTTTGGGTAATTTTAGCAATAGCTTTTTTAATTTCACCAAAACGCAATGTCTCTTTACTTAACAAATACAAAATTGGTGGTTTCCATTTACCACCAAGGACTTTTAAAGTTGTCTGCACTGAATCACACCCTTGAGATTGTTTCATAAATATAATTGTTTCTTATTTTATACATAGTATCATTTTAGTGCGTACTTGTCAAGTTGTACTTTAGTATATATTATATACTAAGTAGTAAAAGTATATTAATAAATCCGGCTGACATATGCAGTATGGATAAGGAGAGTAGCACAATGTACAATAAAATAGCGAAAAGGGAAACCTTAGAAAAAACAAAGCTCTCACTAGAGCAAAATGGATTTTCTGTATTTATAACAGAGAACTCCGAAGCAGCTAAAGCCAAGGCCTTAACCTTAATCCCCGAAGGTGCAGAAGTTATGACTATGACTTCCGACACCTTAGATACTACAGGAATAGCACAACACTTTAATGAAAGCGGGAAGTACGATTCAGTCAAAACAAAATTAATACAAATGGATCGTTCGACACAAAATAGGGAAATGCAAAAAATAGGCGCCGCTCCGGAATACGCCATAGGTAGCGTTCACGCAATAACCGAAGACGGTAAAGTATTCATTGCTTCAAATACCGGAAGTCAAATTCCAAGTTACGTTTTCGGATCGAGTAAAGTAGTTTGGATAGTTGGGGCACAAAAAATTACCAAAAACGAAGAAGAAGCCAGACAAAGAATCTTTGAGTATGTACTACCACTTGAAAGCGAAAGAGCGCATAAGGCATACGGAGTTCCGGGGAGCGAGGTTAAAAAACTATTAAGTTTCTATAAAGAATTTCCGGGAAGGGTTAATATAATTCTAGTAAACGAAGCTTTAGGTTTTTAAATATAATAAATAAAGCCCTGCGTCCTGCAGGGCTTTATTTATTATATTTTGCTATAATACTTATAAGTGAAAGCAATGAGGTTATGAATTATATATTAGAAATAGCCAATACCCAATTACCATTTCCACCGGTTGATCTGCCAAAAATCAAACGGATTTTTGACATTGTAGTATCTTTTATATTACTTTTATTATTTATACCAATTATTATTATAATAACCACCTTCTTTTTTTTAGAATATATTTTTGTGCCAAGTTCCAGAGGAAACTTATTCTATTCCGAAACCAGAATCTCAAAAGGAAAGCCTTTTAAACTTTTTAAATTCAGAATTTTTAAGGACACTTCGAGCCAAGACTATTTCGCCAAACATGGATTTGTGCAAACCAAAGAACTTGAACAAGATCCTAATAATCTAACTTATTTGGGAAAGATATTAAAACAAATTTATTTAGACGAACTTCCTCAAATTTACAACATTTTAAAAGGGGATATGACCTTAGTCGGTCCCAGGCCTTCCAATGAAGTCGTCACTTGGGAAGATGGGCAGGCTAAAAAATTTCAAAGATATTTATTTGTTTGCGGACTAACCGGCCCATTCCAAGCTGTCAAAGATGCAAAAAACAAACCTGAGCAAAGCCAAGTAGATATGGAATACATCCTCTTTTGCAAGAATAATCCGGGTTATAAAATAATTTTAAAAGATATTCGGTTGCTTGCCCAAACAGTTTTTGTTATTCTTCGGGCCAAGGGAATATAAACTTTATGGAACCGTTAGCAAATAAAATTAGACCTCAAAACTTGAATAGCTTTGTTGGACAACAGCACTTGGTTGGAAAAGATAAACCTCTTCGCCAAGCAATTGAACAAAAACATTTGTTCAGCTTTATACTTTGGGGGCCTCCTGGCGTAGGTAAAACTACACTCGCACGAATCTATGCCCAAGCAGTAAACGCCGAATACCATGAACTTTCCGCAGTTTCTGCCGGCAAGGAAGACATAAGGCAAATACTTGAAAAGCCTTCCATGCTAGGACAGCCAAAAATTTTATTCTTGGACGAAATTCATAGATTCAACAAAGCCCAACAAGATTTTTTATTACCCTTTGTGGAATCAGGAAGGCTTTATTTGATTGGTGCTACAACTGAAAACCCCAGTTTTGAAGTTAACCCCGCCCTGCTCAGCAGATGCAGGGTATTTGTGCTTTACGAACTAACAGAATTAGAAATGGGCGTAATTATTAATCAGACGCAAATTAAATTAGATAAAAAATCCCGGGACTGGCTTATTAGTCTGGCCAACGGCGACGCACGCCAAGCAATTACAATGTTGGAAAATACCGCCAACCTTTATGGCGAGGTTAATTTAGAGACTTTAAAAAACACACTCCAATCCAAATTTTTGAGATATGATAAAAAAGGCGAGGAGCACTACAACACTGTTTCCGCATTTATCAAATCCATGCGCGCTTCTCAAGCCGATGCCTCGCTCTACTATTTAGCCCGAATGATTGAAGCGGGGGAGGATCCGAAATTTATAGCCAGAAGGATGGTAATCTTTGCCAGCGAAGACATTGGCCTGGCTCAACCAACTGCTTTGGTAGTTGCCAATGCAGTATTTTCTGCCTGTGAGAAAATTGGCTACCCGGAATGTGCAATAAACCTAGCACAAGGCGTAGCTTATTTAGCCCAATGTAAAAAAGATCGTAGCTCATACAACGCACTTCACTCGGCTCAAGCGGATGTAGAAAAATTTGGTAATTTGCCGGTACCCTTGAAAATAAGAAACGCCACTGGTAAACTAACCAAAGATTTAGGTTATGGAGAAGGTTATGAAAAATATACCCAAGATGACTTTCTTCCAGAAAAATTAAAAGGTAAAAAATATTTACTTAATTCAAACAAATAATCTTATGTCTAATTTTAGTGAAACTTTTGCACATTTTAAGGAAAAAGCCAAAGAGTTCGCATTTCCACCGGAAAACCCAGAAACCCTAGCTAAAAATATCAGGAAGCAATTAAAAATAATAGAAAACGTAGCAATAAACCTTTCTCAAGAAACTCAAAATTTGAATGCGAAAAATATAGAGACCTCGGAAAAAGGTGCCTTACTTGTTCACCCACTACTTAGAGGGGAAATGCCGGAGCTAGAAGCTCAGGAGCAGGTTAATATGGCTGTGCATAATTTATTCCTAGAGACCGAAAAGTATATTAGAAATATTAAAAATCCACAAACCTCACGAATACAAGAAGCATACACAGCTTTCTTAGAATCATTTAATGAAAGTAAAATAAAAGATTTACCGCAAATAATAGAAGTATTCTGCTCTAAAATTGAACAAATTAAATAAACTTACAATAAATGGATTTTTTTTCACTAATTCTCATAATAGTTGGACTTTGTTTGTTCGAAACAATTTCTAGTATAGACAATGCAATTATCAATGCCGAAGTTTTAAGCACGATGGGCGCAAAGGCCAGAAGATGGTTTTTAGTTTGGGGAATGCTTTTTGCGGTATTTATAGTTAGAGGTCTACTCCCTTGGTTAATAGTTTGGCTAGCCACTCCGGGTCTAGGTCCTTGGCAGGCAGTCACTGCAGCATTTTCTTCTGACCCAAGAGTTCTTTCAGCAGTTGAACAATCTGCACCCTTACTCCTAATGGCCGGAGGTATTTTTTTAGTCTTTTTATTTTTCCATTGGTTGTTTTTAGAACCTAAAAATTTTGGCTTGAAAGGAGAAAAATTTTTTCAATCCCAAGGCGTATGGTTTTATGCAGTAGTCTCTATAATACTCTCAATTGTCGTTTGGCAAGCGTTAAAAATTAACCCCTTCCTCGGCTTTGCCGCTGTAGTTGGCTCAACTGCTTTCTTTATAACCCACGGATTTAAAGAAAACGCTGCCAAAAAAGAAGAAGAACTTCTGAAAGGCGGGGGACTTTCTGACATTAGTAAAATTTTATATTTAGAAGTTATAGATACCACATTTAGTATAGACGGAGTATTAGGTGCTTTCGCGTTCACTCTTTCCGTTCCATTAATTTTACTTGGTAACAGCCTAGGCGCCTTTGTGGTTAGGGAATTTACTATCAAAAATATTGATCGAATTAAGAAATACGTTTTTATTAAAAATGGAGCCATGTATTCCATATTATTCCTTGGAATTATTATGCTAGCAGATGCATTTGGCTACCACATCCCGCAATGGGTCTCCCCATTAACTACCTTTTCTGTGGTAGGGTATTTCTTCTTAAAATCTAAAGCTTTAATTTCGAATGCCCAAGTTTGAAACAATTTTAAAAAAATTTGATTACTATTACCCATCGGAGTTAATTGCCCAAAAGCCCAGCCACCCACGCGATAGCGCGCGACTTTTGGTTTATAATCGAAAAATTCAAAAGTCATTTTTCGATACTTTTTCCAACATTGGTAAATACTTACCTAAAAATTCTGTTTTGGTTTTTAATCAAACGAAGGTTCTGCCCGCAAGGATTATTGTCAAAAAGGACACTGGAGGCAAAGCCGAAATCTTATATATTTCCAGCGACACAAATTTTATTAAAGTCATTGCTGATCGTAAATTAAGCCTTAAAAGCAAACTTGCAATTACTAATGACATATTTTTTGAAGTTACCGATCGGGTTGATAATTTTTATATTCTCAAGCCAAATTTTAAAATTACCCAAATTAAACAAATTCTTAACAAATACGGACTAACACCTCTTCCTCCTTATATAAAAAACTCTCCGTTGAGTGAAAAACAAAAAAGAAATGAATATCAAACTGTCTTTGCCAAAACAGGACTCTCGGTTGCAGCACCAACTGCGAGTTTGCATTTTTCTAAAAAACTTATCGCCAACTTAAAAAAACAGGGGATAGAGGTCAAGTTTATAACATTAAACGTAAACCTGGGAACCTTTGCTCCACTCAAGGAAGAAAATTTAAAATCTGGACTTTTGCACTCGGAAGATTACGAGATATCTTCAAAAACTGCACGAGAACTAAATCAGGCTAAAAAGGCAGGGAAAATTATTATCGCCGTAGGTACTACAGTATGTAGAACACTTGAGTCAGCCAGTGAAAATAATCAAATTATAAAATTTAACGGTAACACCAGACTGTTTATTCAGAAAGGATACAAGTTCCAATTTATTAATTCGCTAATTACCAATTTTCACGTACCAAAATCCAGCCTGCTTATTTTGGTCTCCGCCCTAATCGGCAGAGCAAAACTTTTAAATCTCTACAAAATCGTCATACGAAAAAAATACCGACTTTTTTCCTTTGGAGATGGGATGTTAATTCACTAACTTCACCAAATAATAATTTAAATGAGATATTCCCTTTGAGTAAAGTAGCTAATTGGAGTATCCAATCTTTTAGCCACCAACGTCAGGGGTATTTTTTATTATTCACACAAAAAGTAAATTCCTTTAAAATACCATAGTCCACAAGGAGGACATTATGTACGAAAACAATTTTAAGAATGTTTTCCAAAAAAGCTCTTAGAAAGAAAAAAACATACTCGCAGGATATACGGTAATTTTTTGGATTACATTTATACTACTAAGCCCCTTTAACCGACTTTCCAAATCACCTAAACGCAAAAACACCAGCCGAAGCTAAAACCTCCTGTTTTAGCTTCGGCAACCTATTTTCCTGTGGATATTTATTTCTATCAAAAATCTAATAAATTTATAAAATAACTTATATTTAAGCCAAAATTTATAATAAAACCTAAAATTCTTGCCAAAAACCCTGAAAATATTGCATTATTTTTAAATTTTACTTGATTTTATTGGGGTTTATAGTTAAAATTTAAAGGTCTAATCAATTATTAAATGGAGACAAAAAATATGACCAAGTCAGAGACATTGCAAGCTCTAGCTGAAAAGCTAGGAAAGACTCGCAAAGAAGTAAGCGAAATGCTTGAAGCATTAGTAGTATTAGCCTATGCAGAGACAAAAAAGAGCGGAGAATTTACAATCCCAGGTTTGGGAAAATTAGTTAAAAAGCACAGAGCAGCTAGAACCGGACGAAACCCAGCCACCGGTGAACAAATTCAAATTGCTGCAAAAACAGTAGTAAAGTTCCGTGTTGCAAAAGCTGCTAAAGATTCCATTCTTTAATCAACTTTTTAAAAAGCCGTTCCGTCCCGTGGATTGCGTGACTGGAACGGTTTTTTAATTTAAATAATAATATGGTATAATAATATAAACAATACATAAAAATGCAAAATCATTTTAAAAAGCTCCTGTTAGAAACCAAAAAACAATTTGAAGTTGTAGACATTACTCATTACGTTCAAGTGGCAATTCAAGAATCCAAAATTAAAAGTGGGTTAGCTTTAGTGTATTGTCCGCACACCACCGCAGGTATACGAATCAACCACAACGAACCTTTATTAATTCAAGATATCATGAAAACCCTTTATCGCTTAGCTCCGATAGATATTAGCTACGGGCATGATTTATTTGAAGTTAGACAAAACGTAGCGCCAAATGAACGAAGCAACGGACATGCACATATAAAAGCCTTTTTACTTGGCTCTTCGGAAACAATTCCGGTGGAAAAAAGCGCGCTACTACTTGGAGGAAAGCAAAGTGTATTTTTTGTAGAACTCGACGGTGGTAGAAGCCGGGAAGTCTATGTAAAAATTATTGGCGAATAATTAAATTCTTAAGAGGTCGATCTTAAGCCCAAATATAAGATATAAATATAAAAAAATAAATGCAATTTTAACAAATTGCCGAAAGGAAATAAATGGATTATCCAACATATCAGGTAACCGTAGTTAATGCTTTACAAGATTTATATAGCAAAACATTAACTTACCTTCCTAATCTTGTTGCAGCCATAATAGTAGTAATTATTGGCTGGATACTTGCTACCTTCTTAAGCAAACTTGTACAGCAACTACTTGTAATGATTAAAATAGACCAGTTGGCGAATCAACTTGGTTTACAAAATCTTAGTGAAAAAGTAGAAAGAAAATTAAGTCTGGCCAATTTTGGTCAATGGCTTGTAAAATGGTTCTTTTTCTTAGGTAGCTTTATTGCAGCAGCCGACATACTAGGACTTGAAGGTGTTTCCACCTTCCTATACCAAGATGTTCTAGGATATGCTGGTCACGTAATTGTAGCCATGGCTATACTGCTCTTGGGAATTTTAGCCGCCAACTTCTTCTCTAACATTGTAGTAGCCTCAATTAAAGCAAGTGGTTTACATACAGGTGACTCACTGGGCGCTATTACCAAATGGGCAATAGTTCTCTTTTCAGTACTAGCCGCCCTATCCCAACTACAAATAGCAACCGCCTTCCTACAAGACCTGTTTAGAGCTGTAGTAGCTATGATTGCCATTGCCGGAGGTATTGCCTTTGGACTAGGTGGGCAGGCTCACGCTAAAAAAGTCTTAGAAAACATTGAGCAAAACTTAAAGTAGCTAGAATTACAAAACTATACTATACTAAATAAAGATTTGAGTGTTTACGTTCTTTATTTCAATCAAACCACCTCTGATATTTAATCTATCTGAGGTGGTTTTAGACTCTTATGATAAAAAAACTCCTTATTTCAATAGTTCTTGGTATGTTAATTTTTGGATCTATCGGCATCTACTCCGTATTAAAAACACGCGAGCAGATTCGCCTTGCAAAATTGGCAAAAGAAGCAGAAAAAGCTCAAGAAACCAAAATTACTTTAATAGAAGGGTGGACTCTAAATGATATTACGGAATATTTAGATAAATCCGGCTTAGTAAGCAAAGCTGATTTCTCAACCGCTCTAAAAAACTTCAACACCTCGAATTATCCGCTAATAAACACGAAACCTAAAACGGCGGGCTTGGAAGGTTTTTTATTTCCCGATACCTACTTAGTTGCCAAAGATTTAGCAATCCAAGAAAGCTTAAGTAATATCATAATCAAAAAATTGCTTAAAAATTTTGAGATTAAATTTACTCCTGAAATGGTTGCACAAGCAGGAATGAAAAAAATGTCTATTTTTGAAATTATTACTCTAGCCTCAATTGTTGAAAAGGAGTCCGGGCGTAACCAGGAAGACAGACTACTAATTGCCGGGGTTTTTTACAATAGACTTAAAGCAGGGGTCGCACTACAAAGCGACGCCACAGTCAATTACATCACCAATAAAAAAACGCCGAGCATAAGCCTGGCAGATACAGAATTAGATTCTCCATACAATACGTATAAATACAAAGGCTTACCACCAGGGCCTATTAGCAACCCTGGCCTTAATTCCGTTATGGCAGCATTATACCCAAAAGAGACTGATTATTTTTACTTTTTAACAAACCCGGAAAATAATCGAGCCATTTTTTCTAAAACATTTGAAGAACATATTCAAAATAAACAAAAATATTTACGATAACTGACTACCAATAAAAGCTTGGTAACCATTTAAAAAGTCTACCATTAATACTTCGTTCTTACCGGCTAATTGTAACTGGTTTATTTTTAAGTATGTATTATTTCCGCAGGCTACAATTCCATTCTCCAAAACCGTTCCTGGCAAGACACTTAATGGTTCAGTTTCCATAACCACAGGTACACAATCGGTAATTTTTAAATTTTGTCCGTTCCAGCTAGTCCAAATTCCTGGCCATGGAAAAAAAGCACGAAATTTATTATATATTTCAACTGCGGTTTTTTCCCATTCAATTTTACCATCTTGTTTAGATATAGTATTTGTATAAGTCGCTTCCGCCTCATTTTGAGGTAGGGGAGTTATTTCACCTTTGACATAGCGCTCTAGTGTAGGATTTATCAGTTTGGCAGAGACTTTGGATAACTTATCTGACAAAGTAAAAAAGCTGTCCCAGGACTCAATATTTGTTCTCTCCTGGGCCAATACCGAGCCAGTGTCAACCTTTTCATCTAAAATAAAAATAGAAGTCCCGGTTTGTGTATCACCATTTAGCAAAGCATATTGGATAGGGGAAGAACCTCTGTATTTTGGCAATATGGAAAAATGTACGTTTATAGTTTTAAACCGGGGCATATTTATAATATCTAATGGCAATATTTTTCCATAAGCAACCACCACAAAAATATCTGCGCCAAAACTTTGCAGTTGATTTAAAAACTCTTGATTACCTTTAACCTTTTCCGGTTTTAGCAATGTTAATTTCAAATCTTTTGCCAAGGCAGAAACAGGACTTTCAGTAAGCTCCTGTTTCCTACCGACTGTTGCATCAGGTGTGGTAACCACAGCCACTATATCATGCTGCTTCTTAAGTTCTTCTAAGATTGGCAGGGCAACATTAGCAGTGCCAAAAAATACTATTTTTCCGGCAAAGCCAGATCCAGCTCCGCGGGACATATTTTCATTCATATTATTTTAATTCTTTAATTACTCTCCTTAAAATTTCTGCCTCCAAACGACAATCCACTAAGGCATCGTGCAAAGTAGATTCATCTACTTTTATTTTTAATATTTTCACTAAATATTCAAGTCCAAAACCGGAAAAATCTTCTTTTGAATTTAATAAATTCTTTTTAGCCAAATATGGGTAAAATAAACCCCAAAGGTCAAAATAGTGGTAATCAAACTGCCATTTAATTTTGGCTTTTTTATAAGTTTTTAATAAAAAGGTTTTATCGTTAAAACCAACATAAAAAGCTAAAATAACGTCGTGACCAAAAGTCTCCTCAAAAAGTTGTATTACCTCTTTAGCAGTGGGCGCTTCTTTCAAAATATCAAAACTAATTTTGTTTACAGCCATAGACTCAGTGTTTCTATGCTTCCAATTACTTGGGCGAATGTAACTGCTAAAAACTTTTTTTTCCTTTAAAGTTTTTTTATCTAATAAAACTGCAGCAAGTTGAATTATCTCGTGCTGATCTGCATCAAGGCCCGTAAGTTCTGTATCTATAAGTAAAATGTCTTTTTTGAAATTCATAAGTTTACAAAATACGAAACTTTACGAACTTACGAATTCCGCACGAGCCTTACTTCGTAAGTTCGTACTAATTCGTACTTCGTAAAATCTACACTTCTTTAATTATTTTCCTAAAAATTTCGGCGGAAAGCCTAGCTTTTTCCAGAGCATTAAAAGGTTCTACTTGCTTCAGTTTAAAGTAATCCAAAAAAGTATTAAAAGTTGGCATTTTTTTTAGCCCATAATTTAGAGTGTAAATATAACCTAAAGTCCACAATTGAACAATATGATGATCATAATCAAAGGGGACAGCGGCCTTCCGAAGTGCATTTTTCAAAAACATTATATTGCTAAAACTATGAGTGGCCAAAAGCAGGTTGTTACCAAAATGCTTATGAAAATTTTTCATCACTTCATAAACTTTAGGACTTTTTCTTAAAATTTCAGGACTTATACTCAGTAATTTAGCATGTTCGTTCACCATACTGTCCAAATAACTAACTTTAATATAAGAATTAAAGTTATTTTTTTCCAGTAAATTATCTTTATCCAACAAAACTCCAGAAATTTGAATTATGGAGTCTTTGTCAGTATCTTGTCCGGTTGTTTGAATCTCAAAAAATAATAAATCTTTTATAAACTTCATTTTTACCTTTTCAATTTAGCTTCCTCCCTAAACTTTAGGAGAATTTTATAAGTTTTATACAAGCTTGTCTTTTTTCCATGCCTTAACTACGTCTTCACCCAAAGTATATTTCTTAATTAAATCAATTATCAAGACTCCATTGATATGGTCTATTTCATGCTGAGCAACACGGGATATCCAACCATCATCTTCAAATTTTATTTTTTCACCTTCCGCATTCTGAGCTTCAATTGTAACTTTTTTTGGTCGCCTAACCATCCCAAAAATATGAGGAAGAGAAAGGCAACCCTCTTCTATATCAGTTTTTTTAAAACCTTTACTAACAATTTTTGGGTTATACAAAGCCATTAACGGCACTCCGTTTTTTTCTAAATTTACAACCACTAACTTCAAAGACTTGCCGACTTGTGGCGCAGCAAGACCAATACCGTCTGCGTTTCTTACGGTATCTATCATGTCTTTAGTTAATTTTTGGACTTCTTTCGACAACGGAAAAGTCACCGACTTAGTCGGTTCACGCAATACCTTATTAGGAAATGTTTGTATGGGGAGAATCATGTTAAGTTAAGGCTTTGGAGTAACCTGTTTTTTTTCTAAATTATTTTTCTTAATTAAATAAGCAAAAAGTTTACCTGGAGTTTCAACATTTTTATTTTCCATAATTTGTCCGGCTAAATTCCGTAAATAATCGTGATTGTAAAGTACGGCCATTTTTAAATAAAATACAAAATGTTTTCTATCATTAAGCTTAACCGAAAGCTCATCTGCCAATAAGTGATCCGGGGAATGGAGATGTTTATTAACTTTTGGTCTTTCTACTTTTTTTGCTTTAAATTTGCCAATATTTCCTATTGCTTCCATTAGGTAATTATACAGGATTTTGTTCTGAAAATAAAATGCACCGGACAATCCCAAAAGGGACGCCGGTGCAGAATTCCACAGGTTCGGTTTAGGCCATAAGGCGTTCTTCCTGATTCGCCACATATTCCTGCGAACCAATTTTGACTCGCACCTGACGAAAAAAGTGTATAGGCTCTGATGCTTTGTTATTCCACAAAAAGTACTCGGCAGAACCTCTGCCTTCAGAGTCCAACGTCCACTCCACATGAGCCCCGTAAGTTTTCCCATTACAGGCTATTTTTGCCTCGGTCAAGTACCGACCTTCGGCATAACCCAACTTGCGGGTATTGGACTTTAAGACCTTAGCACCTGGCAATTGCTTCCTATATGCCAGAACTGCCTTTCCTTCAAGCACGCTCAAAATATCAAGCTTTTCAACTAAAACCAAACGCATTTGTCCTCCTGGACATCGTTAAATTTTCGATTAACAACAAAAAATAACTGCCACCTCTAAGGTGACGGTTATTTAAAATTGTCGATTACATTTTAGCATAAACGGCTTGATTTGTCAACAGCAATATACTATAATTAACTAGATATGCAAAAAATAGACGTTGCTGGACTTAAAATAGACGCCATTACCAAACAAGAGCTACTACAAGCTCTGCTTAAACGTATACAAGCAGGGGAGAAGACTTTTATAACCACACCTTACTCGGAATTTTTATATCATATTTTCCAAAAACCAAAACTTCTAGAAATTTTCAACAAAGCAGATTTTGCAGTTGCCGATGGTATTGGAATTTTTTTGGCAAAAAAATATTTGTCTATTCCCTTAACTTTTAAAAATTATTGGCTTAAAATTTTACAATCCGGCTTTCAACTTAAGTACACACTTGCTTCAATTATTTTTTATCCTTCTTTTGTTAAATCCGCCTTACCTGAAAAAATAGTCGGAGCAGACTTAATTTGGGATTTAGCAAAACAAGCTAGCGAAAATAATTTATCTATTTATTTATTAGGTGGCTTTAATAATACAGCAGAACTCACAGCAAAGAAACTTACAACTTACAACTTACAACTAAAAATAGCTGGGTATTCAAACAAGAATCCAGATGACCCATCTTCAATTAAAGATATTAATAACTCTAAAGCAGGTATCTTGCTAGTTGCTTATGGGCCACTAGTCCAAGAAAAATGGATTACAGATAACTTGGAGCAGTTACAGATTAAACTTGCTATTGGAGTAGGTGGGACTTTCGACTACATCGCTGGGGTTAAAAAAACTCCGCCAAAAATTATTCGTTATAGCGGTTTTGAATGGCTATGGAGATTATTTACTCAGCCATACAGGCTCAAAAGAATCATCAATGCCACTTTTGGAATTATTTTTGGCCTATGGAGATATAAAGTTTTTAATTCTTATCCCTTTCGACCGAATGTTGTTGTAGTTATTTTAAATTCCGAAAATAAAGTGCTAGTCTGCCAGAGGGGACCAAAAGATTTTAGAATAGATATATTTTCCAACCCAATAGACAGCCAAAATAAAAACTACTGGCAATTTCCTCAAGGGGGAATAGATCAAAAAGAAGACCTTGCCAAAGCAGCAGAACGAGAAGCCTTTGAAGAAACTGGACTGGTTGGATTGCAACTACTTTCAATTTCCAAACAAACAAATTCTTACAAATGGAACAACGCACTCAGAAATTTTTGGAGAAATAGAAATTATAAATTTGTAGGCCAAAGTCAAAGCATTGTTTATTTTAAATATAGTGATAATAATTCAGACATAAAATTAGATAACTTTGAATTCGTAAATTACGAATGGGTAAGCATTAACACCTTAATGCAAAAAGTTCACAAAGAAAAACAAGCTCTTGCTAAAATTATAGTGGAAGATTTAAAAAATTTAGTTTGAAATTTTCCAATTTAACTGTTAGAATAAAGGAAATTTATGAATTCAACTCAAAAAACCATCCGAACACGCTTCGCGCCTAGCCCAACTGGCTTTGTCCACATTGGGAGCGTTAGAACTGCTCTTTTTTCATACTTACTAGCACGACATAATAATGGCGTAAATGTTTTAAGAATCGAAGACACCGACCAAAACCGTTTAGTAGAAGGTGCGCTTGAAAACTTACTCAAAGTCATGAAGACCATGGGAATAGAATTTGACGAGGGCTACTTTCTTGACGACTCAGACCACATTGCAGAGAGAGGAAGCTTTGGTCCTTATCTACAATCTAAGCGTTTAGATATTTACCAAAAATATACTAAACAATTAATAGATGAGAATAAAGCCTACTATTGTTTTTGTAGTGAACAGCGCCTAGACGAACTCCGCAAAGAACAAATGGCGTTAAAAAAACCTGCAATGTATGACAGGCATTGTTTTAATTTATCCGCTGAGGAAAAAGCAAAGTTAATGACCGAATTCCAATCTGCCGGGAAAAATCCAGTTGTCAGATTTTATATTCCAGAAGGCAAAACTACAATCCACGATATAATTTTTGGCGAAATATCTTACGACCACAAAGTTTTAGACGACCAAGTCATTTTAAAGTCCGATGGTTTTCCTACCTATCATTTAGCAGTAGTGGTAGACGACCACCTAATGGAAATTACTCATGTAGTTCGTGGTAATGAATGGATACCTTCCACTCCAAAACATATTTTACTATATAAAGCCTTTGGTTGGGAACCAACAGAATTTGCTCACCTTCCTTTAATTTTAAACGAAGACAAAAGTAAGTTAAGTAAACGCCAAGGAGATGTTGCAGTAGAAGACTTTTTAAATAAAGGTTACTTACCAGAAGCACTTTTGAACTTTGTAGCATTCTTAGGATGGAACCCAAAATCAGAAAAAGAAGTTTTTAGCTTACAAGAATTAATTTCTGAATTTAACTTAGAAAATGTAAACAAGTCTGGAGCAGTATTAGACATAAACAAATTAGACTGGGTTAACAGTATTTACATAAAAGAGCTTCCAACAGAAAAATTAGTAGAGAAACTTATTCCTTTCTGGGAAGATGCAGGGGTAGAAATTTCTAAATTCACAAATGAATATTTAATCGCTATTGCAAACGTAGAAAAAGAAAGACTTAAAAAACTTTCCGAGATAGGGGAGAGAACAGCTTACTTTTTTAAAACTCCAGAATACGAAGCCACTCTTTTGGTATGGAAAAAATCTGACGCTGAAGGAGCAAAAAAAGCTTTAACTGAATTACATAATTTACTTTCTAATTTAAACGACGGTTATTTTATAAAAGAATCACTAGAGCAAAAAATTAAGGAATTCATTACACAAAATGGTTTTGATAACGGGTCAGTACTTTGGCCACTTAGAACCGCTTTAACCGGACAAGAAAAAAGTCCGGGACCTTTTGAAGTTTGCTCTACAATAAGTTTAGGCCTTGGAAAACAAGAAATTTTAAATCGTCTTCAAACTGCTATAAATAAACTTGTTTAATTTTTGGCAAAATTAGCTATTTTTGATATAATATAGCTAATGAGTTACCTAAAAGACACCAAAAACAAAGTAAAATTTGTTATAGTTATTTTTTTTAGCTTAAGCTTATGTTTAAGCGTGTTTTTTAATTATTCCCAAGCGGAAACAACCACAGACCAGCTAAACGCCGAAAAAACTACTACTCAACAAAAACTTACTGAGCTAAATAAGCAAATAAAAAATTATCAACAGCAAATTGCCAATACTCAAGCTAAAAGTTCTACTTTAAAAAACGAAATTTCTATATATAACAACCAAATTTCTTCAAACGAATTACAAATTCAGGCCAAAGAAACCCAAATTACAGACACCAGACTTCAAATTTCGGAACTCCAAAAATTAATCGAAAAGAAAACTCAGGAAATTCAAGACAATCGACGCATACTTGCACAACTCATTGTGGAAATCAATCAATTTGACGACCAATACGCGTTAAAAACAACTATTGGTAGCAAAAAATTATCTGACTTTTTGGATCAAATTGAATACAACCAAAATTTACAGGAAAAGGTTAATCAGCTGGTTAAAAAAATTAAAGATTTAAAACTTAAACTTCAAAATCAACAGCATGAATTAGAATTGCAAGTTGCCCAGCTTGAAGAATATAAAAACCAACTCCAAATCACCAGAGATTCTTTAGCATCAATTCGCTCACAAAAACAAAAATTATTATCTCAAACTCAAGGTCTGGAGAAAAATTTTCAAAAATTACTTACATCAAGTAAAAAAGACGCGGATAATTTACAAAAAGAAATATCGGATTTAGACGCCCAAATCAGAGCAAAATTAGGGAAAAAAACAATTTCTGCAAGCAAAGGAGTTCTCGCATGGCCAATGGATGGAATTATTACTCAAAAATATGGGAATACCGGCTTTACCGCATTAGGTTATAACTTTCACAATGGAATTGACGTGGCAGCTCCTGCCGGACAACCAATTTATGCCGCAGCAGATGGTGAAGTTATTCATACCGACCGAAGTAACGCTACTTATGGTAACTGGGTTGCCCTTAAACATAACATAGCAACAAAAAATGGCAATTCACAAATTATAACCCTTTATGCACACATGCAAAACTTTAAAGTCAAAATCGGACAACGACTTTCACAAGGAGACTTAATCGGTTATGAGGGAAACACTGGGAACACTACTGCAAAACTTTACGGACCGGAAAGGGGATTTCATATTCATTTTGTAGTTTATGACGCAGAAGGATTCGGAGTAAAATCTGGAGCTTACACCAATATTTATGGCAATTACCAAATACCATTTGGATACACTTATAACCCAATGGATTTTTTAGGAAGTAATTAAATTTTGTTTTTAAATGAACAAATTAAAAAAAATTATTCTTACTCTATTACTTCTTGAGTTATTTATTTCGTATACACCGGTATCTGCACAGGTCACTCCTTATAATTATGCGACAGAAGCTGGTGTTGAAGCACAAATTAGAAAATATCTTTGCGCCCCAACACCTGTGGATCCAAGCCAAACGAATATTACCAACGGCGCACTTAACAGTCAAAGTAACTTTCAGCAACAGGCCGCTTTTAACAACACAAACAGCGGGGATTTATACCGTTGCATAAATCAGATGTATAAATTTGCCATTATCTTAGCTGGGGTGGTTGGCGTATTTTTTATTGTTATTGCCGGTTATGTTTATATGTCTGCCGAAGGCAATGACGAAGCTGTGACTAAGGCCAAAGATATTTTAGTAAGTACAATTAGCAGTATGGTAATTTTAATGGCTGGATACATACTCCTTCGAGCCATAAATCCAGACTTAGTAAGATTTAATTCTGTTCAACCACCGAGCGTGGTTGGTCTAAAACCCGCAACAACACCTTCGACTCCGAGTTACAGCCCATACACGCCAGGGACTGGCGCTAGCACTTACGTCTTAGCCGGTTATAACATTGGTCGTTATGCCACAGCCAAAGAACACGAATTAACTGTTACTAGAGTGTTTAATTCTATTTCCACGAAAGATTTATCCACTGCACAAAAAATCACTGACTATATGCGACAAAGATCACTTAACGGAAGAATTACTCCACTTACTGGAGAAATGGTTTTAAGTTCTGCAAATAAATATAATGTAGATTTCAGAGTCATCTTGGCAATAATGGAAGTAGATAGCCATTACGGCACAGATGGTGACCGGGCAATTCTAAATAAAAACCCTGGTAATGTAGGGAATGTTGACAGCGGGCAAAATCGTTCATTTCCAAGTTGGCAGGCTGGAGTGGATGCAGTTGCCGAATGGCTTAATAAAAATAGAGCATAAAAAACTAAAAATTCAATTATGAATAAAAAAATAATAATTATTTTTATAATAATAATTTTACCTTTCTTGGGTTTTATAATATTTTTATTACTACAAAATAATAACAATAACGAAACGTTAAATTCTTACACACTTTCAATAACCGAAAAAAATAAATCTATTATTGAAAGCTTTGTAACCATAGGCAATAACACAACCGAAATTGACCCAAAAACTATAGGTAGCTACGCCATAACTAGCTATAACTCCACCTATGAAATATTCTGGGTGCTTTGTTTAGATGGATATAAAATGACAAATGCCACCAGTAATACCCAAAACAAAGTAAATTTTAATTCTGAAATTGGTGCTAGCACAGACGTAACACCGGACAAAAGTAATAACGTGATAGTTAGTTGCCAAAAATAATTTTTAATTTATGAAAACCCTAAATTTTAAAAAATTTCTTTTAATATTTCTACTCCTAGAAATATTTTTTTCTTATACCCCTGCCCAAGCAGTAAAAACAATCGACGGTTACGATTACAGCACAGCAGGAATCTCCACCGAAATCCAAAAATATCTCTGTACACCAACACCGGTTAACGTTAGCCAAACAAATATTACCAACGGTGTACTCAACAGCCAAGGTAATTTTCAGCAACAGGCCGCTTATGGTAATGCAAATAGCTATGACTTATATAACTGCATAAATAAAATATATCAGTTTTCAATTATCTTAGCTGGGGTGGTTGGCGTATTTTTTATTGTTATTGCCGGTTATGTTTATATGTCTGCCGAAGGCAATGACGAAGCTGTGACTAAGGCCAAAGATATTTTAGTAAGTACAATTAGCAGTATGGTAATTTTAATGGCTGGATTTATTTTACTTAAAGCAATTAACCCGGACTTAATTCAATTCCGTTCTGTGCAACCACCAAGTATAAAAATTTCGGACTTAAGAAAAATGGAAACCCCAATTGACATCGTCTTTAACAATTTAAATTTAACATCCCAATCATTTTCGACTTCTGAAACAAAAGGATGCAAATCCCAATCTGGAAACCTAGAAGGAAATTATTATAAATTTTCACAATGCAATGGTTCGTGGGCTAACATACCATACACAACAACTGGGCAAATATGCAAAGAAAGTGATGGTAGTGCAAGTACAATTGGAACTTCTGGTTGTGGACCAACATCTCTAGCCACTGTTCTAAAAAATTTCGGTAAAGATGTAGATCCGGCCAAAATTGCTTCTCTTGTAATTCAGAATAATGGTAGAGTTTGCGGTGTAGGAACTTACTCTACAACTCTAGATAAAATAGCCAGAGATTATGGCATGAAAACTACAGGATTAAACAATTATGCAGCGGCACTTCAACGTGTTAAAGATGGGGGAGTAATAATAGCATCTATGGGTCCTGGAATTTTCACATCTGGTGGACACTTTATTGTTATCTATGGTGTTGGAAGTGATGGTAAATTTCTAATTGCAGATTCAGGACCAAGAAATATTACAAAAGCAAGTGAACAAGAAATATCCGCAAGTTTTAAATCAGGAATTTTAATAAGTACTAAATAAATAACATTCTATGTCGTACAACATACATTGTGCGACATAGTCGATATAAAGTTTTCCACAACTACCCATATTAAAACCCATACTAACTAAGTATGGGTTTTAATTATTATTTCTTTATATTACTCTCTATTTAATTTGGCATTGGTAGTTTGTCTGAGTACGGAAATTATTTCGGGTAATATTTTTATTAAATATTCTAAGTCGGATTTTATTGTATATTTACCTAAACTGAATCTAACTCCAGATTTTGCCTGAGCCTCAGATCGTCCAATTGCTATTAATACGTGCGAGGCCTTATTATTTGTTGAACTACAAGCGCTTGCTGTTGATACGCTAATTCCATATGAGTCTAAATATAGCATTAAAGACTCCCCTTCTAATCCTTCAAAAATTGCATTTACGTTGTTTGGCAAGCTTATAACATTGTTTAATTGCTTATCAACTATTTTTAATTTATCACTTTCAGCATTATTTAAAAGTACACCTTTAATCTTTAATAAACTTTTAATTAAATATTGTTGTAAAGTGTAAATTCGAATAAATTCTTTTTTCTTTGTTGATTGAGTCAATTCTAAAGCCTTAGCCAACCCAACCATGCCCGCAACGTTCTCCGTACCACTTCTTAAATCCTTTTCCTGCCCACCACCATATATAAGTGGCTTTAGGTTCGTACCAGATTTCACATATAAAAAACCGGTTTGCTTGGGACCGTAAATTTTACTCCCGTTAATAGACATTAAATCCACACCTAACTTTTGGACATTTAAATCTAAATACCCAGTTGCTTGGCACGCATCTGTATGAAAAAAAATTTTAGATAATCCTTTTTGTGCACGTTCCAAATTTAATTGCTTTAGCCATTTACCAATTTCTGAAATAGGCTGGACTGTACCAATTTCGTTATTGGCATACATTATTGAAATAAGAACAGTCTCTGGTCTTACTAATTTTTTAAGTTCTTCAAAATTTACAAAGCCGTTCTTATTCACACTAACTAATGAAGTTTTATTGCCTTCCGCCTCTAGTGCCTTAAATGAGTTTAGGACACAATCGTGTTCGATGATTGAAGTTATCAAATGACCTCTACCTGCTTGCCGAGCAACTCCAAATATAGCTAAATTTACACTCTCAGTACCACCAGCTGTAAAAATAATTTCACTAGATTTTGCATTTATATTTTGTGCAATTGAACTTCTTGAATTCTCTAATGCTTGCTTAGCTTCCCTACCCTGCTTGTGTAGCGAAGACGGGTTACCAAAATGCAAGCTAAAAAAAGGCTCCATGACTTTTTTTACTTGTGGGTCCAAAGGTGTTGTGGAAGCGTAGTCTAAATAAATATTATTTTTTAACTTTTTTCTTGATGGAAGCATAAACATTAAATCCGATCTACAATTGACCGGAGTGGATAATTTAAAACAACAAAATTATACAAGATTTTTAACATTTTGTCAACGTTGTGACTTTACAAACCCTGCCGCCAAGGCTTCGGCTTCCGTATTAAAACATTGTTCAGGTTTTGTTTTACTATAAAACGCTCCCCCTTCGACATGATACAATTTTCTCCCTGTCGAAGATATGTTCCCTTTTACCACGCAAATCCCTGATGTCGTAGTTGAAGAAGCAGCTGTTTTAATAGTAACTGCAGGCTCTTCAACAACTGGATTTTTCGTAGTCTGTGTGGTATAATTTATAAGTGGTTTAAAATTATCTCTTCTGATTCTTCTTTCAAACCTCCCCGCTCCGAAGCCAACGACAAAAACTACAACAAAGCAAATTCCAAGCACAAAATTCTGCTTGTTGTGTATTACAAAGTCTTTTATTTCTTCGTAAGTCTTCATTTTACCCATTATATCACAAATTTAATGAAATACGCTTTTGTTTTAGGAAGAGTGCATACTTTAGCAATTGCAGAACTTACCGCGGTTTTAGAAAGACCAGATGCCAGTTTAAACCTTACCGGTGAACCAATAAAAATTTTAGAAGCCTCGGAAGAAATACTTTTAATTGAAACTGAAAAATCCCTCAATGTTGAAAAACTACAACGTAAACTTGGCAGTGTAATTAAAATTCTAGAAATAGTAGATTGCATTAAGAAGCGTGAAGCAGATTCTATAAACTTTGCCCTAAAACACTACTTTAAACCTTCGGTTCTCAAAAAACAATTTTTTAAAGACTACAAAGGTAAAATTCAATTTGGGGTAAGTATTTACATTTTAGATTCACAACTCCTGAACAAACCCCAAAGCTTTAATAATAAGACCAAAGACACTGGCTCCTTTAACAGTGTTTTTTCTGAGCCAAAACGTATTGGTATGATGATTAAAAATGGCTTAACTGAAAGTGGTGCCAGCGTCCGCTTAGTTCTTCCGGAGTTTAATTCCCTATCCCTTGCCTCTGTTGTTGTCACTAAAAATCTACTACTTCAAAAAGGTGCGGAAATTTGTATTTTGGCATCTACCGACAAAATTTACACCTCAAAAACTTTAGCTGTTCAAGATTTTGAAGACTACGGCCGAAGAGACTACCAACGCCCAGTCAGAGATGATAAACAAGGTATGATTCCTCCGAAGGTAGCTCAAATTATGTTAAACCTTGCTAAATGTAAAGCCGGCGATACCATCCTTGACCCGTTCTGTGGTATTGGAACTATAATTCAGGAAGGCTTATTACTTGGCTATAGAATGATAGGCAGTGACTTAAATAAAATTGCTATTAAGGGTAGTGAGCAAAATTTAGAATGGTTTAGAAACCGCTATAAAATCGCTCCGGGAAAATATGGTGTGGAAGTCAGCGACGCCACCAAAGTGTCAGGTTTAATCGAAAAATCTGGTCACAAAACCAACGCAATAGTCACCGAAGGTACTTTGGGTCCTATCTACGGAAAATACCCCTCTCCAGCTGAAATAAGTAAGAACTTTAAGGATTTAGAGGCTCTTTACACTGCCAGTTTTATTGAATTTTCTAAATTCTTACCAAGTAAAGCCAAAGTGGTAATGTGTATCCCCGCTTATCGCCGAAATCGTGATTCTTATGAGATGTTTCCAAGCCTTGACTTCGCTGGAACTTTAGGATATAATTTAGTGGATATTATTTCAATAGAAACGGCAAAAAAGATGAAGTTTTTAAGGCTCACCAATCGCCATACTGCGATTTATGACCGTAAAGACCAAATTGTTGCCAGAGAAATAGTGATCTTTGAGAAAATTTAATTTCTCAAAGATAAGCTCCAAAAATCAATTATCAAGCATCAAACTGCAGTTGCAGAAATTTGGATTTTGTTTATTGGAACTTGTAATTTAAAATTAATTATATTACTTTTCATATATGGCCCATAAGAAAGCCGGAGGCTCAACAGCGCTCGGTCGTGATTCAGTCTCCAAACGCTTAGGCGTTAAAATTTTCGGCAACCAAGCCGTTAAAAAAGGAGATGTTATTATTAGACAAAATGGAACCAAATACCACCCAGGTAAAAATGTTAGTAAGGGTGGAGACTCTACCCTCTACTCTTTAGTAGATGGTTTAGTAAAATTTCAAAGCAAAATGGTTAAAAAATTCCACGGCAACCTAAAGAGAACCAGAGTTGTAAACGTAGTACCATCTGCTAAATAACTATAGAATTAAAAAAACTCCCCGTTATTCGGGGAGTTTTTTTAATTCTTGCTCAAGTCTAGGAATGGCGACTTCATTCAAATGCTTTTCAATTACCCCACCTTCTAAATCCAAATTTGGACTTTTTTCCCAATCAGTAGTACTACCAATAAACAAATGATGTAGATATGATTTTAAAACTTCTTCACTTCCATACTTTGCTCTCCGACTTGTTCACTGCATCAACAATCAATTCATCCTGTAACTCATCATATTTATCAAAATCCCTACCAGACAACTCAATAAGCAAATTATAAAATTTTATTTTGTTTAGCTTAAACTGTTCTACAATCGCCTTTTTCTTCTCAATCCCCATTTCAAAGTCTGACATGTAAAATTACTTTTTAAGTTTATTTACAGCCTTAATAAATCCGGAAAATAACGGGTGAGGAGAAAGAGGTCGACTTAAAAATTCCGGGTGAAACTGAGTTGCCACAAAAAAAGGATGATCTTTAATTTCAACAATCTCCACCAGCTTTCCATCTGGACTGGTTCCGGAAATAACCAAGCCTGACTGTTCTAATTTTTCTCTATATTCATTGTTAAACTCAAAACGGTGGCGATGCCTTTCGCTAATTTTTGCTTTACCAATCTTTTGAATCCACTTACCTTCCAAATAACACTTTTCAGCCATAGTGCCTCTAGCAACTATACAATCCCAAGCACCAAGACGCATACTGGCACCATATTCCCTATTTAACATTTTCTTTTCCTGGTCAGGCATAATATGAATTACTGGATATGGACCATTATCATCAACTTCCGTAGTATTTGCACCTTTCAATTCTGCCACATGCCTAGCAAATTCAATACTCGCCATTTGCATACCATAACACAATCCTAAGTAAGGAACTTTTTTTTCACGTGCGTACTTAATTGTTTCAATCATCCCTTCTGTCCCCCGCTTTCCAAAACCTCCTGGAACTACAATCCCATCAAATCCACCCAAGGCTTTTTCTGCACCTTGTTTTTCTATATCCATACTCGACACCCAATGCAAATTTGCTTTAGTATTATTTGCCCAAGATCCATGTTTAATAGCCTCTACAACCGAAATATAAACGTCTCCAAGTTTATAAGAACCGGTTTCGTAATACTTTCCCACTACCGCAATATTAACTTCGTTTTTACTGGAGTTGATTTTAGTAATCTTTTTTGCTAAGTCAGTCCATTTCTTTAAACCCTTTCCGCCAGAGGCGGATCCCGCTCCGCGGGACATTCCAAATTTTGCTAAAATTTTATCTGTAAATTTTTGCTGATCAAAACTCAAAGGGACACGATAAATACTGTCAACATTTGGAGCCGCAATAATATTAGCTACTGGTACACTGGTAATCCATGCCAAGGTTTCTTTACGTCTGTCATCTATGGGTTTTTCTGCCCTGCAAACTAAAAAGTCTGGCTGAATTCCACTCCCATTTAAAATTCTTACCGAAGTCTGCATTGGTTTACTCTTCATCTCCCCAACACTTGGCGGGGTTGGCAAATAACCCACATGAATATGAATTACATCACGCCCATCTCTAAACTTCATAATTCTATTAGCTTCCATGTAAAGCACATTTTGGTATTCTCCGACAGTTCCACCAACTTCAGCAATTACAAAATCGGCTTTTCGCTCTGCGGCAGCCTTTTCCATTCTACGAATTATTTCTTCTGGAACGTGCGGGACAATTTCAACATCTTCTCCGTCGTATTCAAAATTTCTTTCCTTTTGAATAATAGTTTGGTATATTTGTCCATTGGTTAAATAATTGGCTCCTGTAAGGTCGGCATTCATAAATCTTTCATAGTTCCCCAAATCTTGATCTGTTTCCATACCGTCCTTAGTCACAAATACTTCCCCGTGTTCCTGTGGACGAATTGTTCCAGCGTCTACGTTTAAATACATATCCATTTTCACCGGAGCTACAACATAACCACGAGCTTCTAAAAGCGCGGCGAGAGACGCCGTGGTAACACCCTTTCCTACCGAGGATATTACCCCACCAGAAACGAATATAAATTTTGTTTTCAACTTTTTTGCCTTACGAGCTTTTATGTGATAGGACATATGAACGATTTTCAATTATTAATTTTCAATTTGCAATTACTTGGTAAATTTAAACGTAGAAAGGATTTGGTCTAAGAATTGAGCGGAATCATTTACGCTAATTACTCCCGGTACTTTCAATATAGCTTCTTTGTCCCATAACGTACTAACACCCGATAGAGCTTGTACGACATCTTTTTTTACAACAAGAGTCTTGCCTTTGCTGAAGTCAAAATAATATACAACTTGACCACAACCCTCTACCCCCTCATATACCCACGAGCCTTTTAAATTACCACTATCATAACTGCCGTCGAAAAAACTTAAAGGGGCTGTGGATGCTATTTGAAATGAAACCTTAAAATCAACCAAGTTGTCATATTGTTTACCGTCACCGATCATATCACAATCCCCACCGTTTTTATAAGGAATACTATGATTCAATACCACTTGTGAATTATTTTCGCTAAGAGATAAATTATTAGGATATTTAAACTCAAATCCATATTCTTCATTCCTATAAGTTTTCCATTCTGATTCACTTATTTGCTGACTAGCTGATTTACTCTCTTGGTGCACTGGCAACCCGGCTTTGGTTTCTTCATAAACTTTCTGGCGATAATTATTACCCCAAACAGAAAAAGCGGTTAGACCAATTCCGGAAAATAAAAAGACAAAAATTAAAACAAGTAGTAGTATTTTAAGTTTTGGGTTAGTTTCCCAAATAGTAGGCACTGCAGATTGTGGTAATTGGTTATCCATAATTGTTTTTTATTGTGCCTCTACATTTAATTTAATTGTAGCAATCAGTCCAGAATGTAACTTTAAAGAAACTTTATGCTCACCAAGATCTTTAATTGGTTTGTCTAATTTAACCTGATTCTTCTCAATATTTAAAGACATTTTGGCGTTAACCACACCAGCTATTTCTTTTTCGTGTACACCGGAAAAAACCTGACCCTTGTCTCCAACTTTCACTTTGACAGTAAAAACTCTTTTTTCCATTTCAGCTTTTAAGGCTTCCAACTTTTCTTTTTCTTTTTTATGTTTCGCATCTGCTTCTTTTTGCTCTTTGGCAATTTTGGCTTGAATGTCCGCTGTAGCCATTTGGGCAAAACCTTTAGCAATTAAAAAATTTTTGGCGTAACCGTCATTGACTTCTTTTATTTCACCTTTTTTTGCAGTTCCAGATAGTTCTTTGATAAAAATAACCTTCATAACATTCACTAATTAAAAATAAGTTTATACACAACGAATGATAACTAATCCTAAACAATAGCATTAGTTATCATTCGCTATTATTCGTAAAAAATAAATTTTAGTTATCAAAAAATAAAAAAACTCTCCTATTAAGAGAGTCACCGATTGCAGTGGAATGTAAATGTTTTTTCTAACACCTACCCACTAACACCTAAAAGCTAACTTGGGCTCTTTGTTAGTATACTAGTTTATTTAATTTTATCAAGTGCTTATTAAGATATTCTTAAATTTAGCTTAACTAAGCTAAATTTTTAAGTACTTTCGAATAGCAAACATTGTGGAAATTATTGAAAGTACTAAGGCCAAACTAAATAAAATAATTACTAGATACGTAAAATTAAAAACTTCAGTACCATAAGCGCTTAACTGAGGATTTACGTATATTAAAACCTTGGGGACTATCTTGGTAAAAACTGGAACAAACAACAACGCGGTAATTAACGTAGAAAATATGCTATACAATATGCTTTCTGTTAAAAAAGGTCCTCGAATATACCAATTTGTAGCGCCAACAAGACGCATTATTTCCACTTCTTCCTTGCGATTGTAAATTGTCAGGGTAATTGTATTATAAATTACCAATATAGCGATAATTGCAAAAACTATTACTAAACCCAACCCAAAAGTGACAATAAATTTTAAAATACTACTCAGCCTTTCAATAACTAAACGATTGTCATCAAAATTGACTTTATCAATAAAACTTGCGTATTGCTCAGATTGAAGCATGCCGGATATAGCAGGATAATCTTCTAAATTATTTGCTTTGACGTGTAAAGTTGCAGGTAATGGATTTTCTGTTAATTCATTTAATGACTGAGAAATAAGCGGATCTGACTGGTGTCGAGCCTTAAATTCTTCAAAGGCTTGCATTGCGGAAACATAACTAATCTCCTTAACCCTAGAATCACCAGCAATTTCAGCTTTAATATTGTTAATCTGCTCCTCAGCTAAACCTATTTTAAAATACACGCTTATATCTACAGTATTTTGTATCGTGTTAATGGAGTAATTTGTTAAAAAAAACATTAAAAAAAGCGTAGAAAAAATTACCAAGGTAATACTCATGACCATAGTCGCTGCCATAGATAACCACAAATTTCTAATAAAATTTGTGAAACCGGTTTTTACTATTCGAAAAAATGAAATTGAGTCTAACATAATTTAGGTTCTAGGGTGCAAGGTTCTAGGTGCAAGACCTTTAACCTACTTAAAGTTTATACTTTCCTTTAGCTTGTTCAATTGTAACTTTTCCACCTTCAATTGTAATAACTCTTTTTTTAACTTTATTCACCAAATCCGCTGCGTGAGTGGCCAAAATAACCGTAGTTCCAAGCTGGTTTATTTTCAGGAGCAAATCCAAAACTTCCGCTGCGTTAACTTCGTCTAAGTTTCCAGTCGGCTCATCTGCCAATAGCAACACTGGACGATGTGATAAAGCCCTAGCAATAGCAACTCTCTGCTTCTCTCCTCCTGACATCTCATGCGGAAAACTGTCTTTCTTATGGGATAAACCAACCAAATCTAAAATTTTAGGTACTTCTTTTTTAATTTTTTCCAGACTATGCCCACACACCTCCATAGCGAATGCTACATTTTCATAAGCTGTTCGTTTAGGAAGTAATTTAATATCTTGAAAAACCATACCTATCTTTCTTCGCAAATAAGGCATATCTGACTTTTTAACCTTAGATATATCTACGTCATCAATATATATTTGCCCGCCGTCTATATCTTCTTCTCCTATTATAAGCTTAAGAAAAGTGGATTTTCCAGCACCGGAAAGTCCAACAAGCGAAATAAATTCGCCGTGGCGGATTTGTAAATTAATACCGTCCAAAGCTTTTCTATTTTTATAGGTTTTTACTACGTTTTCAAACTTTATCATAGATCGCGGATATACAAATACACTCAGATAACGCGGATACTAAAAAATTATATTTATATTTATTTCAAAATATTTCTAATATATTTATTATACCAAAAATTCTAGCTTGAAGCTATTTTTTCCAAATAACTTTCCACAAATTCATCAAGTTCGCCATTTAATACTGAATCTGGATCACTAGTTTCAAAATTAGTGCGATGATCTTTTACCATTTTATAAGGATGTACCACGTAAGAGCGAATTTGATTACCCCATTCCGCACTCTTAAATTCTCCGCGTAATTCTTGCTTTTCCTTTTGTAGTTTTTCTTCTTCTAAAATTTTAAGTCTAGCCATTAAAATTTTCATAGCCATTTCGCGGTTTTGGTGTTGGCTACGTTCATTTTGAATGCTAACTTTAAGTCCAGTTGGAATATGAGTTATACGAATTGCAGAATATGTAGTATTAACGCTTTGCCCACCGTGACCACTTGCAGTATTGGCTTCTATTTTTAAGTCCTTCGGGTCTATTGTAAGTTCTTCTTTTTCTTCTAAGAGTGGTAATAATTCCATTAAAGCAAATGAAGTCTCTCTAGTGTGTGCTGGGTTGAAAGGAGACAAACGCACCAACCTATGAACTCCAGCTTCACTTTTTAAAAGTCCATACGCGTATGCCCCATGAACTTCCACCACTGCGGTTTTTACTCCACCCTGTTCACCTTTGCTTAATTCCAATACTTCTGTGCTAAAACCTTTTTTCTCGCAATATCTTAAAAACATTCGTAGGAGCATATCTGCCCAATCTTGCGCATCTACCCCACCCGCACCTGAGTGAATAGAAAAAATTGCATTATGATCGTCATATTTTTTAGAAAGCAGTGCAACAAAGCGATTTTTCTTGTATTGCTCTTCTAAAACTTCAAACTGCTCAACTAAATAGCTTTTTGTTTCATCCGACTCGTCAGTATTATTTTTAACCAATTCTAAAAGCTCAAGCGTTTTATCTTCAAGACCTTTCCAAAAATCGTAAAATGTTTTTAAATTTTTATACTCTTGACTAACTTTTTGTGCATTTAAATTATCTGCCCAAAAATCCCCTTCTTGCATAGCACTTTCGAGCTCTAAAATTCTTTGCTCTTTTTGGGGTAAATTTAAGTGAGATTTAAGATTTAAAATTTCAGATTTAAGTAGTTCTAATTTTTTTGCTAATTCGTTCAACTTTGTTTGAAATTTCTAATTTACTCCTAAAATAATAAAGAAATAAATTTTAAAGATACAAAAACCCTTTATAATGGACTATCCCTTTTTAAAAAGGGATTCATTTACTAAGTATATCATTTATTTTTACCAAATTTAAGAGGCCTTGTCGCATACGTAACAATTGTGCGCGAGCAAGGCCCCAGGCGGGTTTTAAACTGCATTTAGGTGTGACCCGGTAAGGTCTTAAATCGGCTGGCGCATGCGCCCATACCGAAGTTCAAGTGTCCTTTTAAACCGGCTTTTTATCTCCTCCTTCCTAAGTGGCCACTTGACCACTTTCTCTATTTCTTCCACTAGCTCTAGGCCAAGCAGTATCAGTTCGTGAGCAAGCTCACCTGTTCTCATCCTATACACTGAAGCATAGGTTTGTAATCTGTCCCACAGCTCGTCTGAAATACGAAGATGTGTTCCGTGCCCATGCCTTGCCTCTGTATTAGTAGGCGCCAAACGATATTCAAGTTCCTGCTCGGCTAATTCGGTCATTAGCGTAAGCAAAAACTCTAACCTCGAATGGCGGTCGTGACCTGGCAACATCCTTGTTGCCATGAGCTTTTGGATTTCGGTTTCGCACAGTCTTGGTGCAACCATACGTTTGTTTTTGTGACGATCGATATATTGTGACATAACGATTATCTCAAAAACCAGAGCTCACAAATTATAACAAAAAATTGATTATTATACACCCTTTTACCCGTTTTGTCAAGGGTACCGTTTTTTGGGGGTATGGATATTCCCAAAGGTTTATGGCAAAATTAGTGTGCAAAGAATAATTGACAAGTCTTTGCAAACAATGACCCGTAGGAGGGCACAATGTATTGGTTTCTTGGTTTTGGCTTACTGAGCCTGGCACTCGAGTTTTGGGTAATACCCATGGCAAATGGAGCGTGCTACACTCCCGAAAGTTGCACTAGCAACACCGTAGGAGTGACCATACTCCATGGAATCTCGATTTTCATGCCCATTTCCAAATGGGCGTACAAAACCGCGATCCGACTTGAGCAACCAAAAAAACAGGACTCCTAACAAAGAGTCCGAAAAACTTCGGCCGAATTACACTTTCGGCCACAATTTAAATTTAAACCCCAATTATGGGGATTTTTTTATGTATTTAGCAAATGTAAACTCTGAATGCTTTTCTTCTTCTACTTTTTCCCATTCTTGCCAGTTAACTTCTGGGAAAAAAGCATCGCCTTCATAATTTTTATGTACGTGAGTTATATACAACTGGTCTACAAATGGCAAAGCCAATTTCCAAATTTGCGCCCCGCCAATTACAAATAAATCTTCATTTTTATATTTTTCTAAAGCATTAAATAAATCAAACTCCAACTCCACTCCAGCTGGCACAGTATAGGATTTATTTAATGTTACCACAACATTTTTTCTGTTTGGCAGTGGCTTACCCAAAATAGAAACAATAGACTCAAATGTTTTATTGCCCATTAAAACAATTTTACCTTTGGTAACTTCCTGAAAATGTTTTAAATCTTCTGGGATATTCCACGGAAGAGTGTTGTTTATACCTATAACATTATTTTCCGCTACAGCAGCAATTATTGAAATCATGTAGTTAGTGAATAGCGATTAGGGATTAGAGGGTAGTATAAAATGCGTTAAAGTTGTCCAGTCGTCTAAATTGCAATAGGTGCTTTAATTCCTGGGTCTGGGTTGTAACCTTCTAGAGTAAAATCTTCGTAACGAAACTTAAAAATATCTTTCACTTCTGGGTTTATTTTCATTGTTGGAAGTGCTTTTGGTGTTCTGGAAAGTTGTAAATTTACTTGTTCAAAATGGTTGTTGTAAATATGTGCATCTCCCAAAGTATGAACAAAGTCTCCAAGCTCTCTACCGGTTACTTGCGCTATCATCATAGTTAAAAGTGCGTAAGAGGCAATGTTAAATGGTACTCCTAAAAATACGTCTGCACTTCGTTGGTAAAGCTGGCAGGAAAGTTTATTATTAGCTACATAAAACTGAAACATGGTATGGCATGGTGGTGGTGCGGTTTTTTTGCCCGCAATTAAACTTTGCAAGTCTGCCACATTCCAACCAGAAACTACCATTCTTCTATTGTCAGGATTGTTTTTAATTTGGTCTACCACGTAAGCTATTTGGTCAAATGTTTCTCCACTGTAACCTTTCCAGGCGCGCCACTGCTTTCCATATACTGGCCCCAAATCACCATTCTCGTCTGCCCATTCATCCCAAATAGTTACTCCATTTTCATTCAACCACTTTACATTAGTGTCCCCTTTTAAAAACCAAAGCAGTTCATAAATTATAGATTTTAAATGAACTTTTTTAGTAGTCATTAAAGGAAAACCTTCTGCTAAATTAAAACGCATTTGGTAACCAAAAATACTTTTAGTTCCAGTCCCAGTACGGTCGTGCTTTTGAACGCCATCTGCTAATATTTTTTTTAATAAGTCGTGATATACTTGCATATTTTTTAATTTTGTGGTTTTAAATCTTTTAAAGCGATTCTTCTCACTAAAGCCCAAACTTTATTATGAACCTCATCTTTAGTTAATAATTTATCTTCTTGTACACACTCTACTAACTTAGTATTTGGGAAAAGTTTTGCAATTTCCATATACACATGTTCCGCATTTTTTAAATGATCTAAATCTGCTTCGTGTAAATCCCTCTTTTTACCACCAACATATTCACGAGAACTAGCTGACTTTTGGTCTACTAACTTCTGTGCCATTTCTGCAGGCATATGCAAAATAATATTTAAATCTGGTTTTGGGATATTAAAAATTCCATACTCTAAATTGTCCAACCATCGAAAAAACTTCATCCTATCTATATCGTCGGCAATTTTACCACCTTGATGTCCTGCATTAGCCGTTACATACCTATTACAAACCACAATCTTGCCTTCCTCGAGCCATTTCTTAATTTGAAAAGAAGCATCAAATCTATCTACAGCATAAAAAATAGATGCAGCCTGCGGACTCACCTGTCCATATTTGCCGTTTAAATAATCTTCTACTAGCCCGGCTGACTTTTTTCCATACTGTGGAAAGTCCGCCATTTCCACCATATAGCCTTCGGTTTTTAAAGTTTCTACCAACCTTTGAGTCTGAGTCGCTTTACCACTGCCATCAGTACCGTCAATAACAACAAACTTCCCTTTTTGGGTATGATGTTTTTTATTTGATTTTCCAAATTTAAGTAACGCCATATTATTTTATCAAAGACTTTAATATCATTTCTATTTTCGCATAAAGCTCTTCCAATGACCCTGTATTATCAATTCTAAAATCCGCTCGCTTGCCAAGTTCAGGAATTTCTAATTCTGTCGGGCCTTTTTCCTGTTCAATAAACTCCTGCAGGTTCATCAAAGCATCATCTGCCTTTTCTCTACGATTTTTATATCTTTCAAAACGAACTGAAATAGGTGCTGTGATATAAATAATTTTAGCGCCCCAACCCTTAACCACACCAAGCTCGTCCATACGAATACCATTTACCACACGATAGCTGGAAAGGGATTTTTTAACTCTTTGCTCCAAGGCATTTACCAAAACATGCTCGTCAAAAATCTTACGCAACCCCAAACCTAAATCTATTTCATTTTTTCTGGAAATTTCTAAATTCAGATCTTCTAAAATTGCATCTAAAATATGGGTAAACTTAAACTGGGTAGCACCATACTTTTCTACCAAATAATTAGACACAGTGTCTTTCCCTGCTAATTTTTCACCGACGAGTCCTATTATCATATTGTTCTTTTAACTTATTACTTTTTCACTGTCAATATACCCACCGGTACTTCCAAATCCACCCCTATCCTCTTTCCTTAATTCACCCAAAACTTCCCACTCAGCCTGACTGACTGGTAGAAATATACCTTGTGCCACACGTTCACCCTTTTTTACTTCAACTGAATTGTTTGTAAAATTATGAACAATAATATAAATTTCGTCTTTTGGCCCAGAATAATCCCTATCCACAACACCTATACCATTCGCCAAAGTCAAACCTTTTTTAACAGATAGGCTACTACGTGCCGATACAAGCAAAAAATAACCTTCTGGGGCCTCTATAATTAACCCTGTAGGGATTTTCTCCACCCCACCTGCAGGCACTACCAAGTCCTTATTTGAAGCTATGTCAAAACCCGCAGACTCTTTGGTTCCATATTTTGGCAATTCTATATTTGGGTCAGATTTGCTAATTTTTACTTTCATTCAAATTTTCTAATATATTATCTATTTCCTTATACAAATCTTCCTTACTTCCTTCATTAACAATTGTCCATTCAGCTCTAGCAATTGGCCCTGCTTGATGCAAATTTTCTATTTGAGAATAATCCCGGGTAAATAAGTCTTGCTGATTTAAAGGACGAATTTCACGAACTGCCATTCTTTTTACTCTTGTGTTAAAAGAAGTATAAATAGCTAAAACCTTAAACTGCTCTCGAAACTCCTCTTTAAGTTTAGTGTATTCTTCCCAAGAATATAAACTTTCAATAATTACATTTCCCTGAGCGTATAACTCTTTTATTTTTGGCAAGCTGGCAATAGCCATTGCCGCCATTCCGTCCTTAGCGCGAAATTCTTCTCGCACTTGCCTTTCCCCAGTTTCTCCAGGCATGCCTCGCTTATTTGCTTCATCAACTACTGCTTGTCCAAAATAAACTTTAGGCCAAGATGTTTTTTTTATTAAATACTCTGTGCTTTCTGTTTTACCGGCACCGGCTAAACCGACTACGGCAAGTAAAATATTATTCATATAAAATTATTTATTTGCCATTTTTACTTCACCTTCATTTTGCCTGACAGGAATATCTTCCATAAAAATTTGACCTAACTCCCCACGCCAATTTTCGTTTTCTGCATACACATCTACCACCACACCTGCTTCTTTAAGCATATCTAATGCTTGAGGGTTTCTATAAATTTTACCAATAACTACTCGTTTAATTCCACAAGCAATTACGTACTTAGTACAATGAATGCAAGGGCTATATTTGGTATACATAGTTGAACCTTGTGTGGCAGTTCCACCTTGTCTGGCAGCTTGTAATAGTGAATTATGTTCACCATGCACAGTTCTCACACAATGCCCTTCTTCAAGTAAATGACCTACATCGTTACAATGTGGTAACCCTGCTGGCGAACCATTATATCCAGTAGCAATAATTCTATTATCTTTAACCAAAACTGAACCGGCGTAAAGCCTATCACAGGTTCCTCTGGCCGCAATTATCTTGGCAATAGCCATAAAATAATCATCCCACGAAGGTCTAAAATGCTTTCGCTCTTCTGCCATATAATTTTATTTTAGTAATATATTCAATTCTACTATATCTTACAGTAATTGACAAAAAGGCTAGGTTTCCTTTAAAATTACTTTGTATGAAGTTAATTCAGGATAAAATTTCTATTATAAGCATTATTATTCTTTCTTTTCCAAGACGGTTGAGTTAATAGTTTTTTACTTAAACTTTACTCCTTCCGCCTTGGCGGAAGGAGTTTTTTGTTACCTAAATTTTGGAGTTTTAACAGAACCCCAGAACCAAGTTGCAAAAAAACTTTAAGGAGTGGGAACATGGAAAAAATTCACGGCCACCTTTCCAATGGGAAGGCAATATATGGATTTCAACTTCAAGGCGAATCTCTCAGAATGAGGATGCTGAGTCTAAGTTTAGACCCTCTTCAACACCACGATCTGACTTTATGTGGCCAGTCTCGTGAGGGTTATTCGAACAAAAACGGCAAAGGCTTTGGGCTTGAAAAACCTACAAAAAAAGAGATGCAGGAACTCATTAACTGGGCCCGCCAAAATCTACAACTATTGAAGTAGCAAGGTATCCAAAACACCCCGCCGGCTCTTACAAACCGGCGGGGAATTTTTTTGACAATATTTCTAAAATACTTTAATATATTCATATGAATTTATTCATTGTTTCCCAAATTAGCAAGAAGACAACCAAAATGGGCACTAAGTCCATCAAGTCTTTATTTATGCGGTTGTGGGAAATAAATAGCTAAAGTTTTATTTAAGCTTACTTCCCCGCCGCGGCGGGTTTTTTTTGTGGCTTAGGAAAATAAATTGACACCGAGTCGATTTAATTTTTAGTCCACAAAAGGAGCGTTTATGACCCTGCAGTTGCTTTACCCAATTGAAAACTACTTTCCCTGTGTTGGAATAAGCGCGACTCTCGACGGAAAAAGCGTGACCATTGTCCTAAAAGACAATGCTCAACACCGTAACGAGAATTACGAATTCTGCTTCTACCTTGCACAAGAGGAAACTCGCTTTATCTGGTCTGCCAGAATAAACGAAACTTCACTTGCTGGAGAAGCACGACGGATGGTACAAAAACCAACCGCAATCAAATCATCAAAGGAGGTGATTTTAACGCCAAACCAATAGCGACAAGCGACCCCACAGCCCTTCACCTTTACCGAGTGAGAAAGCAGTCTGGGTCGCTTTCATTTTGTCATTTGACACTTTTTCCAAATCAGCTATAATTTATATACATGAAAAATATTTACCAAAACTTGTTGTCTCTCCTTCTTAGCCTTATTTCCTCCAGGGAATTTGGGTTCGTTAAGGTTATAACAAGTAATTAATTACTTTAACTTTAATTCCCGCTTCCCTAAAAGGAGCGGGGTTTTTATTTGTGTTTTAATATCTGACTGTTTATTTAAATACTCAGATATTAGGCCACAAAGGGGGGCTTATTATGCAAAGCGATACACAACGCGATTTTCATCAAGCAGATGCAACCGGATTTCCTTACGAGGAATCCAACAATAAAAAACTGGATCAACCAACAACACAAGAACCTGATGATGACCAATACCTGTGGGGAGTCTAACCATGACTTCGTCGCCCAAATCAAAAGCCGGTGCAAACCATGCACCGGCTTTCTTATTTACTTAATAGATAATTAGCTTATTTTAACCTTTATTCCAGGTCCCATTGTGGAATTTAAAACCACACTGGCAACTAATTGTCCTTTTACGGTTTGTGGCTTGCTTTGTAAAACCGCTTGATAAAATGTTTTTAAATTTTCCAACAATGCTTTACTGTCAAAATTGGTCTTACCAATTACTTGATGAATATTTCCGGAGTCATCATTTTTAAAGTTAACTTTACCACCGGCAATTTCTTTTACCATCTCAGCAATATTTGGTCCTACGGTGCCAGTTTTTGGGTTAGGCATAAGTCCGCGAGTACCCAAAATTTTAGCAATAGCGGCAAGCTTAGGCATTAATGCTGGTTCAGCAATAGCTACATCGAAATCGGTTTTTTCAGTTTCTTTAATCTTCTTAATCAAATCTTCTCCACCAACCACAAAAGCACCCGCATCTTTAGCATCTTTTTCTTTGGATTCGGTTACGAAAGCGGCTACGCGCTTGGTTTTACCAGTGCCGTTTGGCAAAGAAACTGTGCCTCTTACCGCTTGGTCTGTTTTCTTGGCTTCAATTAAAGTACGAATATGCACTTCAATACTTCCAACAAACTTGGTAGTTGCAGTCTTTTTAGCTAATTCAATAGCTTCTTCAGCTGAATAGACTTTATTAAAATCTACTAATTCATTATTTGCTTTAACTCTCTTTGCTAATTTTGCCATATTGTTTTCCTTTCGTGGTACAAACCCCCGATGGACATCGGGGTCCCACAAATTAAAATTAAAATATTAACCTATAACTTCCACGCCCATACTTCTACAAGTACCGCGGATAATTTTCTCGGCTGCTGCTAAATCATTGGCGTTTAAGTCAGACATTTTCTTTTCTGCAATTTCAGTAATTTGCTTTGCAGTTATTTTACCAACCTTTGTTGTAAGTGGGTTAGCACTACCTTTTGCCAAGCCAATTGCTTTCATAATAAGGTTAGAAGCTGGAGGGGTTTTTAAAATAAAGCTAAAACTTCTATCTTCATAAACAGTCATTAAAACTGGGATAGTCATATCCCCGCCTGCTGTTTTGTCGTTAAATTCTTTAACGAATGCAGCTATGTTCACACCGTGGGGTCCAAGGGCGGTACCTACTGGTGGAGCAGGAGTTGCTTTTCCAGCTGGTAGCTGGAGTTTTATGGTGGTCTTAATTTTCTTTGCCATATATGTTGTGATGGTAGACCGCTATCTCGGCAATTACTTGCTTTGACTTTTTAGTGCGATCGGGACGGCACTGCCGCCAACCATTCCTTTCTTATTAGATTTATAATACTTCTGGATCCCAAGATCTTCGTCCAAGATGATATAGTGGGTTATATCTGCGTCATCTGTTTCCCATCTGTGTATCTACATTTTCTTTACCTGCAAGAAGTCTAACTCTACTGGTGTTTCTCTGCCGAAAATTGTAACCATTACTTTTACTTTACCATGAGCTTCATCTAAACTACTTACTTTACCTTCATAATCTTTAAACGGCCCGTCTTGAATTTTTACCAAATCACCCAATGCAAATTCAATTTTATATTTAGGTTCGTCTGCGCCCATTCTCTTTTTCAAGTAAGCCAATTCTTCATCATCAATCGGAGAAGGAATAGTTCCGCTACCTACGAAACCGGTAACGTTAGGGGTGTTTCTAACTACATACCAAGAATCATCTGTTACAATCATGTTGACTAGCACATAACCTGGAAAAATCTTTTCTTCTATAGTAGTTCTCTTGCCATCCTTAATCTTGATCTTTTTTTCTTTAGGAACAATTGCGTCAAAAATACTATCCTGCATATCCATACTTTCAATACGTTGCTTTAAGTTAAAAGCCACACTGTCTTCATAACCGCTATAGGTATGAAGTACGTACCAATTTCTTTGTCCTGTAACTTGTTGTCTTGACATATTGATTAAAGATTTAAGATTAATGTTGTAAGTAAACAGCTAAAGCTGTAATTATAACTAAAATTTCTAAATAAAAAGTTAATCTTGTTAAATAATATTTTAAAAATGTAACTGTATGTTTAATAAAACCCTGCTCTGTAATTGGTTTAGCTACTGCTGTATTTTTTAAAGCATAAATGTTGGTGCTAAAAGGCCAAAGCCACATTATCCCGTATTCAATACTATCGAGCAGAAAATGACTCCAACTCCCCATCCACAACATCAACCCAATATATTTTATATATAAATCGTTTGCTAAAAAATATATTCCGAATCCAACCACTAACCACAACAACGGTGCATGACCTATAAATTTTCTATGGCTTGTTTCGTTAGTACTACTTGCTACTAACATTGTTTTGTTCTTAAAAAAGAACCAAAAGACATCTAAATCCGGTGCAAAGCCAAAGAATACAGCCCAAACTATTAAACCATTAATCTCATTTGGATTAAACTCAGGTTTTAAAATTTTTAAAAGTACAATACCGGTTAAATACCCTCCGGCAACATGCCCTGTTGGTAACATAACCTTGTTTTATCTATTTATAATTGCTTCAAAAACCCTGAGTAACATATAGTCAAAAGCACCTAAAATAAGTGCCACAGCAACGCTAAAAACTATAACGGTCATAGTGTAGCGAAAAGTCTCAGACTTCGATGGCCAAACTACTTTTAAAAGCTCAGCTTTTACTTCACTAAAAAATTGCACTATATTCATAATCTTGCTTACAATTATTTGTCTTTTTTAAAAGGCCCTCACGAGGCCTTTATTACTAACATAATACATAACTTTCTAATTTTTGTCAAACATCAGCCCTAACACCCTTTCCCTCAAAATTCCAAGAATAATACAGCCAAAATCAGACTTATTTAGAGGAAATAATCGTTTTAATCTTGGTATAAACTTCGTCTAAATTAGTATTAGCCTTAACAAAATATTCGTCTACTTTTAAAGCCTGGGCCCTAAGAATGTCTTTATCGCTCCAAAGGTTACTTAAAACAATGACCTTAGTGGAAGCAATAACCTCTTCAGGGTAATGCCTTATTCGCTCTAGTACCTTAAACCCATCTAATTTTGGTAACATTAAATCCAAAAGGATTAAATCCGGCTTTTCATCTAAAAGTAGAGTAATAGCCTCTTCGCCATCTCCAGCTTGAATAACCTGATAATTCAAAGTTTCTAACTTATCCGATAGTACGGTTCTTAAATCTGCATCATCTTCTACTACTAAAATTCTTTTTCTTGTATTATCCATAAAAATATATTTGCTTAATTATAGCACTTTTAAAAAAATTTACCTAATAATTAAAGTACTTTGGAAAACCCCTTCGCGTCCTATTTTAATATTTATAGAACCAAGTAAAACTTTCTCAGTCTGAGTGTTCACCCGACTAACTGTTAAAAGATATTTGCCGGGGTTTGCTCTCAATAAAAACCTACCATCCTCATGAGTAATAGTCTTACCAAAACTAACATCCGGAAATTGGGCATTATGCAATTCCAAAAACAAGTATTTCATATCTTCAATTTCTTTTCGAAAAACCACTCGCCCAAAAAGTCTAGACTCAGGCACTAACTTCGCCAAAATTATAACTACTAAAAAAATAGCTATAATAACATAAATAGGAGTAGGGACATTAGGGTAAAATTCCCAAACACTCAACAAACCGAAAACCAAAAAAAACCAAAAAAAAGTTGCGGACAATCTTTGCAAAAAAAGTTTAAAAAATGGGTAACTTTGATCCATTTTTTTCTTTGCCTGTTGGTTCCAATCAAAATTTACCGGATCCATGGGAATATTCGGCGCCACTACCTCCAAATCACCACTCAAAGTAAAAAATTCACCTCGATAAATATTTTCAAAGATACCATCGCGCTCACCTGTCACCACAGTCGAAGGAAAAATATAATTAGTCTTCCTAGCAAAAATTTTAAATTTCCCCGGAGCTGCCAAAAAACCATACCGACCCATAATGTCAGTTACACAACTTTCAATTTCCCTACCGTCTGCGTAAAGTAATTTTACAATTACCGGATCCAAAGGCTGTTTACTAACACTATCATATACTATTCCCCAAAATCTCTTAGTTTTTTTCAAACCCAAAAATTTTAATACTGAATTCACTAATGTTAAAATTTTTACGGCCACAGCCGAACTTAATTTAACTCTTATCTTGTACTTCTCAGGTGATATTATTTTTGGTTTTTGTTCTTCCATAACTATTTACTCATTTTAGCAACCTTTAAAACATTAGAAAGCAACTTCGCTACGGTTACCGGTCCTACCCCTCCCGGCACCGGAGAAATAAAACTAGCAATATCTTTAATCGAATCAAATTGCACATCCCCGACTACCCCTCCGTCTGCTTCTGATGTCCCGGCATCTATAACAACCACCCCTGGTTTAATTTTATCACCAGTAATTAAATTAGGTTTTCCTACGGCACTGATTATAACATCGGCTTTTTTCATTAAATCAAAAATATCGGGAGTCTTACTTCTTGCCACATCCACCATTAACCTTCTTTTTTCCAATAAATAATTGACCGGTTTACCCACCAACTGACCATATCCAACAACAAGAAATTTTTTTCTTTCAAAATTTATTTCCAAACTGTCTAAAGCTTCCATAACCGCCAAGGCTGTAGGATACCTCATATATGCCCTGCCTTTATAAAATAAATCGGTATTCACTTTTCCAGTGCAGTCAACGTCGATCCTAGGATCTATAGCATCTAAAACCTCCTGTTTACTAATACTTTCAGGAAGAGGCAACTGCATAATTAAACCACATAAATTTGGTACGGCGTTAAGCTTTTTAACCTCTAGGATAAGATCTTCTGTGGAAATTGTTGCCGGATAATTTGCATTTAAAAATTTCATCCCGACTCTCTCCGCAGTTTTGGCTTTCATTTTTACGTACTGCACCGAAGAAGGGTCGTCGCCAACTAAAATATCGCAAAAAATCGGCTGGAATTTAAGTTTTTCCACTTCACTTTTAATTTCATTCAGAATATCTTCAGCAATTTTTTTCCCATCAATAATAACCATTCCACAGAGTCCTATATAATTTTTTACTAATCACAGTATGCTAAGATAATTGCATATTGTCAAACCTTATTTACCCATCCTATTTTTTGCCCACCAATCCAAAACCTCTCTTGCCACTGGCTCTGCTACGGCATTACCTTCACCACCAGATTCAACCAAAACCGTAATCACTATCTCAGGATTTTCATAAGGAGCATAACAAGTAAACCATGCGTGGGTTCTGGCTAAATTACTTCCATCAAACTGTGATGTTCCGGTTTTACCAGCGGAAGTTATAGGCAAAGCCGATAACGCCTTAGCGGTTCCATCCAGCACAGTCTGTCTCATTCCCTCTTGCGCAATTCTAATACTTTCCTTGGAACCAATATCCTTCACCAAAACCTTTGGTTCGTTCTGCCAAATTACTTTTCCATTTGCATCCACTGCTCGATTGGCAATTTGCGGGGCATAACCAATACCGTTGTTGGCAATTGTCGCAGTCCATATGGCGACCTGAAGCGGAGTAACCAATAAATCACCCTGACCAATACCCACATGATAAGTATCCCCCAAATACCATTTACCTCTTAAAGGATCATTTTTATAAAATTTCATCTTCCAATCTGGATCCGGTACTAAACCGGATTTCTCGCCCGGCAAATCTATTTGACTCAAAGCTCCCAAATTAAACTTACGATAATAACTTGCCAATTTTTCTATCCCCAAACCAGAAATAGAACCGTTAGGCGCACCGCCTGCCACAACATAAAAATAAATGTCACTACTCATAGCTATAGCACTCTTCACATCCATAGATCCTAACCCTGAAGGTTTCCAACCCCTAAATTCATAATTTAATGACGGGTCAAACTGGTTAGGTATGACAATTTTTCCATTATCAATAATTCTAGTATTTTCTGTAACCACCTTTTCTTCAATCCCTGCTATGGCTACCATTGGCTTCACGGTTGAACCTGGAGGGTAAGTTCCGGCAATTGACCGATTAAACAAAGGTAAATCTTTATCGTTTAGCAAGCTGTTGTAAATATCTGACTTTATACCTCTGGCAAACAAATTATTATTAAACCCCGGCAAACTAACAAGAGCCAAAATTTGCCCATTATTAGGATTTATCGCAACCGCTGTAGCTCGTGGATCCTTACCCCTTTCTAAAGATTTGTACAATTTTTCTTGAAGCTCTTTATCAATATTAAGTGCCAGTGTATTTCCTGCTATTGGTAAATTTTTTCCTAAGCTACTTAAAAGCTTGCCTGTTGCATCTACCTCTACCAAGTCCTGACCATTTATTCCGTGAACATATTTTTCATACATTAATTCAATACCGGTTTTTCCTGTAAAATCCACGGCATCATATTTATCTTGATCTAAATTTTTTAAATCTTGCTGACTAACAAGCCCGGTATATCCGAGTAAGTGTGAAAATACTTCTGGCGATACATAATCTCTAACCGGAATTCTTTGTACAGACATTCCAATAAACTCACTGGCCTTAGTTTCGAATAGTATGGATTGTTCTTGATTAATATCCTGCAGAACGACAATAGGCAACAAAGAATTGGTGCTAGTTTTTTTTAACTTACCTTTTAACTCGTCAACATTAAATTTAAATAACTCAGAAGCCCTCTGAAGCACGCTATTTAACTCTTCAGAATTTTTAGGCAAATCGAAAGGCACTGCAATTAAATTAAAACTTGCAGTATTTTGAGCCAATATTTGCCCATTTCTATCTAAAATTAAGCCTCTTGGGGCTAACAAACTCTGACTTCTCACTCTATTACTGTCTGACAAGGCTCTAAAATTATACCCTTGAATTATTTGTAAATAAAAAATTCTCCAAGTTAAAACCCCAAAAGCAATCACCAATATAAACTTCAACCAAGTTAAGTTTGGCACAACTCTGTCTTCATCATGAATATCTTCAACTGTGCTTTGAGTATCCGCAGCAGACTCATCCCAATCTAATTTATTGGAATATTTTTGCTTGTTGTAACTAGTTTTTATTTCAAAAGGGTTCCACATATCTTCAATAATGTTAGCGCACCACACCTTTACTGCGCATATTTAATTTTTCAACAAATAATCTTAAGTTACTGGAAAATAAATAGACGGGATATATAAAGAATAGATTATAGAAAAAGTTAATTGGAAAACTGTCTATATAAGTCTTAAAGCTTATAAAACTTGGCGTAATATTTAATTTATACGCAGTAAAACCGTAAAGCCATACAATAACATTTAAAAGAATCAGTGCTAATAATAAGGATACCGCCAGACTTCTAAACTTTACTTCAATTACCAAAATATTATTTATAAATAAATACATTAAAACGCTAATTATCAATAATCCTAATGTATAACCTCCAAAAAAACCGGTAGAATAAAAATCTAAAATTATTCCGGAAGTAAACGCTATAAAAAAGAAGTCAAAACCTTCATTGTCTAAGGTAAAACAGATTGATAATAAAAAAAGTAAATTTGGTATTTGATTATTAATTTGCAGATTGTGAAATATCCCTAAATTTAGACCAAACAAACTAACAATAACTGCAATATAAATTAAATACCTCATATATTTATCCCTTAACCACAAAAACAAATTCTAAATTATGAAAATCCACAGGACTTACCAACACCGCTCTTTTAAACAAGTCGCTACTAGGAGAAATAATATCACCAACCTCGCCAATTAATATATTTTTTGGGACTTGAGAATTGATTCCTGCTGTTATTACCATCCAGCCTTTCTCCAAGGGTGATGATTGAGGAACCTGATCTAAAATTAAACCCGATCCATAAGAACCTTTTACCAACGCCGTAGAGCCGGTTTGACTGATTTTAGCATCGGCCAAAAAATCTGCCGCTACTGTAAGTAGCACCGTACTATAATTTTTTCCCGCATAATTAATCTTCCCAACTAAAAACCCTTGTGAAATAACAGCATCCCCCAAATTAACCCCGTCATCAGATCCGCAATTTAAAATTAATGAGTTACTCAGCCCAAAGGAATTTTCAGATAACACTGTACAGGAAGCCAATTGCATTTTTGAATCCTTGATAAAACCCAACTCCTTGCGTAATGCTTCATTTTCTCGCTGTACTTGATTTTCCTGCACCAGTTTAAGCTGTAAGTCTAAAACCTTGGATCTTAACTCGGTATTTTCTTGTGATATTTTTCTTAACTGATAGATTGTTCCAAAAAAATTTTTAATTGGTAAAGTAAAATTTTTAACTAAATAAACAATCGGTCGTGGTGACCTTAAGATAGCTACCCTAATAGGATCTAACACGCCTTTAACCTGCAGAAACACAAATAGCGATAACACTACTACACAGCCAGCAAATATTCCAAAAGCTTTTGTATATATAAAACGCATAGCACAAAATTAATTACTAGCTAGTCGGTTAAGGTTATCTTGGAATTTTTCCAAAATCAGTAGGGACTAATACATCCTTCAGTACTTCCAAATCTTCCACCACAACACCCGTACCTCTAACCACACAGGTTAGCGGGTCTTCCGCAATTGTTATCGGCATAGCAGTGGCTTCATGAACCAGTTTATCCAAGCCACGTAACAATGCCCCACCTCCGGCTAATACTATCCCCTTGGTCATAATATCAGAAATTAGCTCAGGTGGAATTTCTTCAATCACTCCTTTAATACTGTTTACTATAACCTTTAAGCTATGGAGAAGGGCTTCACGAGCTTGAGTGTCGGTAATTGTAACTTCTTTAGGAAGCCCGGAAACCAAATCCCTTCCACGCATTTGAGTTGAAATTGGCTTGTCCAACGGGTAGGCACTTCCAATTTTAATTTTTACATCTTCAGCTGTTCTAATCCCAAGAAGCAAATTAAAATTATCCCTTGCATACTGAATAATATTCTCGTTCATCTCATCACCGGCAATCCTTAAAGATTTGGAGATAACAATTCCTCCCAAAGAAATTACGGCAATTTCCGTAGTGCCCCCGCCAATATCCACAATCATTGAACCCGAAGCATCCTGAACATTTAAACGACTCCCGATGGCTGCCGCCATAGGCTCTTCGATTAAATAGGCTTGAGCTGCCCCTGCATTTATAGCTGCATCCTGTACCGCGCGTTTTTCCACCTCAGTCACTCCGCTCGGAATTCCAATAACCACTCTCGGACGTCTTAGGAAAGTATAAGTTTGCGCATGGACTTTATCTATAAAATATCTCAACATGGCTTCGGTTACTTCAAAATCCGAAATAACCCCGTCTACTAACGGTCTGGTAGCTACAATATGTGGTGGAGTACGACCAACCATTAGCCGTGCCTCGCTACCAATTGCTAAAATTTGTTTCGTACGCTGGTTAACTGCAACAACACTGGGCTCATTAATAACAATACCCTTGCCTTTCACATAAACAAGCGTGTTAGCCGTCCCTAAATCTATTCCAATATCTTTACTAAATTTTTGATATATTCTTTGAAGCACGTATAGTTCCAAAATAAAAACACAAATTAAAGCAACTTGTTCAATACTTAATTTGTGTTTTTTTAATTTTTATTTTACCGTGTCTATAATTTTAGACATTTCTACCAAAACAAACTCTTTTTCATTTCTTTTTTTAACTTCCACACTATTTTTTTCAATAGTTTTTGGAGAAACCACTAATCTATAAGGGATTCCGATTAAATCTGAATCTGCAAACTTAGCTCCAGCACTTATTTCCCTGTCATCATATAATACCTCAATTCCTGAATTTAATAAAGTATTATATATTTCCCCAGCCTTTTCTTCCGCACCCTTTAATCCAATTAAATGAACTTTGAATGGTGCTACGCTTTCGGGCCAAATTATACCTTTTTCATCATTAAACTTTTCCACAACCGAAGCCATTGTTCTCCCAATCCCTATACCATAGCAGCCCATATAATAAGGCTTCTCGCTACCATCCTCGTCTCTATACACAGCACCCTTCATTAACTTTGAATAGTGGTAACCTAATTGAAATATATTCCCAACTTCAATCCCGCGCTTTTCCACCAGAATACCACCGGTTAAACTTAAACTTCCTGGAAAAACTAATGCTATATCACCGACTAAATCCGGTTTATAGTCTCTCTCAATATTTACATTAATCAAATCAGTATGTTTTTTATTGGCGCCACCATAAGCATTTTTCAAACTAATTAAAGAATCATCTGCGACAATAATTAATTCCGCCTCCTCTTTTTTAATCTCTTTTATCTTTACCGGGGAAATAAAACCCGGTTCAGAATTTAAGACTTCACGAATTTCTTCGCCTGTAGCGTGGCGTAAATCTCTAGCACCAACAAGATGTTTAAGCTTTGTTTCATTCACCTCAAAATCACCTCGAATAACTGCCAAAATAAACCTCCCTGCTTCGTCCACAAAGACCACATCCTTAATTTGTTGCCATAAAGGTAATTTATGAAAATTTACCCCATCTTCCATAGTGTTTCCACGCTCCGCTACCACCTCTTGTATTTCTTTTACACTCTCCAAATTATTTTTGTCTTCCTTCAAACATTTTGCCACATCTTCATGCGCCGCATAGCTATTATCTTCCGTGGCAAAATATCTGGTTTCTCCAATTTCCGATTCTACCACAAACTCGTGACAATAATCCCCACCAATATAACCGTTATCAGATTCCACAATTGCAGTTTTTAAATTCATCCGATTAAAAATTTGGGTATAAACCTGTTTCATTTTCTCGTAAGTAACTTTAAAATCTTCTTCGTTTCTATGAAACGAATAACCATCTTTCATTATAAATTCTCTAACCCGCAAAAGACCACCTCTGGCACGTAATTCGTCCCTAAATTTGGGAGAAAACTGATAGAGTTGAAAAGGCAGTTCCTTATACGAAAGCTGGTACTTACGCACCAAATCGACAAACATTTCTTCCGCTGTACCACCCAAAGCAAATTCTGCATCTCTCCTATCTTTTACTTTCATCAGTTCAAAACCGGCGGTATTGGTTCTATTGGTTTCTTTCCACAATTCTAACGGATGCAAAATTGGAGCAACCATTTCTTGAGCACCCACAGCATCCATTTCCTGCTTTACAATAGCCATAACTTTTTGCTGAACTCGCTGACCCGCGGGTAAAAAATAATACCTACCAGCAACAGATTCAGTAATGTAACCTGCCTGTTTTAATAATTTTGCCGAAGCCATTTTATCTTCTTCGGAAAAAGTTTTGCTTGTCTTTAAAAAATATTGTGATTGCTTCATATTTAAATATTTAATTTTCCTTTTCCTGCACTCGTAGGTTTTAAATCTATAAAATACTTAGAACCACGTATCTTATGGAAAGCACTATTAATTACTTCCTTAATACTTTGAGGCTTCAAACCCACTTGTTCTGCAAATTGATCTACATCCACTTCTTCTAAATACACCTTTATTAAATAATATTTTTGCTTTTCAGCCAGTAACTCTGGATCATTTAATGCCTTCTGTAATCTAGCAAGCAGTTCATTTTTATATGTCAACTGTTCAGGATTTAATAAGTCTGATGACTGACCTAAGACACCAGCTTCAAAATAATCCTTTCTCGGTTCTTCATCAAAGCCATCTATTAACCCTGTCAACTCCTTAAGCAAATTGAATAATTTAGGATTTGCCAACTCAACAAAGACTTTGTCCTGACTTTCTTGAATCTCTGGATTTTTTTTTGGCCAAAATTGCTTCATAAACTATTTTCTTATTACATCGTTAATAGTCACAGCGACCATTAATAAAATTAAAAATACAAACCCGAAGGCATTAACATACTGTTCAATTTTTTGATTGTTTCTTTTTCTACGAATTTTTTCAATAATTAAGAATAACACTCGACCACCGTCAAGCGCAGGAAAAGGTAAAATATTCAGCACAGCAAGATTGAGTGAAAGAAAAGCGGTTAAATTCAACAATGCTAATATACCAGATTGCTTAACCACACCTACAATTTTAGCTATTTGAATAGGACCTCCCAAATTTCCAAAACCTATATTACCTGCAAATAACTGGTACAAACCCGAAACAATCCCAACTAAACCTTTACCTGTGGTAACTGCGCCTTCCCATAATGCCTGATACCAAACATACTGCAATTTTCCAACTAACGCTATGGCAATACCTGTGGGACCTTGTCCTTCGGGTGGATTTACACTTGGCGTTACTTTCAAGTTCAAATCTCCACTTGCCCGTTTCAGACCAAAATCTATCTGACTTCCTGCATGTACCTTTACATATTCTTGAATATCTTTTACTGTTTCAAATTTCTGACCATCTAAGCTTACAATAATATCTTCTGGCTTAAGTCCTGAGTTATAAGCCGGTAAGTCTTTAACTACTTCTGTAATTTGCATTTGAGCATTGGTAAAACTGGCTCCGGCTGGTACATCACTTAATGTGTTCACTCCAACTTTCATACCAACCATATAACCAATTGATAAAAGCACCCAAGCCAAAATTACATTCATAACCACACCAGCTACTAACGTAAAAAGTCTCGGCCAGAAACCTTTATTAATAAAGCTTTTCGGGTTAGTCTCATCTTCGTTATTTTCTCCCACAATTTTCACAAACCCACCCAATGGAATAGCATTTAAAGAATATACAGTATTACCCTGGTCTATATCCGTAGGCTGTTTTGAGCCAAAAATAAATTTCCACTTCCCACCAGACTTATATACCCCGCCAATCCTTGGCGGAAAACCAAAACCAAACTCATCCACTTGCATACCGCTTTTTTTAGCCACAATAAAATGGCCAAACTCGTGGACAAAAACTAAAACTCCTAAAATTATTATAAAAAATATAATTGTTGTAAACATTTAGATTATTCCTATTAAACGCTTAATTCTTAATTAGTAACTCATTTCTCTAACTAAACCGTCATCACTTCTTTCTCTTTTACTTCGGCGTGTTTTTTAATTTCATCATTATATTTATCTACCACTTCTTGTAATTTCTTCTGCCCAACCTGCAAATCATCTTTACTAATTTTACCATCGGTTTCAGCTTTTTTCATTTCCTTATTTACACCTTCACGTGCATTACGAATTCCGATTTTACCCTTTTCAGCAATTTGACCAACCAACTTTACCATTTCTTTTCTACGCTCTTCATTTAAGGAAGGTAAAGTAATTCTAATTACAACCCCATCATTGCTTGGATTAAACCCTAAATTAGCAACTTGGATTGCCTTTTCTATTGGCTGTATCATCCCCTTATCCCAAGGGCTAATTACCAAGGTTTTAGCGTCCGATGCTGACACAGAGGCAACGTGTTCTAGTGGCATTTTGCTTCCATAACTTTCTACCTGAACTGAATTAAGTAACGCCGGATTAGCTCTTCCAGTACGTACGCCGGAAAGTTCATGGGCAAAATGTTCCAAAGCTTTTTCAAAATTTTCTTTATGCGAATTTAAAATTTGTTCTATCATATTATATTTCTTAATTAATTTACTCGTTTAAATATATTCCGGAATAAATCACTTGAGGCAAAATTGGATCTATTAAAATATAATTTACAAATCCACCGGAATTAATATTCTGTGTTTGCCAGCTAGTCCCCCCGTCCAAAGACTTATATATAGTTGAAGCCACGCTTGTAAATACTATATTACTGGAAGCTTTAGAAATAGCAATAGCCCTGGTTGCGCTGTCACTTGGTTTTATTGGTAATTTTTTTAACTCCCAGGTTTTACCTCCATCTACCGTCTTATAAACCCCTTTATTTGTAGTGACATATATTAATAAGACACTGGTCGAATCCACAAAGACTTGGCTAAAGTTATCTATAGTTTCCTGAGTATAAGATAAATTTCCGATACTATAAGTTTTACTTAAACTAGTGGTAATATCAGACAAGTTCTCCACAAACCCCGATCCGGAATAAAGACCTTTGCCTTTTAATAAAACATAAACGTTATTTTCCTGCCACAGCACCCGATTTACCTGGTCAGCAAAATTATTTACCAATTGCCATGTATTACCGGCATCTGCGGATTTAATAACACTACCAGACAAAGTTCCAATTACCAACTGATTCGGGTTTTTTGGGTTAATTCCTACCCCTCGCACTGGATTCGGATTTGTTGTACTACCTTCTTTATAAACCTCGTTCCAACTCCCGCCACCATCCGTAGTCTTAACCACACAACCATGATTTACACAGAAACCAGCAGCGTAGATAATTTTGGCATCAAACGGATTTATCACAAAATCATAAACCATAATTTTAGAAAGCAATCTCGTCCAGCTGGCACCAGAATCTTCCGACTTAAACATCCCGTCGTTATATGTTGAAGCTATTAAGATTTTATTATTATTCGGTTCAAAGGCCAATTTAGAAATACTCAATCCTCCAATAGACGCAGTAGTGCTTCCCTTAACCGCATTTGTAAACTGCCAATCCACTCCACCATTAGTACTCTTCACAACACCTGAAGGTAAAGTTGACTGAAACGGATTACATGAAGCCGAAAGTAAAACTAGCAGTGAAAATACAAGAACAATTTTTATTTTCATATTTATATTTTTAAAAACAAATTTTGTAAAATTAATTTTTTATTTTTATTTAATTTTAGTCCTAAAATCGAATCATTCAAAGCTTCCATTTTTTTGTAATCAGTTGGGTTTTCTCCCAAATCCCTAACTTGCAAACTTAACCAAAACAAAAAAGTCTTTTCTAAATCTTCCGTTTCCAATTCCGCGTATTCACCTATTGAAAGTAGTTTCTCCCCTGTACTTTGTCTAATTAAATCCTTATACTTTTGTGCCAATAATCCTGCTTGTATTAAAGCGTTCTTATCTTCAGAAAATTTAATTAATTGGTTAATTTTTCCAAAACTTAAATCAAAGGCACTGGTCGGAATATTTAATTTATTCAGCTCAGCAAACTTTTTGAGTGCTATGCTTGAAAAAGTATGAAATTTAATAACCTGACAGCGGGAAACAATAGTCGGAAGCAACCTTAATTTACTTGAAATTAAAATTAGTATTGTACTTTCGCTGGGTTCTTCAAGTGTTTTTAAAAGTGCGTTACTACTGTTAATATTTAAATTTTCAGCGTTATTTATAATCGCCACTTTTTTCTGTGCAATAAAAGGACGGAAATTTAACTTGGAAATAAAATTAATTGCCGATTCTATGCCGAGCTCCCCTATTTCGTCGAGTATTAAAAAGTCAGGATGGTTATTTAAGTTTTCTGTGACTAATATTTTTTTGGCAAATTCCAAAGCTAAAGTTTTCTTACCAATACCTTCATTTCCCACAAATAAATACGTATTAGGAAACTTTCCAGAAGTAAACTGTCTATTCAAGATTTGTTTTACGTTTTCGTGGCCAAAAACTTGCCAATTCAAATTTGCAATTCCCATTTACGTATCAATCCTTAATTCTGCCAAAAAAACAAACTTTTTAAGCAAGAAGTTGCTCTTTTAATAATTTACTATAACATTTTCTGAAGCATTAAGCAAAAACCTCCCCGCTAGCAACAGCAACGGAGAGGTTGTTAAATTACACTATTGAGTGACTATAACTGTACCTTTTGCACTGGGATTTAAATGGTCATGAAAACTCCAAGTTCCTGTTTTCGTAAACTCAAACTGAAACTTTCCACCAGCATCAATTGCTTTCTTAGCATCGAATTCAGGGTAGCTTGTATGAGTCGGATGAGGTCCAGAAGCTGGCCAAAAGGCAGAGGTTCCTTTATTATAGAAAATTACATAATCTCCCACCTTAATATTTACCGAGACAGGTGAAAACTCTTTACCGTCATAATTTATCGCCACTACTTGAATATCCGGATTCTGGGTTTCTTCTTCGCCAGAGCTATAGACAGGTACAGATTTGCCTGTATCTACGGTAGTATCTAACTGTATCCTATTCGGTGTTGTCGTTGCTATGTCTTGAGTTGCTGGACTCTTGTCTTCTTCTGCTTGTGGTGTCGTTTTTATTCCGTTACCAGCTGGAGCAATTGCTCTATTATTCATAAAATAATATACACCGGCTCCTAAAAAAAGAATTATTACCAGTATAATTATTGCTCTGGTTGAAGTTGCACCTGTAAATTTTCCATTCATATAATTTTATGTTAATGATATAATGCCTATATTAAGTATAACATGCTTAGGATGCGTAAAAAAATATTTGACGAAGTGCCTACCAAATCTAAAAAAAGAGAGATTAAGAAACGTCCAAGAATGCAAGTCCATTCCCGCTCTTTAATCTTAGGCTCCAAATACTCTGGCAAGGCTTTAACAAAAAGATAATGCCAAGCTTAATCCCTAGAACCTATAAGCTTATATCTATCGTGGGTCCTACCGCCTCTGGAAAATCTGAGTTAGCCGTTAAACTGGCTAAACGTTTTAATGGTGAAATTATTTCTGCCGACAGCAGGCAAATATACAAAGGTATGGACTTGGGAACTGGTAAGGTTCAAGGGAAATGGACTAAGTCCAAATTCAATCCGCCAGCTGGCGGACAAAATTCTATATTCAAGTATAAGGGTATTCCCCACCACCTTATTGATTTTCTAAATCCAAAACAACAATTCTCAGTTGCAAAATTCCAGCGAGTCGCCCAAAAAAAAATTCAAGAAATTTTAGAACGCGGACACATACCTATACTTTGTGGTGGTACAGGTCATTGGTTAGACGCACTTGTCAATAATCAAATAATTCCTGAAGTTAAACCAAATTTTAAACTTCGCGCCAGTTTAGAAAAAAAATCTGCGGAAAAATTATTTTCACAATTGCAAAAGTTAGATAGTACCCGCGCATCAAATATAGATAGATTTAATAAACGCCGTCTTGTCCGAGCTTTAGAAATAGTTATTACCACTGGCAAACCAGTTCCTGTAAACAGTTCACAGCAAACAGATAACAGTAATAAAGTATTATGGTTAGGAATCCAAACAAATCAAACTGATCTCTACAACAAAATAGACAAACGTCTAGCTGAGCGACTTAAGCAAGGAATGCTTGAAGAAGTAAAGAAACTTAAGAAAAATAAATTATCTTGGAAAAAACTTGAAAGTTTTGGCTTAGAATACAAATACTTAGCCCTCTACATACAAAATAAAATTAGCAAAGAAGAAATGCAAACCCAACTCTCATTTGCAATTAAACATTATTCCAAGCGTCAACTTACCTGGTGGAAACGAAATAAAAATATTAATTGGATACCACCAAAAGTTTCCATTGCAACTAAACTAATAATTAACTTTTTAAAAAATGTCTGAGAAAAAATTCTTAAGTAAAAATTTACAAGAAGTATTAGAAGACCCTACTATGAGAGTTAAAGCTGGTAGAGCTCTAGAAGAATTTAGCCCAAAAGGAAAAGAAGCTACAGAACGACAGCTTCAAATAATGAACATGGTAGACTCCGGTAAAACTCCTGAAGAAGTTGCTAAGGAACTTGGACTAAATTTAGTCACGGTTAAAAATGCTTATAAAAAAGCTAAGCAAAGAACAAACACAAGCAGTTAACTTTAATTATGTATAAAATATAAATTTTGTACTAAAACCTATAAGCTAATACCTAATAACCAAAAATAACACCCTTAAATAAGGGTGTTATTTGTATTTAGCATTGACAAAAACCCAAAAAAAGAGTATAATATATCGTCGACCTGTAAAACTTTTAACAGTTCGATCTATTTATTTTCGGCCCCTAAAGGCCAACCAAGAACAAAACCGTGGAGCTTTTAAGCTCCACAAGTCCTTAAGGAGGACTTACATGCGCGCTCTTTTTATTTCTATGTTCGGCTTTTTTGCTCTGGCCATGTCGGCAACGGCCGGCACAATCGTCCTCCAGGACGATTTTCAGCCCTGGAACCTCAACTTAGATGGTGGTTATGCCAATGGGTACGATTACAACTATCGCACACTCACCACCTATCAGGGGTCATACGAAGCCCCAGATGGTTCTGGTCGCTGGATTACGAGTTACCAGGGTTCAAGTCTCAACGAAAGAAAAGACAATCAAGTAAGCATTACTATGTTCACAGACCCAACCAGTAACTCGGGACGGACTAACACCTTGTACGAATCGTTGAGTTTTATAACGAACTCGTATATCCAGACAGTCCTATTTCCGTTCGAGAACATAACCCATGTTTACGGACAAAAATCGAGGTCGCTTATTGCGGTATCAGAAAACACCACCAGTACCTACGACTGCCGGGATTTGGTTCTGGCAGGGCTTAGTGGCGGTTGTGCCGGCACTAACAGCGGTTATCGTTACACCGATAACTACTTGCTCGCCTCAGTGTGGTTCTCCTACGACATCAACAACCTTGGGGAGATTGTAAACTACCTGAGGGGTGAACACACTCCTTACTTTTACCGCCACCCTGAGTATTGGGACTACAGCTTTCCGAGCCAGCCGTCGGGTGGACTTGGGACCGAGACTCCCGAACCCACGACCTTCGTACTGATGGGTGCTGGACTCGTAGGCATTGCCGCGATACGGCGCCAGCGGTAAGAAGAAACCCCACCACACGGCAAAGTGCTGGGTAAAAATAGCAACGCGCATTACAACCTTTACGCGGACAGTGGCTTGCCACCCTGTCCGCGTTTTCTTTTTGCCTTTTTCCCCTTTTCTTGCTACTATTTCATTCAAAGGAGGACTGGAAAATGAAAACCTGTCACTGCTCTTGCCATGTGGGAGTAGAAAACGACGAGTGCGAAAATCACCGTTGCTGTTCGCAGAAAGGAAAACCTCTCGAAGAGGTCGACCAAACTCACCCGTTCACAGACTAAGGAGAAAAACTATGGCGATATGTCCTTGCAATTGCCATAAAGAAATTGACCAACCCTGTAGCATACGTCACTGTTGCGACAAGATTGGCCAGCAACCACTACAACATTCCATCATTATCGCCCCGCCATACGCCGACGGGTTACTGTCGCCAAAACGTGGTGTGAAAGAGCACTACCTCGAAGACAATTCAGCCGCTGTGGATAACGGTTGGATGGGTGCGACCATCAACACCCCCTCTGGAAACCCTGATGACATACCAAGCCAATCAGGGCACCCAGGGAAAGAATTTCTGGATTCCGACCCTTTCGGCGACAGCCCACGTCATCCTATTTAATGACGAAACGCAAACCACCCAACCGTCGCCCTCGCTTCACAGCATGGGCGACGCATTTTTTTTATTTTTAAAACAACTCTGTACTTTTAATAGTACAGAGTTGTTTATTTTTTACTATTCTTATTACAACTTATAACATACAACTAGCTAACTAAGTTTCTTTTTCAAAAGTTCGTTTATAATTTGCGGGTTACCTTTTCCTTTAAGTTCTTTCATGGTTTGCCCCACCAAAAAACCAAAACTCTTTTGCATTCCAGCTTTATAATCTTCTACAGCTTTAGAATTTTCACTTATGACCTTATCTATTGCTCCAGAAATAGCACTTTCATCACTTACTTGCGTTAAACCTAAATCTTGAACAATATTGTCAGGTTCTCCGCCTTTTTCAAACATTACCTTAAAGACAGTTTTTGCCGCACTGCTAGAAATTTTTCCTTGAACAATAAGCATTACAAGTTCAGCAAAATTTTCTGGTACAACTTTGGAATCCAAAGGATTTAATTGTTCTGCATTCAGTAACGCAGAAAAATCTTGCAAACACCAATTGGCAGCACTTTTTATTAAGCTATTCCTATTTAAATCTTTCTCTTGCCCTATCCACTCCTCAATCTCACTCACTACTGCTTCGAAATAATTTGCCAACTCTTTCCAATTAATTAAATTTTCAACATCTGCCTCTGGAAGTGCAAACTCAGTCAAAAACCTACTTCTTTTTTGAGCAGGCAACTCTGGCATTATCGCTCGCAGTTCATTTAAATACTCCTCAGTAAATTGCATGACCGGCAAGTCTGGATCTGGAAAATACCGGTAGTCATTCGCCTCTTCTTTACTCCGCTGTTCTACTGTACAATTATTTTTCTCATCCCATCCCATTGTTACTTGTTTTGGAATTCCACCTTCTTTTAATATTTCAGTTTGGCGAGCTATTTCGTAGTCTATTGCCAATTGCGCAAACTTAAAAGAGTTGATATTTTTAACTTCACATTTATATTTTGGCAATATGGTTTCGCCTGGTTTGCGTACAGAAATATTTGGCTCTACACGCATAGTACCTTTTTCCATATTGCAATCACTAGCTCCAACATAACGAATAATATTTCTAAGCTCGGTTAAAAATGCTTTAGCTTGTTCACCGCTTTCTATATCTGGTTCTGTAACAATTTCAAGTAATGCACAACCAGCGCGGTTATAGTCAACTAAAGAATATGGCAAACCTTCTGGGTGCATATTTTTTCCTGCATCTTCTTCTAAATGAGCGCGAGTTATACCAATTCTAACTCTTTGTCCTGCAACTGTTACGTCTAAATAACCATCTCTAGCAATTGGTTGGTCAAACTGAGAAATTTGGTAGCCTTTAGGCAAATCTGGGTAAAAATAATGCTTACGGTCAAACTTACTCCATTCGTCTATTTTACAATTTATAGCCAAACCAACCATTGCGGAAAGACGGATAGCTTCTTTATTCGCCACGGGTAAAGTTCCAGGCTCAGCCGTTACAATTTCGTCTATGTTATAGTTTGGTTTTTCCTCGTCTGGATTATTTACAGCCGGCCCAAACATTTTGGACTTAGTTTTAAGTTCAACGTGGATTTCAAAACCAATTACGGCTTTGTATTCATCTGATTTTGGATATTCCTTCATAATCTTTTATGTCTAGATTCTTAAATCTGAAATCATAAATCTTAAATCACTGGGTGTTTGCGGTGCCAATCGGTATTTAACTGATAAACATGTCCGACATTAAATACCATTTGCTCACCCCATTGAGGACCTATAATTTGCAAACCTACAGGAAGCTCAACTTCTCCGTCACTTGGTTTAGAAAAACCACAAGGAATGGAAAGTGCCGGTAGTCCGGCTAGGGACCCTGGAATATTTAACTGGTCGGCAATGTATCCGTGGAGCGGGTTTTCTGCTGCGTGTCCTAACTTAGTAGCGACGTTTGGAGTTGAAGGACAAGCTAAGACATTTACCTTTTTAAATACTTCTTCAAATTCATTTACTATAAGCCTACGAACTTTTTGAGCTTTTTTGTAGTATGCGTCGTAATAACCAGCAGTAAGAACATAGGTACCAGTTAAAATTCTGCGCTTTGCTTCGTTACCAAAACCTTCGGCGCGACTCTTTTCGTAAACTTCAAGTAAGTTTTTAGCTTCCTTGGTTACATGGCCATAGCGAATACCATCATACCTAGAAAGGTTAGAAGCAACTTCAGAAGGACATACAATTGCATAAACTAATGAGCCGTATTTAGTATTTGGTAAATCTACTTCGACTAATTCTGCTCCTTGTTTTTCTAACTCTTTAATACCTTCCATCACTCTTTGCTTAACACCCTGTTCCATTCCTTCTACAAAATATTGTTTTGGAATCCCTACTTTAATACCTTTTAGAGTAGTAATTAAATTATTAGAATACTCTGGTACAGCGCCTTGTCCTGTGGTGGAATCTTTTGGGTCCATTCCAGACATAACTTCGGCAATTTTTGCTAAATCTTTTACAGAATACGCCACAGCACCAGGACAGTCGAGAGAAGAAGCCATAGCAATAACACCGTACCTACTTACTCTTCCGTAAGTTGGCTTCCAGCCACTAAGCCCAGTTAAACTTGCAGGCTGACGAATACTTCCTCCTGTTTCAGTGGCTGTTGCCCATGGTGCCATACCTGAAGCTACTGCAGAAACAGAACCAGAAGAAGAACCTCCTGGCATTCTAGTAACATCCCAAGGGTTTTTAGTTGCTCCATAACCAGAAGTCTCCCCACTGCTACCATGTGCAAATTGATCTAAGTTAACCTTACCTAAAAGCACCGCATGTTGGTCTTTAATCTTTTTTATACTCGTTGCATCGTAAGGAGAAATATAATTATCTAAAATTTTACTCGCTGCGGTAGTACGAATGCCTTTGGTGTTAAATAAATCTTTGGCTACATATGGAATTCCACATAAAAAAGGATTCTCACCACTGGAACTCATGTATTCATCTGCCTCTTTAGCCTGTTTTAAGGCCTCTTGTTCTGTAACAGTTATAAAGGCATTAAGTTCTTGGTCTTTTTCTTTAATGCGCGCTAAAAAATACTTGGTTAATTCAACCGAGCTAATTTCTTTTTTATCTAGTTTTGTTCTGAGTTCAGATAACTCAAGGAATTCAAAATTCATGATTTTACGAAATACAAATTATTAAGAAATTGATACAGAACAGACAACTTTTGGTTCGTAAGTTCGTATCTTTTTCGTACTTGGTAAAGTTACAAAATTGCTTTTACTTTATAATATCCATCTTTCATCTCTGGAGCATTTTTATAAATATCCTCTACTATTTCAGAAATTTCAACTTTGTCTTCGCGTTGAACATTTACAAGCCCAGTAACTTGCGTTACTTCCTCTAAACCTTCTACATTTACCAGTTTCAATTCTTCAACATAATCCAAAACAGTAGAAAGATCCTTTTGGAATTTTTCCACCTCTGCTTCTGTCAAAGCAATTCTGGATAATTGGGCAATTTTAATAACTTCTTCACGTGTCAGCATACGTGGATTATATCAAAATCATATAAACTTGTGTAGAGGCTTAATTAATCCCTAAGTTAGTAACCCTTTTTGGTCCAAAAGCAAAAATATAGAAGTTAAAAACTGTTTTTTAGTCTCTAAAATAGATTGTTGAAAAAGTTTCTTACTTTCTAAAATATAATCAATTAACGGATCCGGGGAAGCATACGAAAATAAATTAGCTTCTTCTTTCAGCATATCCATAAGATCCAGTTGCCCACTCCATTGGTTATCTACTATTTCTAAAATAAGATTCTGACAGGCTTTGTAAATTTCTTGATCATTTTTTATTCTTTGCGATGCACGTTGTAAAAATATTTCTAATTTTTCCTGCATTTCTAAAATAGCAGATTCACTGCCCTCTTGCTTGATATAAAATGGATTAAAATACTCATTCACGGCACTTTCTTTTTCGTTAGATAATTTTAAACCTAAATTTTTTGCAATTTCGTCAGCTGGAGCTTCCAAATGAAAAACGTTATGAAGTTGACTGGAAATTAATTTCGCATCTTTCAAAGACAACATATCACTAAGCACATCTGAAATGGCATTTTTTAAATATTCTAAAAAATTTTGTTCATTTTCAAGCAAAGAATTACGCAAATCGTAAACAAACTTCCTTTGAAAGGAAGCCACACTGTCATATTTATATAAATACAACCTGCTGTCTAAATTTTTACTATCAACAAAATCTTGGGCTTTTTTAAATGCTTTATTTAATCCTTCCCCAGAAATATATTCATCTTCCGGAATATCATAAGCCTCCATAATATCAATAATTTTTTCACTACCAAACAACTGCATAATTTCATCTTCCATTGAAATCATAAACAAAGACTCGCCAGGCTCCCCCTGTCTACCAGATCTTCCAACTAATTGGTCATCTATTCTTCTGGAGTCATGCCTTTCCGTACCAATAACGTACAGTCCACCAGTTTCCACTACGCCTGGACCGAGCAAAATATCCGTACCTCTTCCGGCCATGTTGGTTGCCACTGTTATCATCCCAGACTGTCCGGCTTTGGCAATTTTTTCCGCTTCTGCCTTGTGATCTTTGGCGGTTAGTAACTGATGAGGATATTCTGCATCGTCTAACATTTTAGAAATTAAATTTGCAGTTTCCACATTCCTAGCTCCTATTAAAAGTGGCTGGGCGCGCTTGTGTATTTGCGATACGCGTTTCATTAAACCCAAAAATTTACCTTTTTGTGTTTTAAAAAATAAATCGTTATGATCAATACGAGCCAATGGACGATTTGTCGGAATTTGAATAACTTCTAACTTGTAAACTTTGTTAAATTCATCCCGTGAACGCATTACGGTACCAGACATTCCCGAAAGTTTTTTATACATTGGAAAAAAATTTTGGAAAGTTATAGCCGCTTGAGTTCTATCACCTTCTTTGACTTTGACTTTTTCTTTGGCTTCAATGGCTTGGTGCACTCCGTCGGTAAATCTTCGACCAGGCAGAACCCTTCCGGTAAACTCATCGACAATCTCAATTCCGTCTTCGGTAATAATATAGTCGCGATCTTTTTCAAAAATAACCTTGGCCTTTAAACAAACATCCAAATAAAAAACATTCATTGGATTTTCTTCGGAAAAAACTCGCCCACCCAATAATTTTTCCACTTTATCCAAACCTTCGTCGCTCATTGCCACCTGTTTCTTTTGATAATCAACCTTAAAGTCAGCATCCTCAACTAACTTGTCGACAATTTTAGTAAAAATATCGTAAAAATTTCTCTCTTCCTTGACTGGCTCGGCAATAATTAACGGTGTACGTGATTCATCAATTAAAATACTATCAATTTCATCAACTATACCAAAATTCAAAGGATCATCCGCCCTCAAAACTCGCTCCTTTTTGGAAAATACTAAATTATCTCTTAAATAATCAAAACCAATTTCTTGATTTGTTACATAAGTAACGTCACAAGCGTAAGCTTTTTTTCGAGCGTCGTTTTCCATAGAAGAAGTCACAAAGCCCGTAGTTAAACCTAAAAATTCGTATAGCTTACCCATTTCTTTAGCATCGCGTTCCGCCAAATAATCGTTAGTCGTTATTAAATGCACACCTTTGCCAACTAACGCATTTAAATAAACTGGCATAGTTTCAGTTAAAGTTTTACCTTCTCCAGCCTTCATTTCCGCAACTTTACCAGAATGAATAACCAAACCCGCTAAAATCTGCACAGGAAAAGGAGACTTATTGAACACTCGCCTGGCGGCTTCATTTACTACGGCAAAAGCCGACACTACAAGAGTATCCATCTTTTTTCCTTTTGAAAGATCTTGCTTAAATGCGGTCGTTGCAAGTTTAAGTTCCTTATCCGACCAACTTTTCAGCTCTTCTCTTTCTTTCAAAATTAATTTGACTCTGTATTCCAAATCCTGCAAAGCCAAATTATCTATAAATTTATTTGTACTTTCTTTTAAATCTTCTACAAATGACATTTGTATAACAATTTTATTTTTGATTTCAATCAGTATTTTACTCAATTTATTATACCATAAAATCGAGAGTTATAAAAATATATACTCGTAAGGATACAAACCGTCTCAACTCTTCAAATTAGTTCAAACTTTCTAACTTTTATAACTATCCTTAACTATGCTATAATATATACATTAATCATTAAATTAATCATATGATATTTTGGTATATAATTTTAGCCATTCTGGTCATTCTCGTTGTTTTATACAACTCTCTAATCAGAAGCCGAAACCAAGTAGAAGAAGCCTGGAGTGATATTGAAGTTCAATTAAAAAGGCGCTACGACTTAATTCCAAACTTAGTAGACACTGTAAAAGGTTATGCTAAACAGGAATCTTCAGTATTAGAAAATGTCACCAAGGCCCGTACTTTGGCTATGGGTGCTGGCAGTATGGAAGAAAAGTTAAAAGATGAAAATATGCTTTCTGGAGCTTTAAAATCTTTATTTGCAGTTAGCGAGGCTTACCCGGATTTAAAAAGTAATACTAACTTTTTAAAAATGCAAAGCGATCTTACCGACACAGAAGACAAAATTCAAGCAGCCAGGCGCTTTTACAACGGCAACGTGCGCGACTACAACACCAAACTCCAAGTTTTCCCAACCAATCTTTTCGCTTCTCTTTTTGGCTTTACTGTAAAGCAATTCTTTGATATAGATGAAAAAGGTGTAGAAGGACAACCAGTAAAAGTTAGCTTTTAGTTGTTAGGAACAATCCCCCAAAAACTTATAAGCTATGTTAACTTACGATCTTATAAATAAAAATAAACGCGAAAGCTGGATTTTAATATTCAGCTTTTTAGTCATAATTAGTTTACTCGGCTTTGCATTTTCCCGAGTTTACAACAATTCCGCAATACTCTACTTTGCGGTTGGTTTTAGTATTTTTTCCAGTTTTATTTCCTACTACTTCAGCGATTCAATAACCCTTGCGCTTTCTCAAGCAAAAGAAATTAACCGCCAAAACAATCAAGAACTATTTAGAATTGTAGAAAACCTCTGTATTGCGGGAGGACTTCCAACTCCAAAAATTTATATTATAGACGATACCGCACCAAACGCTTTTGCAACTGGGCGCGACCCACAACATGCCGTAGTTTGCGTTACCACCGGAATTTTACAAAAATTAGACAAAGCCGAACTTGAAGGTGTTATAGCCCATGAACTTTCCCATATTGGGAACTATGATATTCGTGTAATGACTTTGGTTGTAGTATTGGTCGGCACAATCACCCTACTGGCAGATTGGTTTCTACGTGCCAGCTTTTTCGGTGGCAGACGCAAATCTGACAGTGAAGGCGGCAACCAAATGCAAATATTTTTTATGATTGCTGGTATTCTACTAGCGATTCTTTCCCCAATTATTGCCACACTTATAAAACTTGCTGTCTCCAGACAAAGAGAATTCCTGGCAGATGCCTCAGGGGCTCTCCTAACCCGCCATCCGGAGGGCCTAGCTCGAGCTTTAGAAAAAATCAGCAAAGACACCGAACCTCTTGAAGCAGCTAACAAAGCCACCGCTCATATGTATATAATTAATCCACTCAAAGAACATAAAGGTGACAGCGTGGGCTGGTTTGCCAACTTATTTAATACTCATCCACCTATTGAAGAACGAATTAAAAGGTTAAGAGAAATGAATCTATGAGCAGAGAAAACAGATCTAAAGCTGCTTTAAGATTTGAAATGTCCGACACTGAACTTCTTAAATTTCAACAAAATGTTCGGGATAATTTTAAACACCACTTGAAAGACTATTACGAGACTTTAAAAAAATCTGGAAATTTTCAAAAGAATGAACGTTTAACCAAAGAAGATGTCTTACGCGTCGCTCAATCTTTAGGAAACAAAAATAAAATAATAGGTAACGTAATATTAAAATTCTGGGGAAATAGACTAACCCTATCGGAACTCAATCAAATGTTAGAACAAGATGGTTTCTTCAATTAAATCAAACAATCAACCTTGATATCACTTCACTTCTAAAACCACGAGATCTAAGCCTATTCATAATTTTCTGTTTTTCCTTATTCCCTTCTTGGTTAAATTCCTGATAATGAGCTACACCTTCTTCGGAAGGTATTTTTGTTTCCAATTTTTCTTTTTTCAAAAATTTTTTAGCAATAACCAGCTCTTCCGAAATTGATAAATGAGCTTTTAAAATTTTTTCTATTAAATTCCCTGTCAATTTTTTTTCCAATAGTTTCTTTTTTATTCCATAAAAACCAAAATATTTATAGGCTTTTAAATTTTGCACATAAACTTCCGCATATTTAAGATCGTTAATATATTTATCATTTTTCAACTGAGTTACAACAAGCTCTATTATATCGTCTTTGTATTTCTTAATATTTAATTTGTCTCTAAGCTCTCCTTCAGTTCGCAATTTTAAAGACAGCAAATATATTGCATAATTATAGGCCTTTTCTTTTTCTGTCTTTAAATCTTCATTCATGATTTTAAGTATGTGTTATCACTCTCTTGACACGAGTGATAACACATACTATACTAAATTTATCTGATATAATAATTATAAGCTAAACTGAAATTTATACCTAGCAATAAAAATACTAAAATGACAAATTTTACATACATACTTGAACGACTTTCCTCCCGTGCAAAAAATGCGCTGATTATGGCACAACTGGTCAGTGAGGAACTGAAGCATGATCATATTGGTACCGAACATTTACTTTATGGGGTTGTCAGTGAAAAAAGTTCTTTTGCCGCAGAAATTTTAACCAAGACCAAACTCACCCCGGACTCCATTAAACAAGAACTCTCCATTGTTAACAGCAATAACTCTGTAAATACTTGGAAACCCGTCTTGTCCGAGAATTTGAAATTAGTTATTGAAAAATCTGCGATTATTGCAAGTCAATACGGCTATCAATTTATTGGTACTGAACATTTCCTATATGGCTTACTTAATGTTCAACAGAATAAAGCCAAGGTTATTTTAACTAAACTAGGAATAGATATAAACGAGCTGGATCATAACCTACTTAATGTGTTCGATAATATTTCCAAATTTCCCGAAATGCCTTCTGGGAGTGAACCTGGACAACAGCCGGGCTTTGAAACCAGTTCTCCTCAAGTTCAAAAAATTATAGATACCAAAAAAGGCAACCTCCTTGAACTTTTTACCACCGACCTAACCAAAAAAGCAACCAACGGTCTTATAGATCCAGTTATTGGCAGAAAAAGCGAAATTGAAAGATTGATTTCCATATTAAACCGCAGAACTAAAAATAATCCAATTTTAATTGGCGAAGCTGGAGTGGGAAAAACCGCCATTGTAGAAGGTTTGGCTTTAGCTATTACCAAACGCGAAGTACCCGATACCCTGCTCGATAAAAAAATCCTGTCTTTGGATTTAGCTTTAATTGTAGCCGGGAGCATGTTTCGAGGCGAGTTTGAAAATCGCCTGAAACAAATAATCGACGAAGTTAAGAACGACAAAAATGTCATTTTATTTATAGACGAACTCCACACCATGGTAGGCGCTGGCGCTACCACTGGCTCACTAGATGCTGCAAATATTTTAAAACCGGCTCTTGCCCGTGGCGAACTTCGTGCCATTGGCGCCACTACCCTAACCGAATACAAACAACACATTGAAAAAGATGCGGCTCTTGAACGCCGTTTCCAGCCAATTTTGGTCGAAGAACCAAGCAAAGAAGAAACCATTGAAATTTTACATGGCCTTAAACCAAACTATGAAAAACATCATAATGTCACTATTACCGACGAAGCAATTAAATCAGCTGTTGAGCTTTCCTCACGCTACATTCAAGACCGTTTCCTCCCCGACAAAGCAGTGGATTTAATAGACGAAACAGCGGCTTTTTTAAGATCAATAAACTCTAGTAGTAAACTACTAAGAGCCACTAAAAAAATTGAAAGCGACCTTTTGGCACTCGAAGAAGAAAAAACCAAAGCCGTACTTGCTCAAGACTTTACCACGGCATTACACTTAAGAACTCAAGAAGAGAAACTTTTGAAGCAAAAAGAAACCTTAAGCAAAAGCCTCGCTGCTGAAGAAAAAATTCCTTCCCATATTATCTCATCCGAAGATATTGCCCATACAGTTTCCATGATGACTAAAATCCCCCTGCATAAGTTGGCCAAAACCGATATCGGCAAGCTAGTTAATTTAGAAAAAACTTTAAAATCTAAAATTGTTGGGCAAGATACTGCAGTGGAAGAAGTCGCCAAGGCAATAAGAAGAAGTAGAGCCGGAATTACTGACCCAAAAAAACCTCTTGGTTCTTTCATTTTTCTTGGTCCTACAGGAGTTGGCAAAACTGAAACCGCAAAAGTTCTAGCCAAAGAAATTTTTGAAGACGAAGAAGCACTGATAAGAGTCGATATGAGTGAACTTATGGAACGCCATAATGTCGCCCGCCTTATTGGCGCACCAGCCGGTTACGTTGGATACGGCGAAGGTGGCAGACTTACCGAAGCAGTCAGGAGAAAACCTTATTCTGTTATCCTGTTTGACGAAATTGAAAAAGCTAATCCAGATGTCTTTAATATCTTCTTACAAATTCTTGAAGACGGACAACTAACAGACGCAGAAGGTAAGAAAGTCAACTTCCGCAACTCAGTAATAATTATGACCTCTAATTTAGGCATGCAAGAACTTACCAACCAAGCCGCAAAAATTGGTTTTATAGAAAAACTGGATGAAGTTAAAGATCATAAAATTAAGCTGGAACAAGATTACGAAAAGGTTAAAAATGGTGTATTGGAACAGTTAAAACAAGAATTTAAACCTGAATTTCTCAACCGTATCGACAAAATTATTGTTTTTAAACCTTTAGGCTTTGGTGAACTCAAAAAAATTACCACCTTACAAATTTCACAACTTCAAAGCAGACTCCTTGAACAGGAAGTCCAACTAAAAGTAACTTCTGCAGTAACAAAATTTATTTCTGAAAAAAGTTTCGATCCTGCACAAGGTGCTCGTTTTGTCAGAAAAAATATTCAAATCTTTCTAGAAGACCCGTTGGCAGAAAAAATTATTGCCGGTGGTGCTAAAGCCGGTGTGGTCATTAACGCAGATGTTAAAAAGGATAAAATTGCCTTTACCGTCCACAAAAGTGCCAAAATTCCAGTGTTAGTCTAAACGTAATTAAAACCCGCCAACCTTATGGCGGGTTTTAATATTTAAAGCAAATGAAATTATACCAGAAAATTATTAAGCCTTTTTATAAAGATTTTTCTAAATTAATATTAGATACGGTCTTCCCTATTACCTGTCTTTCATGCGAAGCTGAAGGAGCTTTAATTTGTACCGAATGCCAAGCCCAGCTTTCCAAGGCAAAAAATCAAATTTGCATAGCCTGTAAAAAACCCACACCTTTTGGACTAACTCACTCATACTGTAAAAGTCCGCAAAACCCAGATGCATTAATAACTGTTTTCGACTATCACGATAAAAAAGTTGCAAAAATAGTAATATTTGCCAAATATTCTTTTCTTCCAAAATCCTATGAAATTCTCGGCAATATTTTAAGTACATCACTACTAACAGATTTTTCTAATTTAATTTCAACAGAAAACTTGGTTCTAACCCCAATTCCTTTGCACAAATGGCGGAAACGCTGGCGCGGATTCAACCAAGCACAAATACTGTGCAATGTCATTTCTCAAAACTTAAATATTCCAGTTATGGAGACTCTAAACAGAATCAAATTCACCAAAACTCAAAAAAATTTAAAAAAAGAACAGCGCCTAAAAAATATTCAAAGTGCCTTTGAGATAATATCAAAAACTGATATTAAAAATAAGAACATTATACTAATAGACGATGTAACAACTACCGGGGCAACGTTACAAGAAGCCACAAAAATTCTTAAGAGAAACGGGGCAAACAAGGTCTTTTGCCTAACCGTTGCCAGAGATTAAACTTTTTGCTAGAATATCTAAAGATTTAACTCTGCATTTTATAGTAGATTTAAATAGGGTTCCCGAAAATTAGGAGCACAGTTCAGGGCTTTATCTAAACGAGCACGGATTTTTGGGAAGAAGGAGTAAGACCCTACGGTAACAGCTCGCCTCCGGCGAGATGAGGACGTTAAGGGAATTACGACGAGGAGAGGTCGCATAGAGGCCTAGTGCGCTGGTTTGCTAAACCGGTGAAGGAGTCAAATCCTTCCGAGGGTTCGAATCCCTCCCTCTCCGCCAGAAAAAAGTTCCAAAATATTTTGGAACTTTTTTCTTTTACAATTAAGTTATATAATAAAATATATAAAATTAAAATTAAATCATGAATACATACAACTGGTACTCACAACTCATAAAACCCTCTTGGTCGCCTCCTTCGTGGTTATTTGGTCCGGTATGGTCAGTCCTCTATTTAGGAATAGCAATTTCTTTTGGCAAAGTATTTTTAATGGTTTGGCAAAAGAAAATTCCGTATATAGTCGCATTACCTTTTTTACTTAATTTAATCTTTAACGCTTCTTTTACTCCACTTCAATTTGGTTTAAAAAATAACCTACTTGCAGCTGTAGATATATTACTAGCACTAATTACTTTAATTTGGGCAATGTACGCAATTTATCCGTATACTAAATGGATTACCTACATACAAATCCCATACTTACTTTGGGTGAGCTTTGCTACCATATTACAACTCTCAATTACTATTTTAAACAAAAATGCCTAATACAAATTTTGTCAGCTTACTTATTTTGTTTGCAGGATTCATAATTGGACTTGGGGCTGTTACTGTCATCGACTTATTAGGTTTTTTAGGACGAAAATCTTCTTACTGGACAGAGGCTACAACAAGAACCCATAAAGTCACTAAACCTTTAATCTGGATTGGAATAGTTTTGGCTATAATAGGTGGTACATTGTTTTATAGCACTTATGAATTTAACAACATTTTTATTGTGCATATTATTTCAGCAATTATAATGTCTCTCAATGGTATTTTTCTTTCTTTTTCAGTCAGCCCCTTTCTAATTAATAGAGAAAAAAATGGCCAAGGCAATGTCCTCCTTCCCAAAATCTGGCAAATAAAAATTACAATAGCTTTTATTATCTCTTTTACCGCTTGGTGGAGTAACTTTATTTTAATAATATATTTTATTTCCAACAGGCTCTAATATTAGAACTAATCTTAAAGCAAAACTTTTTGGGTTTTTAATTAATACCGAGTAAAAAAATTACTAATTTTTAATGGAAAAATATAGCAATAATTGCTAAAATTAACATATCTTTCAGAGTATTACTGAGAAATCAAGTTTATTGCATAATTTACCAAATACTTGTAACAAATGACCAACTCCTACGTCTTTAATATTAGTTCCAGCAATTTAGAGGACAAACCTCGTATTTTGGAGTCCTTACTAAATAAAGCCAAAAATGGCGAACAAACTGCCTTTGGTGAAATATATAACTTATATTTCAAAAAAATTTATACCTTTATTTATTTCCGTGTTAGTCATAAAGAGATATCTGAGGACTTAACCGAAGAAGTTTTTCTTAAAGCCTTCACCCGAATAAGCTCTGTGAATGAAAATAAAGCTTTCTTGGGATGGCTATACCAAATTGCGAGAAATCAAGTCATAGATTACTACCGAGGGAAAAAAATGACTATTAGTCTAGATGAAGTAGAAAACACACTGGAATATGAAACAAATGTTATCGATGTAGTCAACCTGGAGCAACAACAAATCTCACTGTTAAAATTTATCAAGGAGCTACCTCAAGACCAACAAATTGTTTTAAAACTTAAATTTTTTGAAGATTTAGATAACAGTGAAATCTCAGAAATTTTAAATAAAAGCGAAGGTGCTATTAGGGTCATACAACACCGTGCAATTACAAAACTTCAAGAATTAATAAAATTAGATAATAAAGATCTCCGTTAAATTCAAAAAATCCTCACTTCTCAGGCTGTATAATAATAAACTACCAATAATTTATTTATTTTTAAATTTAAAAACTGGGTGAATAACATAGAAAACATTTATAATAAAGCAATGGATATGTTGCATTCCGGCCACTCGAAAGAAGAGGTGCTTTTTGTTTTCCCAGATTACGAAAAAGAACTCTCTCCCCTTTTAGATATTTCTCTAACACTTTCCACCTTGCCAAAAAATATTGTCCCAGAACCGGCCATGCAAAGAAAATATATACTTGCTCCTACAAAATCTTTTTGGCTTGCCTGGCTCCATATTTCCAAATTTGCGGGAGTTAGTATGAGTATAATGCTATTGGTAAGTATGTTTTTATTCACCAGCTTAATTTCCTTAAGAAGTGCACCTGGACAAGTGTTGTTTTCAGTGAAAAAAACTACCGAACAATTACAAGTGATTTTGGCATATAACCAGGACAAAAAAGCCGATTTACAAATAAAAATTACTCAAAAAAGGCTCAATGAGGCCAGGGAAATTTTTAACAACCCAAATAGTGACACCAAAGACGAACAGGCAGCTTTAAAAGAATTAACTAATCAAACTAATAATGCTATAGAAGTAGTAAGTTCCGTAACTAAGAATAATCCCCAATCGGATAAAAATCACCCTCTACTTATCACCTTGGAGACCTTAACCAAAGACCAGCAGAATCTGCTGACAGAAATAAAATCCAGTAACGAAGTTCGGCTGGAAGCCAACACTGCCCAACTTGCTTTAAATGAATCCTCAGCCAAAATTACTGAGATTAAAAATTTGGTTGCTATTGCCAGCAATGACCAAGCTCTTACTAAATTAAATTCTGATCTAAACTCAGTTATTGTTTTGGGTTACATAACGAAAATTACCAAAGACGAAATCACTGTTGAAAAAACCAACTTTATTATTAACACTCAAACAATTATCTTGGACGAATCTGGAAAAAATATTTCTGCAATCGACCTAAAATTAAATACAAAAGTTAACGTTTCTGGAACAAAAAATATCAACCATATAATTGCCACAAAAATAATCTTAACGAACCCTGAAGCTTCCGAAGCAATAGTTAAAGGTACCTCGACAGGCACTATTACCACTATTATTACCAAGACTGCCACTGCGACAAATTCCAGTGTGACAATTTCTACTGAAGAAGTTCTTGATCCAAACCAGGCAATAGGGTCATTCATCTTAGAAGATCCCGCACCTCAATTTATAGGAAACTAGCTTAACTAAAATGTTTTTCTAGGGTTGAGGCAGGAATTTTCCTACCACAACCCTAGAACGACAACAAAAAGCATTAATACTTCTTGTTTTCGTTCTCATCAAAGCCAAAAAGGCTTTGAAACAAAAAGATGCCAACGATTAAAGCACAGGCGTCATGTTCGTAAAAAAACAGCTCTTTTCTAGAGAAAGAGCTGTTTTGTTTATTTAATTTGAAAATGTTATAATATTTATGGTATTTTATACTAAGATAACAGGTCTTGGCTGACCTTTCTCATCTACAACTTCAGATACTTATACCTTATTGGAGAGGTCGCATAGTGGTTTAGTGCACCGGTCTTGAAAACCGGAGTCTCTTTATCGGGACCGAGGGTTCGAATCCCTCCCTCTCCGCCACACTTCGCTAAAGCTACATGTGGCCTTTAGCCACAATAATAGTGAAGGGTGACAAAAGATTATTTGTACTTCGTATATTTACTTAAACTTAATAATCAATCAATTTATACAGGCTCCACTCCAGATGTTAAGGGAAGATTTAAAGAACATCAAAAAGGAGAATGTGAATCAACTAAAAATTTTAGACCAATAAAATTAGTATAGTTTTGTAGTTTTCCAAACAGACTATTAGCTAGAAGATTTGAAAATTATTTAAAAACAGGATCGGGGCAAGCTTTTAGAAATAAACATTTAATTTATAAATTGAGATTTTAGACGAAAAAATAAAAATTAACATATGGCAAATAATATAAATAACATTTCATGGGAAGCTTGGGAATTTAAACACTACCCAAAAAATATCGGGTGGTATGTTACTGTAATTTCCATATCAGTCATAGTTGTAGCTTTTTTTATATTTGTACAAAACGATATATTTGCCGCAGTCTCACTTGGAATTATTGCTTTGCTTATACTGGCTTTTTCTAAACAAATGCCCCAGCGTGTAACAATTGAGCTGACCTCTAAAGGCGTTCATTTTGGAAATTTATTTTATCCATACAAACAAATTAAACATTTCTGGGTAGTATTTAACGACAGACATAAAACCTTAAACTTTCAAACTTCGGCTTACGTAAACAATAGCTTAATAATCCAATTGGATGAACAAAACCCGGAGGAAGTAACAGATTTTTTAATCGCATACCTTCCTGAACATCCTGAGACAGAAGAAACCATAACTCAAAAAATAATGCACCACACAAAATTTTAAAAATTTTGTGAAAAACAAAAATGAAAAAGAAACTCGTCCTTTTTACCATACTTTATTTAAGTATCGGAGTATATACCTTCTTAACTTCCAAAATTGGAGATGTCCCCCTACTTGAAAAAATTATAACCTTTTTATATCTCACTTTTCTTTGGCCACTAGTTATTATTATATATTTTCTGGCAAATTTATTAACAACTTAGATACGTCTTTATTGATAGACTCAAACCAGGAAGTTAATACACCCCCTCTCTTACTGCAAGGAATCTTTATTTTAATAGAGTTTAAATGCTAAATATAAACTCGCCAATTCAAGTACTTCCTAAAATTACAAAGCCGCAAATTGCGGCTTTAAAAAAACTCGGAATTTTAACAGTCCGAGATCTTTTGTTATACTTTCCGTTTAGATATTTAGATTTTTCAATCACTAAAAAAATTCAAGAACTAATCCCTGAACAACCGGCTACTATAGCCGTTACGCTAAAAAGCATAGGGAGTAGAAAATCTTTTAAAAGTTATATATCACTTGCAGAAGCCCAGGTATTCGACACTACCGGGGCTTTGAAAATTATTTGGTTCAACCAACCCTACTTAGCCAAAAGTCTAAAGCCAGGCGACCAACTCTACCTGTCCGGTACACCGGAATATTACGCCAACCAACTCCAACTAACCAATCCCATATACGAAAAAATTTCCGATTTCCCGCTTCACACAGCCCGCCTTGTCCCAATTTATCACATGACTGAAGGACTCTACCCAAAAACGCTAAGAAACTTAATAAATAACATACTTTCATTAGCAACCGAGGTCGAAGAAATTATCCCTGAAGATATTTTAAAAAAATACAATTTACTAACAATTTCAAAAACAATTAACATTAGCCATTTCCCAAAACAACTGGAAGAGGTAGACCGAGCTAAAACCAGGCTGGCGTTTGAAGAAATATTTATAAATCAACTACTTGCCCAAAAGCACAAAAAGGAACTTGCCTTAAGACAAAGTTATAAAATTAAGTTTAATAAAGATTTAGTCAAATCCTTTGTAGACAGCCTGCCTTTCCAACTCACTCCAGCCCAAAAACAAGCCAGTTGGGATATTTTAAAAGATATTGAAAAAAATACCCCTATGAATCGTTTAGTTGAGGGTGATGTTGGAAGCGGAAAAACTCTGGTAGCTTTTATTGCCAGTTTAGAAACCGCTAAAGAAGAACTTCAGACAGCGTTCCTAGCTCCAACAGAAATACTTGCCAAACAACATTACGCCTCTGCTCAAAAATATTTTAAAGATGTAACTATAGCTTTAATTACAAGTAAAGAGTGTAAATTAAACGGCGAAGTAATTTTAAAGAAAAAACTTCAGGCGCTCCTTGCTGAAGGAATGCCTGGTATTTATTTTGGTACCCATGCTTTAATTGCAGACAAAGTAAAATTTAAAAAATTAGCTCTGGTAACCATAGACGAACAACACAGGCTAGGCGTAGAGCAACGCTCTTCTCTTTTGCAAAATACAGGTCGCGTCCCGCATTTACTCTCACTTACCGCCACACCCATTCCAAGAACACTACAACTTGCCTATTATGGCGAACTGGATATTTCCCAAATAAAAACTAAACCACAGGGCAGAAAAGCTATTTCTACTTTTTTAGTAGAACCAAACTCAAGAACCGAGGCTTATAATTTTATTTCTGAACAAATTAAACAAGGCAGACAAGCCTTTGTAATAACTCCACTAATAGAAGAAAATGAAAGCTTACAAATTAAGTCTGCTAAAGCTGAGCACGAGACCTTGCAAAAAATTTTTAAAGGTTTAAACGTTGGGCTCTTACATGGAAAAATGCGTAGTGCAGATAAAGACCAAGTTATGGCGGACTTTTTGGCTGGAAAAATTCACATTCTAGTTTCTACTTCTGTAGTAGAAGTTGGGGTAGACGTCCCCAATGCATCGGTCATGCTTATTGAAGGAGCTGAGCGTTTTGGACTTGCTCAACTACACCAATTCCGTGGTCGTGTGGGTAGAGCTGAGCATCAAAGTTATTGTTTTTTGTTTATGTCTGAAACTGTTGGTATAAACAACGAAGAACAATATTTACTTACCAAAAAACGCCTGGAAGATTTTAGTAAAACCACCGACGGTTTTGCGCTTGCCGAGCTAGACTTAAAACAAAGAGGCTTTGGCGACCTTTATGGCTTCAAACAATCTGGTTGGAATTTTAAATACTTCTCCCCTGCATACACTTCTTTAATTCCTATTGCCCGCGAGGAAGCCATAAAAATAATAAGTGTGGATATAAACTTAAAAAACTTCCTACTACTTGCAAAGAAAATCGAAGGAAAAATTATACATTTTGAATAGTAGATTGACATTTCTGAAGATTTCAGTATAATAAATGAAATCTTCAGGGGGATTTGTTAGGTCTGTGCCGGATTGCCTTCTGGTATAGACAGCCGATTGCCATATCGGTATCAATTAAGGAGCAACTACCATGAAGAATAAACCCGAGACTGAACCAAAAAAGGTTCTTCAAACGGGACCACCTGAAACTTGGTGCTGTGGAATATTACAGCCAATTGCGGCACAAAAATGCAGTATGTGCCATGAACCTTTTCAAAAAATCTCCAAACCGGAGAAGAAAGGTAGTCTCAGTGTCTTCCAAACGACAGGCCTGATGCCTGTATAACCAAGAACCCAGAACCGTTTTCTCACTTGAGACTCTGGCACAGTTTGCCAGGCCTGAGAAGTGGAACCAACCACTTCCCGGACAGGTAGTCTTTAGTGGGGTCATGGGGCTCCAAACAAAGGGCGAGAATTGATCTACGTACACCTGCAAGTCGTAGACATTTCCCGCCCTTTTATTTATGAAATATTTTTAATAGCTTCGCTTAAAGTTTTTACACCTACAATTTCCACTCCCGGAATTTTTAAGGTCAGTTTATTTTTTGGACAAATTACTTTTTTAAACCCAAGCTTACTTGCTTCTTTTATTCTTTTTTCTAAATTAGAAACATACCTAACCTCACCAGAAAGCCCAAGCTCACCTATAACTACAGTATCACTAATAATAATATCTTTAAGACTAGAATAAATAGCCAAAGCCACGGCCAAGTCTGCGGTTGGCTCTTCTATTTTTATTCCACCTACTACATTAATATAAATATCCTGGTTAGAAAGGTTAAGTCCCGCGCGCTTAGCAAGAATAGCGGTTAACAACTGTAAACGGTTAGAATCAAAACCAGCGGTAGTTCTTTTAGGGTAACCAAAATTACTAATTGAGGTAAGCGCTTGAATTTCTAAAAGCAATGCCCGGCTTCCCTCTTGGACTGCAGTTATAACATTTCCAGAAGCTTTTATACTATCTTCACCTAAAAATAATTGGGAAGGATTTTTAACTTCCACCAAACCTTCACCTTGCATTTCAAACACTCCAACTTCGTTGGTGGTACCAAAGCGGTTTTTAACACAACGTAAAATTCTAAAAGAAGCAAAGCGCTCACCTTCTAAATACAAAACTGTGTCTACCATATGTTCCAAAGTTTTTGGGCCAGCTAAGTAGCCTTCTTTTGTTACGTGCCCAATTACAATAAAAGAAATATGGTTTTGTTTTGCCATACGCATAATTTGCTGAACAGCAAAAGTCACTTGAGCAACTCCCCCAGCCACACCACTCGCCTCTTCACTATACATAGTTTGAATTGAGTCTATAATTACCAATTCAGGTTTTTGACTATCTACATTCGCAAGTACGCTTTGCAAATCGGTTTCAGCCAAAACATTCAACTGATGATTTTTATTCAATCTATTCGCTCGAAGTTTAATTTGGTTAACCGATTCTTCTCCTGAGACGTACAACACGTCCGCTTTTACTTGCATGGAAAGTTGTAGGGCAAGTGTAGATTTTCCAATTCCCGGGTCACCACCGAGCAATATTAAGCTTCCAGGCACAATTCCTGAACCAATGACCTCATCAAACTCTCCTATTCCGGTTTTTACTCTTGCATGATTTAACAACTCAACCCCAGATAACTCAACAGATTTTGAAGCAATTCCTGTGAACCCTTTTTTTCCAGTTATAGTAACCCTTTGTTCTTCAAAAGAATTCCACTGCCCACATTCTGGGCACTTCCCCTGCCAACGGGTGGCTTTAAATTGACAGTTACTACATATAAATACTAATTGAGATTTAACCATATATACTCACCAAAAAATTAAAAAATTGACAGAACTCTTAAGTAATTCTGTCAATTTTGATAAATTCTGTCAATTGATTACTAATAATCTACTTCGTCAAATCAAGATAATATAAAGCACCATCTTGTGCATTTTTAAAAAATAACTTATCACTGGTTGAATTTAAAAACAAATTCCTACCGTCCAAGGTCATACTTGAAGAAGTATATTCTTTCTTCTCAAGAGTGGTAGTATCCATTCTGAAGAACGAATCTTGGGTCAATACCTCGTTAGAAGAAGTATTTAAACTTGGCACACTAACATAAACTACATTACTATCTTTATCCCACACTGCTTTTTCAGGGGTAGAAAAAAATCCTAAATTTTTAACTTCTTCGGAGGTTAAATTATAAACCCACAACTGATACTTTAATGAAGTTAAATCTTTTTTGGCAAATAAAAACTTTTGTCCGTCCGGACTCCAAAGCGCGCCAATATTTTGTCCAGTTTTCACCAAAGTCTTCCAAATCTTACCGTCACTGGTCACAGAATTAATAGGATTACTGGTTCCGGTATTTTCTGTTTCGTAATAAATCAACTGAGTACCGTCTGGAGAAATTGCTAAAGCGTCATCATTTTCCCACATATCAGCCAAATATTTCCAATTTTTTGTATCACCATCACTCAAATTCAAAGTAGATTTATTGTTTTCCAACCAGGTGTACATAATCTGATTGCCATTAGGCATCCAATCAAGGCTATATACCTGTTCTGGCAAATCAGTATAAAGCTGAGTAACACTGTTAAAATAACTAAACAATCTCTTCCCAGTTGAACCTTTAAACTCGACAATAAAATCACTACCTTTGGCTGGCCAAAGGACTTTGGTAATATTTTGCTTTTGAGGAATATCCAACTGCTTTTTACCAGTTAAGGAAACTTTACCATTATCATTTTGTATTACTGACTGAAACAAATTACCCTGAATATCAAAATAAGTTATTCCGCTACCGTCAAAAAATAAAGCCGGTGATACTACTTCCGATTCTGTTAATTTAACAACAGAGTCTGTTGGAGTCTCCGGAATTATAGTGTCCGGATTTTCAACAGGATCCCCAATAATTCCGCTATCCGGTGTAGTAGTGCTAGAATTTGTAGTAGTGGTGTTATCTTTTACTGAATATTTGGAATATATTAAAAATCCTAGTGTACCAACGATCAGCAAAAAAATAGCGCCTAATATAGCAATAGCTTTTTTATTCATATTTATAAATTAAATCTGTTTATTTTGGTGTCGAATAAATACATCTTTTATTTATTATATCACTGTTTTGTAAAAACTCCAAATTTAATTTTTTACTAAGGTGACACTCCCCTTGGATTTAAAGGATTAGGGGTTAAATTTTGGGGATTTGTGTTATTCTCTGTGCCATCTAGCTCGGAACTACTTGTAATATCAAAATATTTACAATCTTCCCCTATAAATGCTCCCACGACTGTTGTTTTATAACTCACTAATTTTGAATACTTACCAAGAATTGGATAATTACATCCTACTATCATAAATAATCCCAATAAAAAGGTTATAACAAAAAAAGGAAATACACTGGCAAAAACTGTAACAACTTTTTGCCAGCCTTTCATAGGTAAAAGCTCTGGCTGTTTTCTATGTCTCCACCAATAAACATTCATTATTACCGCACCGGCTAAAAAATCCAAACCAATAAATAATGAAGCGGATGAAATACCAAATCCCCACCACCAAAATTCACTTACGGCCTGACCTACCAATTCTTTTCCAGCTTTACTATCTGCTATAACACTTAAAGCCTTGTCAGCAACATCCTCTTTCGAGGCGTCCGCCTTGCTTGTACTTGGATCAGGCATTACCTCTTCCGGTATAACTGGCTGTAAACCCAGATTTTCCTCTTCTGCCTCCTCCTCGCTATCCTGAGTTTCACCACCATCCTTTTTTCCACTCTCTACCGGATCTTGTGTTTCCGCACCGACAGAAGCGCCACCTGCAACATCTGGACCTGCCGGTCTTGCCGACATTCCCAAACTCCTTTCACCAAATGACAAATCTTCATTATTCTTGAGCTTTTTATTTAATATAACATCCGGCTCAGTTCGTCTGTTTAAATCGCCAATAGGCCTTTCTGAACCAAATGACTTCCCTCTTGACTCCACTCCAGTTTTTGGTCTAAATGGCTCGCTACCAGCTCTGTCGGATTTACTCAAGACCAAACCAACATCCGGTTTTTTTTCTTGACCTTCATGAGGAACTACTGGTTCGGCTAAACCACCAACCTCTAAACCCTGTCCACTTTCAACCCCCTGAAGATTTATAGTTTCACCTTCCAATTCTGTCGTAGGTTGATTCTTGGTTTCAGGCTGATTACTACTTTTAGTAATTTCACTAGGCTTATTTAATACTCCGGGAGCACTTCCAACTCCTAGAGGCACACCCAAAGTCTTGTTTAAATTTATTTCAAGCGACTTCATCGCTCCTAGTCCAGCAGGAGGTTTTAAAGGCTTTGCTTGTGCAGTGGCATTAGCACTAGACATAGTGCTTGCCTGTGGTCTTGAATCATCTGTATTCAATTGCTGGTTCGAAGCTGAAGCCTGTACTCGCCCCTTAGTACTAGAACTTATTCCTGTTTGAGTTTTTGACTTTAACTCTGAAGCTTTTTTTTGTTTAGAGGTTCCAATGTTTCCATTAGCCGAAAAATTTGCTTGTTCTTGTTCCGAAACTTGACTTGTTCCGAATACATCAAGTTTTTCTTGAGTCGAACTTTCAGCTTTACCTGACACAATAGCATTTGGTGGTGTTGGTTCTTTTTCTACCACCCCATCATTTCCTGTCTCCAAAACTTGAGATTTAACACCCAAGCTCACAGCTCCGTCATCTGTCGCATTCACTGACCCAGCCCCATTTAACTTACCCCCACCTTTTACTGTTCTGGATGATTCCAAATTCCCTGAAGTTTTTTGAGTACTACTCTCTGTAACCGTAGTGGAAGAATCCTGGGAAATATCAGATTTTTTCACAGTTCCCATTTCACTAATCGGAACTCTATCATCCGATACATTGGTAGATGAATTTACAACCTCACCATCTACACTTAAATTCTCTTCAGTATCTATAGAATCACCTTCTTCCACATTCTGAGAAAGACTACTCTTAGCAGGAACTGCTTGATTATTTTCTATATTTCCTTTTGGTCTAATATCTTTATTGGCACTGCTGGGTAGTACACCACCAACACCTCCAATAGCTTGCCCCATACCGTCCATCATCACAGACATTGGGCCATTTATTTTTGCATCCTCTTTTTGTCGTTCTAATCTTGCGTTCTCTACATCTTCCGGACTTTTTTTCGCTTGTTCTTCATCGGTTTTTGCTTGTACATAAGTAAATTTCTGCTGTAAAAATCTACTATTTTCCGGATTTTTAGAATCAACAAATTGAATTTCAACCGGAGTACCTTCACTGTACAAATTACTTAAATCTTCAACCTGAAAAGTTAACAACCGCCCTTGTTCACGACCTCCTAAATTTTTATGATAAAAAGGACTACCACTTATCCACAAAACAACCTGATCATAAACTCCAAGTCCGCTTCCTGAAATTTCTACCTGGCTATTGTCATGAATTCTCCAGCCGGAAGTACGTTTTGGTTTACCATCTGTGGAAATATCATAAATAATTCTGTCAGTATTCCCGGTTTTAAAAAGCTCTCTAACTTTAACCGTATTAGAAGACACCTGTTCGCTTGACAAAGCGTCCACATCTTGTGCCGTCGGAGAACTAGAGCTGTCAGTATTTAATTCATCTACCAGGTCATCTGCCATAAAAAATCCTACCTATAAATAATAACCACAACTATAACAGCTACCTATTTCGCGTTATTGTTATGGTTATAGTTTCTGTAAAATATTTAACCAAGTTTATCCTGGCTATCCTGAATTTCCAACAACTGTTTTGGATCCGTGGTAATAATCTGGTCTTCAACATAAGACGCATAAATCTTAATCGCCGCGTGTTTTAAACCTGCAAAGAAAATCCCTTCTCCAACTTCGCTTTCCAAAAGCAAATATTTTTCACCTTCTGTAAGAAAAAAAGTTTCTGCAATTACATTAATAGCTGCGGGGCTTTGCTTAAGTAAAAGCTGTATAGAGGAGTTTGTCACAATTGGCTTACCGTAAGGCGAGGCTAAAAAATCTGCGACATCTTGAGTTATTGTGGTTAATCCTAAATAATATTTTCGAGCACGCTTGGCTATACCAAACAAGAAACGCGCACTATCTTCATGCTGCATTAAAATCCAAGCTTCATCCACAACAAGTATACGCTTTTTAAGTTCTGATCGAACAATATTCCAAATATAATTCAAAATAATGTACATAGAAATAGGTCGCAACTCCTCTTCCAGGTCGCGAATAGAAAACACTACCAGCTGATTATTTAAAACGACATTGGTCTGCTGGTTTAACAACCCGGCAAAAGTCCCTTCCGTATATTTTGTCATTCTCTGAGCCAAACTTTCCGCCCCAACCATACCATTTAGAATCTCCACCAAATCATTCATCGTCGGATATTCCACTCCACGAAAATCTGCAAGCTGAGGAGTAATATCTTTTTTCGCATAAGTCTGCCAAATAGCTTTATCCATTAATGCTTCTTCAGTCGGGTTTAATTTTCCAAGCATTAAACTAAACAATCCAAGTAAATTAATAACCGAACTTCTAAGTACATCGGTATTATCTTCTCCTTCAATAGCTACCGGTAAATCAAACGGGTTAATTCTGGAAGGTGAATTTAAAGAAACGCTTAAATAAGTACCGCCCACAGCAGACGCTAAATGCTGATATTCATTTTCCGGGTCAACAATAATTACTTCCGTCCCCACCATTAAGGCCCTCAAAACCTCTAATTTTACCGCGTAAGACTTCCCAGCACCGGATTTGGCAAATACTACTGAATTAGCATTTTCCATTGCAAAGCGGTCAAATAGGATTAGACTATTGTTATGCCTATTTATACCATAAAGAACTCCGTCATTACTACTCAAGTCCGAGGAAACAAAGGGGAAGCAGCTAGAAAGTGGGCTGGTATTCATATTACTAGCAACATCCAGTTCATCTAAACCTAAAGGCAAAGTGGAATTCAACCCATTTTGAGTTTGCAATAAAGCTCGTTTAGTAACCACTAATTTTGACCCCAAAGAACTTTCCAACGTTGAAGAAAATTTGTCTAACTCTTTTAGGTCATTTGCATAAATTGTAAAATACAAAGCAAATCGAAAATACTTTTCCGTACCCTGCATTAAGTTATCACGCAAACCTTCAACATCCTTATACGCCGTTTCCAGCATTGGGTCGCGAACCATTCCCTTAGATTGATTTATGGACATTTGGGATCCCAATTCCCCGACTTTTGACTTCAATTTTTTTAAGATATCCGCAGACTCAATCGGATATATAAACATGGACAAATCCAATGCACCTTCGGCTTGAATAATAAAAGACAACCAATTGGTAGAAAGAAATCGCGGATATGCCAGCACAAAAAAACTACGACCAAACTTACCGTTAAGTTCAAAGTTAGAACTATTAAATTTAAGCGAAGCAGGAGCAATAAGGTCTTTTAGAGTAGTCAAACCTTCCTTGTAGGTTTTTTCCAAATCTCCAAGACTAGAGCTTAAATCTCTTTCTTTCTCAGCTTCGTTCAAAGCTTCTCGCTTCTCTTTTAATTCCTGCTCATCAATTGTGCCAAATATAGCCATGAGTTAGTTGCTAGTTTCTAGTTGTTAGTGACTAGTAAACGATTAATTAAAACTGATAACATTTTTTGTACTTCTACTAATAAATCCTCAGCTTTATTATAATTTAATAGCGGATACTGTTTTTTAGCTATTAAAATTTGTGTTTCTAATTCGGCAGAGGAACCAAAAGATATACCTAAAAAGTGTACAAATTCTGCTTTATGATTTCTACCTTGCCCTTCTGCAATATTAGAAGGTATAGAAATTGCTGACCTTTGCATCTGACTTGCTAATGCATAAGTTTCCGACTTTGGAAATTGTCTAGTTATTATATATATTAGATCTACTAAATTCATAGATTTTTGCCAAACTATTAATTCTTTATAATGAGATATCGACATAATAGAATTACTCATTAAATACTTAATATCTGCTTGTTTGATACTAGTCACTTGCACCTAGCACCTAGTAACTACTCACTAATCTTAATATCTTTAAGTTGCGACGGGTTTATTAGAGGACCTGCTTCAAAATTATAAGAATTATAATACAATTGAATAATCTCTTCGGTTTTTAAAGGAACCCCCCTTATTCCTATACCGGATAAGTTAGATAATAAAGAGGAAACTCGGGTATCTAATTTTTCTTTTTCTCTTTCAAAATTCTCTATTTTTTGGGCAATCTCTTTATTTTTACCATTACCAAATAAGTTCGAGAAAAAACCAGATGCAACCGGTAATATGGAAGTCCCCAACGGGACAATAATATAAAAATTCTTATTCATAATGCTCGCATTTTCAATAAGTCTATTTATAAACTCCACATATTCAATAGTTTGCACGCGAAGCAACTCATTTGTCTGTTTTTCAGCCAATCGCCTTAACTTTTCCATATAGCCCCCAATTTCCATTTTTCGACTTTGCATCAAAATCTGAATAGAAAAATCTAAAGAATTCAAAAATCTTTGGAAATTAAAAATTATGGAATTTTGCTCATCTTGACTTTTAAGATCAAAATTTGTACTTGAAACAGCCACTATTGCCCTTAGCGTACCGTCATCCATTACTACTGTGTCATTTTTTATTTCAGATATTCTTAAAAAGCTCTGGGTACTTTTTGTGGTAGTTTTATTTTTATTTTGCATGTCTAATTTCATAAGCTCTAGTTGTTAGTGGCTAGTTACTAAATATTAGCAACTCGCAACTTAGTCCTACATTCTACCAATTACATCTCTTTGCTTTGAGGCTGTCTCACGTAATAATTTTTGTACCTCTTTTAAATTAGCTTTAGTATCTACCGGGTTTATATTTTCCGCTTGAACCTCAGCCACCGAAGTTATTTCAGCATCTTTTACAATTTTTATATTTGAATTCTGGGCTTCTTTATGAAAAATTAATTCCTTTGGACTATTCATAAATCTCATTAAATTCCCCAAAGTGTTATAAACTGGTCTGCCGTTAAATGGCAGAAAAGCTAAGGCTAAAGCCGGAACTCCAAATAATACTATTAAAAAAACTAAAACGAGAATGCTTTTGGTAGCCGAATATCCAAGAAAAACTATAACACCTGCCACAAAAACAATACCGAATTGCTTTATCGTCAAAGGACCAATTATTCGATCTTCAACATCTGTAAATTGTGGGACTGGAAATTGCATAGTCTCTTTTTATTATAACACAAAAATCTTAAAATTTATTTATGCTGACTGAATTTTTGACAACAAATCTGCAAATTTTTCAAATTGCGATTTATTCATAACCTTTTCTAGTGAATTATCGTCTCCCTGGGTATTTTCTGACATTAATTTTACCCCGGTAGCAAGATATGATTTATAAACCCAACTGTCTTCGAGATTGAAAATAACTTCAAAAAAACCGTATTTCGAAATCATTTGTCTAATTTTATTAACCATACTGCTTAAATCACTAGAGTCAACAGTATCTATTGTTAAATTTTTTAAATCTGCTAAACCATTTAAATTTACATTAGTATTCAACGGTCTTAATGACTCATGCAAGTCTTCTTTTTCTTCCAAATGTTTTTTAACATTAGCAAGTGTGTCATTACGGGAAGCAATTGAATCCTCTTTAAATTCAACTCCCGGAATAAATTTACCTTGTGAAAAATCAGGCTTCTTTATAGGCTTCCAAACTGGCTTCTCAGGAATAATTTGAGGTTTCAGCGATATCTTCGGCAACGGAACTTTTGGCTTCGGCACAGCCACTGCAATTGGTTCGGTTTTGGTTTTAACTTCAACTTCCGGCAAATGCACAGTTGGTTTGTTTTGTGTTTCGATTTGCGAAATTTCAACTGCCACGGGTTGAGCCTCCAATTCCATACGATCAGCTAATTCCAAAGGGTATTCCGGCTTACTGGTTGTCAGTTCTTTTTCTAAAAAGATTGACTTTAACTTGCTCGCAAAACTCTGCTTATTACCAATGCCCTTAACAGTCTTATCAATCTTTTCCTTAGCAACTAAAGGCGTTTGAGATTTTTTCTCATCCCAATGATTAGGCAAGTTCATAATATGACTCAAATGAGGAAGTTGCATAACCGGAGCCGACTTGGAAGCACTTTGAGTTTGCGCCAATTTAGCAATTGGTTCTTTATGTAACGCCAAATCGCCTGCCAAATCACCTATAGACTTACCGCTTAACGAATTTACCAAACCATTTACCTGCTGGCTTGGCTCAGCTTTTTTTGGCAAAATTTGCGCACCTGTCACAGACTTAGAGCTGACAGGTTTATTTATAGCTTCACTAGCTGGCTGATATTCTAATAAAATTTTTTCCAGCTCCCCTAACTGCTTGTCATTCATCAATTCCAAAAGCGCCAACCATTCCGCTCTTTCCGTAACATTAAGTATGGGTGAACTTGCAATAAGTGCCTTTAATTTTTCAAGTTGAGCAATATTCATTATTTTTTATTCTTTACCCTTTTTTCCAACTCTTGTAATTTTTTATCAATGTCCAAATCGTTTTGCTTAGCTATTTCTACTGCTTTTGGTTGAAAACTATCTATACTTTTCGGAGCAATAACAGGCACTTCCACTTTCGACATCTCTTTTGGTCTTTGTATGGACTTAAGAGTCGCTTGCTGGTCTTCATTAGACTGAAATCTCAACCCCGGGGATATTAAAGCCTCTTTTTTCTTTAAAATTTCGTCAATCTTAACAGGTTTGGTATTTAATTCGACTGCAGTCTTATCTACATCAAAATTCAGCTTAATCTTAGACTGCTTTTCAACTACCGATTTATTGGGTACTGGAACAACCGGAGGAACAACCTGAGACTCAAACGCCAACTCAGGCAACTGAAATTGTTGAGAGTTAATGTACACAATATCATCTTCATCCAAATCTCCAATACCGACGTTTAATTCATCCATTTTCTGCTGACGTATAAATTCTTTATAGGCCAAAATCTCCTCTTCATTTATTTCAGGCTTAAGTAACCATATATATAATTTGAGTATTTCAGATAGAGTTTTTCTTTCATTGTCTTTTAAAATATTTACACTAGGGTCTTTAACTAAAAATTCAGCGACCTGAATGACATCATTTCTAAATGTAGATGATGTGCTAAAATTAAAATACTTCTCAATCCAATTACTTATTTTTATACCTCCAAGAACTTCGAAGTTTTGCGTAATGCATGAAGTAAATATTTTGCTAAAATCTTTTTCGTAGTGCCAACTATTAAACCAGATTACCACCTTTATATTCTCAACTAATTGAAATTTACTTTCTAATAATAAAATTTTAAATTTTAACAAAAATAAAACTTCTTCTTTTGGCAAGTTCCAAAACAAAGTTATTTCGTATTCTAATATTTGATTATATATTTCAGCCTCAATATTTACTTTATTAGTAACGACAAGGTTTTTTATATCCATTGCTAAATATAAAAAAAATATTTTTCTTTCTTCGTTGAAGGTCTCATTCGCTTCTGATAATAACTCTAAAAAAGATTTACCTGTTTCATTATTATTTACAAATTCTTTAATAATTTTAGCATATTCTTCCCAAGTTTTAACCAATTTACCAGAAATAAGTTGACTATCTTTTTTATCCACCTCTAAACCAAGACCTGTTAACGTATATTTTTCAAGTTTAGGTAAAATCAAAAAAAGTCGTTCTTTAAAATCGTTTTTAAACTTAGATCGTTTAATAATTTCTGTAACTTGTTGTATACTTAAAAACATAAAAAATTAAGTTTTATTATTCTTCATCTAAAACACCTGGAGCATTTAATTTAGTTCTTAGAGCTGTACTTAAACGTATATAATCCGCTTCACTACCATCGCCTAACTCTCCAGCTTCTCTTATGGTATTTTTTAAATCTGTTTCATTTCTAAACGCAGCCATAAATGCAACTCTTAATGTTTTGTACTCTGCTTCTGCGACTTTTTTTGCCAAAACTGCTGGTGGCATAAGTTTTCCTACTGCTCTAGAATTTTCAAGAATTGCATCTTTTAAATTCTCCTTTAAAATATCAGGGTGATTTATCACCATAGGCATCATTAGAGCTTGTACTTTGTCGGCAAAATTACCACGTGTAGCTGCAAATTCGTGACCAGATTTCCAATGTGTAAATAAATATTTTCCGGAACTACCCAACCTTATATTACCTGTCGCATCTTTTGTAACTAAAGATTCCCACCATTGAGTAATTTGATCAATATCACCTTTTTTACTAAGGTTGTTATTTTTTTCTACAATTTTTGTCTGATCTTTCATTGCATTAATATAATTTGCCTGATTAAACCCAGGGCGTGATTGTCTGAAGGCAGTTGCTTGATCTCCATATGTACCTTGGGTATTATTTTTTTCAATATCAGAAATAAGCGTAGCTCTTTGTTCTTTATTCAATCCGTTAGCAGACGCATAATTTAACGCAAAATCCCTTAAAGCTATATAATCATCCATACCAACAACTTTGAATTTTTTTTCTGCTGGAATAAACTCTGTTTTAATAATATGAGTATGTCCATGGTCATCTGTCCAAGTCATTTCAGCTCCAGTGAGATCTTTTGAATCATATGCCAAAGAACCCAAACGTTTTTGAAAATCCTCAGCAACGTGTTCAGACATTGCACCTTTTTTTTCTAAATCATGTAAAACTCCAACTAAATTAGATTTATTGTATTTAAGCTCCCCCTCCTTCAAACCTAATATTACGCCGTACTTTTCCACAAAATCATTCATGTTATGATTTTTAAAAAGTCTACGTAACTGTGCCGGCAACATAAGCTGATCGTCTTTGCTACCTGCCATTGCTTTTTTTGCCATATCCAAAGTTAATTGAACTTCAAATTGTTCACTACTAGAAGCTTCTTTCCCAAAACGTTCCGCTAAAAGCTCCTCGCCTTTATGTTCATTAAAAACAGCAAGTGGATCCTCACCTTGCCTCTTAAAACCGGGGACTTGTCTTTTTACACTCAAGGCACCAGCTTCTACTAAAGACTGACTTCTTGCCAATTCTTCACTTGAATCTTTTCTAAATGCTTTAACTGTTGAGGGTATATGCAATCCAGCAAATAATGCTTTTTGTAAATTAGGAGCACCTTTAAACATTTTCCCTTCGGCTAACTTAGCAGTTGCGTTATTATATTTTTTTTGCAAATACCCACCAGCTATATCAGCTGTTAAATACTTTGCACCGGCAAACGGAGCGAACATACCTTTCTTCGCCACTTCCGTTACAGCAGATGCCCCATAAATACCCGCTTTTTCTGCCACCATCAACGCTGCAACTAAAAAGACTAGAAGTAAAATATTACTGCCAACCTTCAGGACAAATGTGGCAATATCGGAACTGTTTTCAGATGCAGTTGCTAAACCATCGATACTTTGAAGCACCGGATTATTCCTAGAAGTGTTCGATATCACCGCTGCCATATTCAACATAAAAGCCATAATTGGAGTAAAGAAAGCGTATTTAATAAACATACCCCACCATTCACCTCTATACTTAGCAGTTGCTGGTAAAACTCCCACTGCGTATGCAATTGGCGATATCATTAATAACAGCCACAACATTACAATTCTAACCACCAGAAAAATTGCAATTGCACTAAAGACTGCAAAACTACCTAAACTTAAGGCTAAATAAAATAATGGCTGAACTGTTGAAGCAAAAGTTCCTTGGCTCCCGAATGTACTCTGATACACAGCACTTCTGTAATTGGTAACCATTAAATCCGCTGCTAACGAACGAATAACTGTTACATTTGCCGGTAAAAATTGGGCTTGAATTGTATCAGCCAGACCTAAAATAACCTGGGCAATAACCAAGCTAAAATTTACCAACAAGGCGGCAATAATTAACTGAATAATTAAATCTTTAAACTTGTAGCTATCTACTCTAAATAAAGTAGCCATAGCAATAATAATCAAAGCCAAAATAAAGAAAATATTGCACAAATTACGAATAACTTCCCAGCCCGGATAAATAACTGCCACAAAAGTGTCGGTGTATGGGTGAATACTTAACATGGCTTGAATTAGTGGCGCTATTAGCCAGAAAAATACCGCATAAATAAACTCTTGGACCAACCCTAAAATAAAACCAATAATCCGGTTTAACAAATCCAATAAACCGCCCCCGGTTGTGTCTGTTTCTCCGCTCCCGGTATTTGATCCATAACCAGGAACACCAGCTGGGGCTGGTTTATTTTGATCAATCGCCGCCTGTGCTTCTGCTGGAGTTTCAAAAAATTCTACGTAAATCTCTTTTGATGCATTTTCAAAAACAGAATTGGCGTTTGGACCCCAAAGCTCCATTCTCATATAAGGATACACTGCAAAAGACTGCTTTGTGCCTCGTTGGGTCTTGTCCAAACCTAACGCAGTTGCAGTAGAGGAAAAAGTTAGATCATAAGCTTTATTAGCATCAACCTTAGTGGCAATTAACCTGGTACCACCAGGAAACGAACAGGTCATATACGTTTTATTATCAGAACCAACAAATGGTAATAGACCTTGAATATTTGCAGAAGTAACCCACTTTTTTACACAAGTACTACCAATTACCTTATCTGCTCCAGCTCCAAATTCTATAATAGAAAACGGCTCGTTCGGACCTAAACCATAATCAACTTTATCTGTATTCAGCACAATACCAGATGAAGGATTTGTCAGTGTAAGCCTAACTGTAAAGGTTATAGGCTCATCCTTTCCAACTCTTACTAAGTTATTTAATACCACACCGGATTTTGTCTTTGTTAGAGTGTCTGTTTTAATAGTTATACCAGCTAAAGGAAAAGTAGTAGCCAGAGCTGTTTGTGGAATAAAATACAAAAAACTGCTCAATATAAATACAGACAGAGCAGAAACACTTAGAATTTTATTTGTTATTTTTTGTTTTAATTTCTGTAACAAGGGATAAAAAAGCTTAATAAGGGTACTATAAATTCAAATTATTACAACCTATATTAACTTCTTGGTTCGCTTGTGATTTACCATCACAGACTCACCTTCGTCGCTAATAAAAAAGCACTTTTATGTACTCAAATTCATAAAAATTATAACACAAAATTAAATAAAATACAAAATTATTGCCCGTTGTAACGCAAATAAAAATCCGCCCAATAAATTGAGCGGATTTTAGTATTTAAAGTAACAATTATTCGCCTCTAGGTGATATATGCACAGACAAACCACGAATATTCAAAGGCTCTTTTTTAATAAAGGCACCTAACACATTTGAAACTGTTAAAGTTTCAGTCCCAGAAGTTAAAGCCCTACCTGAAGAATTATAGATAGTTACGGTATAGGTTCCACCTTTGGTAGTGGTAAAGGAAGTGGATCCAGCTAAAGGATATCTGACCGCTACCGGCAGTCCAGTTTTAGGATCTTTAGTGCTGGAAACAACTCCGTCACCCACTACACTCACAAAGCTAGCGCCAGGTACTTTTTCCGGGTTTATTTCCCAGCTTAGTGTATAAGTATTAGGAACAGAGGAATTTGATTCTAAATCCATAGAAATACCTTTTGCCAAATTAGCAGCAATATTGGCGTTTACATACTCGCCAGCCGCAGTAGATACAGCACTTACCAAACGTCCTTCATTCATTAACACAGCACTCTTTGCTCCCTGAGGACCACCAAGTACAAAGCTGGTACCTATTTGCGAAGCAACGTCACCAATAATACTTATAAAAGCAGGTAGGTTGTTATCATCATACTGCGCCATTTTTATGCCAATTGATTTAAAGGCTTCGTCTATACCTTTATTAATTAAAGTTGGTGGCGAGACAATGGCTTCACAAATAGACAATGCCGCATTATTTGCTCCTAAAGAATCTGGAGATTTATCCCAGGCTTGTTGAGCCAAGAGTAAATCCGCTTGAGCTTTTGCAATATCACTATCTAAAACTTTCATACCCATTTGCTTGGCGTTAACCAAACTATCAAATAGTTTTTGTCTATTATCTAGTTGATTCCATAAAGCTTCTGTTTGCATATCAATGGCTTGTTGTTGAGCCAAGCTCCCGGCGCAATTCATAGGAGTTTTAAGTCCCTGGCTTTGGGAAATTTGATTCTGGGAATAAGCCAATGCTGTGGAATGAGCTAAATCCGCATTTGCAATATATGCGTTGTGCTGAAAATATGGGTTGGCTTTTGCTCCTCCTGCCAAAGCCATTTTTGCATAAAAATTTGGATCACCAGGGTCTAAAGACGTAGGATCAAAACCTAATGTAGCATCTGCTGCAATAAACAGAGCAGAGGGAACCTCTCTTCTAAACAACGGGTTATTGAGCATGGCTCTTGCCATCATTTGTCCTTGATTGTCCGGATAGTTCTGACGAATGAATTGATTATCATAAACTAAAGTCGCCACGGAATCCGCATACTGTTTATAATCACGAATTTTATAATTATTAACCAGCTTAGATACCAAGGTCGTAGCAACGGACTTACTGGTTTTAATTAAAATATTAAAAACTAAAGTTTTCCAAAATCCTTGCTTTGCGTTATTATAACGCGCCTGAACTTGCTCAAGTTTAGCGGTGTAAGTTTTAATCGCCGAATTAGCTAAACTAATTTGTTGCTCCTTTAAACTATTTAAATAAATGCTCGGAGCGGATAAATTTTGCAACGGCGTCAATATGGCATTTCTGCAACCAATAAATCCATTGTAAGCCGTAATTTTTGCTGCCAATTGTCCAAGTAAAACACCGTCACCGGCAATAATGGCCAAACCTGAAAACCCCACTTGAGCAAGACTATCGCCATTCTCATATTTCTGTTCGGCTTTTTCACAAATAGTATTTGCTTTTGACCATACAGCCAAGGCAGCTTGAAAAGCTGAATTTACCTCATTACCTGGAATACCTCCAGGGACATTTCCATTATTCGAATCTGTAGTTGGCACAGACAAACCTAATTGAGCAAAAGCCAAACCAGGCAAAAAAGACAATTGCCCAAAAATTAAAATGCTAACTATGAAAATTTTTATTTTATTATTGGCCATTGGTATTGAGTGGGTAATTAATTTCTGATTGGTTTGTTTCCGCAGTTATATCCGAACGAATTATTACGTTATCGCTTAAATTATATTTATCAGCGACTAAATTATTTTCACTATCCAAATCCTGCTGACTTTTTAAAAAGGCTTGAAGGTACTGCCCTACTAATTCCGGATTTTCATCTGCTTGAGTAAAATTTCTCAAAACTCCAATCGCGGATTCGTATTGAATAATTGTTAGCTTGGCAAGCCTTGTTAAACTTTGTGGTACAGGAAGAGCGGAAATTTGATTTTTAATTAAAACTAACTTGTCGGCTTGTGCATTTATTAAAACCTGATTGGAAGAAGTTAGCGCCGTTTCAAATTCTGCATTATCAATTGGTCCATTCATTACCACTTTAAGCTCGTCTAAATATTTGTAAATATTTTCATTTGAATCCGAAATAATTTTAACTTTAATTTCATCTAAAGAAAGTTGCACCTGTTGCGTGCTAGCACCTAAAACTTGTCCTAAATCTACAGGTGAAAGAGTGCCGTCTTCATTTATAATAATAGGTCCGTCACTGGTATTAGCACCTGCTACCAAAGGAGCAGGAATATTTTCAGGTACATATGCATAATATTTTGGAACTTCTTGTTTGCTTAAAATATTTTGATTTTGTGAAAATTTAAACATTCCCGGTTTTTGCATATAGGTAAAACCGGCAAGCAAAATAAACGTAACTAAAATTAAACTAAAGTGCCCGAAATGAATTTGGGGTTTATTTTCTAAATTTGTTTGTGTGTAATTATCCATACAATTAAAAACTTGGAAACATCGAAGTTCCTACTTGAAATTTTAAATACATTGGGTTATAAAAAACAAAATACACAGGATAAGGATAACCTACGCAAGTCGGAACTGGAATTGGAGAATACTCACCCAAAGTTTGTACTCCAGGCGTTAACAAATTTCCATAATCAAAAGTTAAACCTGTACCAACTCCAAATACTGTTGGCACTATTAAACCAACAGGCCTAGGAATAGTTAAATTATAATTCATTATGACTGTATGCGGCGGACATATCCCGCTTAGTGTAGGAGTAGGAAGCGGAATATTTACAATAATAGGTCCGCCAAAAGCACTCTGACCTACTGTGGCCTGAGCTGGGACTGCTGTATTAAAATAAATAGTAATAACCAAGCCAGTGGTTATTAAGAAACCAACTAGTGAAGCGTACATTACTCTTGTAATATGACAGTGGCACATGTGTTTTATTGGAATATTCTATAGCAAAATTAGCCATAAATAAATTGGCCGAAATTTAGCTATCTCTTATTAAATTGTTTTTTATTTTTGTTTCGAGGCTATTTTTAAACCTTGATATACTTATTATATCACACTTAGGAAAATTTTGCAAGAGGAGTATAAATACTGTAAACTAAATTTAGAATTATGAAAAATTTAACACTAAAAATTCTGGTTTTGTTTTGCAGTCTATTAGTTTCTTCCTCATGCAATATTCCAACTAAAAATAACTCCCCCACTCCCCCGAAAATAAACAGTTACAATCACCGCTTAGAAATAGGTAATGCAAAACTAGATATTGAAATTGCAAAAACCGCTTCGGAATTAACACTTGGACTTTCCAACAGAGAAAATATGAGCGAATCCCAAGGAATGCTTTTTGATTTTACCTCCAATCCTGGCACGCCGGTTTTTTGGATGAAAGATATGAAGTTTAATTTGGATCTAATTTGGATAAATAAAAATAAAATTATCGGGATAACAGAAGATGTGCCATACATAATCCAAGCTTCAAACTTCAAGCTTCAAGACCTCCCTCACTACCTTCCACCTTCGACTATCACCTACGTACTAGAAGTTAACGCCGGGTGGAGTAAAAGAAATAATATTAAAATCGGTAATGAAATTGTTTTAAAGTAATATAAATAAAAATGACAAATTAATTAATTTGTCATTTTTATTTATATTACTAAATGGAAATTTTATCTACCAACTTAATCCACTGTTCTATGGTCAGCTCTTGTGGCCTTGCCTCCGGAGCCACGTTTACTTCGCTCAAAATTTTTATTGTCTGCTCTTTTTCTAAATGTAAATTATTCACCAGTGTATTATGAATTTGCTTTCGCTTCCCGGCAAAACAAGCTTTAACTATTTTAAAAAACTTTTTTTCATCAAAAATTTCGTACTTTGCTTTTTTAAACAAATCGATTTTAATAATTGCACTGTCGACTTTTGGCGCTGGATAAAAACTTCTGGCCAAAACTTTTTGTACAAATTTAGGCTGACCGAATAGTTGAACTGAGATTGCCAATATTCCTAACTTCCCTGCTTCAGCGGATAAATTCTCTGCAACCTCTTTTTGAGTCAGGACTGTAATTGAAGTTGGTTTAAATTTTGCACTCAATAACATTTGTAAAATTTTTCCGGTAATATAGTACGGAATATTTGCCACCACCTTGTAAGACTTAAATCCTTCGGCAATAAAAAAATCTTGGAAATTATATTCCAGAGCATCGGTAATTTCAAATCTAAAATTCTCTCTATAATTCTTTTTTAAGTTATGGAGTACTGGGAAGAATTTTGGATCTTTCTCCAAAGATAAAACAAACCCTGCACGCTCGCATAGTTTTTCTGTTAAATTACCTATCCCCGGTCCAATTTCTAAAACTGCATCTTCTTTTGTTACTTCGGCAGCGTCTACAATGTCCTGCAGGACAATATCGTCAATTAAAAAATTTTGACCATAAGTAGCGTTCGGTCGCAAGTTGTGTTTACGAAGCAAGTCTTTGAGTTGTTCTAAATTCATATATTTTACGAAGTACGAAACCTTACGAACTTACGAATTTTGCACAAACTAGATTTCGTAAGTTCGTACAAATTCGTATTTAGTAAATAATTAAAATTCCATTTCCTCAACCACATTTTCACCTTCTAATAAAAGATCGTCGTTAAAGTGATCTTTGGCTAACCCCTTTAGGTCGACATTCTCTTTTGGTAACACCTTTAAAATACGCGAAGGCTGGTTTATTTGCAAATTCCCAAAAACTCGACGATTTTGTGTATACACTAAAAACAATCTTTTACGAGCTCTGGTCAACCCCACATAAGCTAAACGTACCTCTTCAGACAATTCACTAGGGTCTATTAAACTTCTCGAGTGTGGCAGTATTCCTTCTTCCAACCCTACAAAAAATACATTATCAAACTCCAACCCCTTGGCTGAATGTAAAGTCATTAAAGTTACAGCATCACGACTTTCGTCTTTTTGATCAATTTCTGCAATTAGTGCAATCTCCTCCAAAAATTCCTGTAAGGCATCTTTCCACCCTTTTTTAGCAAACTTGTGTGACACGTTTATTAACTCCAGAATATTTTCATAACGCGAATCCCCTTTTTCACTGCCATCACGTAAATACCTTTCATATCCGGTTTTCTTTACTAAAACTTTCATAAGTTCCGGCAAAGAAAATTGAGCATTAAATTCTGTTAACTCTTCTAGCATAGCAAAAAACTCCTGCGCCGCCTTCCAAGCCTTTGGTTGAATTTTAATGTTAGTAAACCCAACTCTGAAATCTTGGAGCAACACCTCTTTACTTCTCTCACCCCCGCCTGCCATTGCCTGTGGCTCAGGCTTCTGGCGGGCAGGTAAATTTAAAATATACTCCCGAATTTCATTGTAAGACTTGTCGCCAATCCCTCTTGGTGGTTCATTAATTACTCTTTTTAAAGATACTAAATCACGAAAGTTGGTAATCAAGCGCAAATACGCCAATATATCTTTAATTTCTTTACGTTCATAAAATTTCAAACCGCCGACAATCTGATAAGGAATAGATGCCTCAATTAAAGCTTCTTCAATATTTCGGCTTTGAGCGTGAGTTCGATACAAAATACAGTACTCTTTTAAGTCCTCGTGTTTTTTTGGTAGTTGTGGCAATAAACCTCTTCCAAAACTACTACCGATTGGTCCTGCTGAGAACTGTGCTTGGAGTTTTTTTGCCTGTATAAATCTGTCTAATATAGAGAAAGTTGTTTTAGGCTTTTCTTCCGAGACGTATTCATTTTCCACTTCCTCGGGAGAAGCTAACTTTACAATAGTTCTGGCGACGAACTCCGCCTCTCCCCGTTCATCAGGCTCGCAGGTCAGTATAATCTTCTCTCCTTGCGGGTTTTCCGTCCACAAAGTTTTTTCTTTTTGCTCAGGATTCATTTCAATAACCTTTTGCGCCGCTTCCAAAATATTTTTCGTACTTCGGTAATTTTGCTCAAGTTTAATTACAATGGCCTCTGAATAATCTTTTTCAAAATTTAAAATGTTGGTAATATCACTTCCTCGAAACTTGTAAATACTTTGAGCATCATCACCAACTACAAAAATATTCCTATGGGTAGCCAACATAGTTAACAACGTGTATTGAGCTTGGTTGGTATCTTGATATTCGTCTACTAATATATAGCCAAACTTCTGTTTATACTTCTCCAATACTTTTGGAAAATTTTGAAAGATTTTCACAGTCAAAAGTAATAAATCATCAAAATCTAAAGCATTTTGTTTATATAACGAGTCTTGATACCTGGTATAAACCTCAGATAATCTTTCTCTTAAAGGCGAATCTAAGCCAAGATTCAGCTCGCTAGGTAGTTGAAGTAAATTTTTAGCTTTGGAAATAAATGCGCCGAACAAGGAAGGTGGCATTTTTTTACTATCAATTCTCAAGTCTTCCAAAATCTCTCGGATTGTTTTCTGCTGGTCATCGGTATCATAAATAACAAAATCCTTTCCGTAGCCCAAAGCTTGAATTTCGTGACGCAAAATTTTGGCACAAACCGAATGAAAGGTTCCCATGGTCAAACTTTCCACTGCGGCTTTATGCTTTGCCAATAACACACCTACGCGTTGACGCATTTCCTTGGAAGCCTTATTAGTAAAAGTTAACGAAAGTATATTACTCGGATCCACCATTTTCTTCTCTATAATATAAGCAATGCGGTGAGTTAAAGTTTTCGTTTTTCCACTTCCCGGCCCGGCTAACAATAAAACCGGCCCGAGAGGGGCCGTAACTGCTTGTTTTTGATTTTCATTCAAACTAGATAAATCCATTTTTCATTTTAACTTAAAGCTCAAATATTCTACATTCATTCTACCATAATTTTAATACCCTTTAACAAATTATAAACATACCTCTTTATTATCTATTTAACCTTTATTTAAGCCAAAAAGCATTAAATTAGCCGTACTTAAGGGGTAATATGGTCAGCTGTGGATTAAATCCTTGCCCTACCCTCAGGGCTTTGGTAAAATATCAAAAGTAGTATAAGTTTAAAAATTAAGAATATTTATTGCAACCTTTTTGATTTTTGGTAAAGTTTTTATAAACTCAAACTGAAATCAAAACTACCTTCACTCAGAACAATTGCATAAATATTTATTATCATTTCTAGAGGTTTATTGAAATTTTATTTCAATACCGATTTGAGCCTTAAATGATAAAAGGAATCAAAATTTCCGAGTTTAAACAGTGGCTTTCTAAAGTACAATTGATACTTCAAAGAACAGCCTTCATTTCTCAATATTACTCCAAAAAATTACTCTTCCAACTAAAGAGGCGTGCTCCAGTGCTCAAAAAAATACATTTAGAAAGCTTTCCTGCCATTCACCTAAAACGTATGGACTGGATGGATTTTTTATTGAAGTTTTCCAGCGAACTATTGGTCTTAGGTTTTAGTATTCTCGTTGCGGGTTTGAATGTCTATTTATTTTCAGGAACTTTTCAGGATAAAAGCTTGGCCGGAAATTACATAATTAAACATCCGGATCAGAATCATAGATTATACGCAAAAAATACCAGTATTGTCACTGTGGTCAGTAATAGCTTTGTCCAACAAGCTCAAGCTGAAGATTTTTCCGGCTTAGACACGCAGGGATTTTCTTTAATTGAAACCAATTCTGTTGGCAGTGATATTATTCTTGGCGACGAAAATACAATATTAGCACCAAACCCAGACAGCGTGCAAAGCTTAATTGCCAAACAAGTCAAAATTTATCAAACCAAACAGGGTGATACTTTACAGTCGATAGCTCAAATGTTTGATATATCCACCGAAACCATTATGTCCGCCAACAAGCTGACCGTTCCTAGTATAAAGCCGGGATGGCAGCTTATTATTTTGCCTACAGACGGAGTATTAGTCACAGCCAACAGTAATGACACCCTCCCTGACATTGCCAAAAAATACGGAGCCTCTTTAGAAACAATTATTTCTTATAACGCTCTAGCTAGCGCTGAAGATATTACCGGCGGTGACTTGATTATTGTTCCTGGTGGCAAGCTACCACAACTGGCCAAGCCAAAAACTACTCCAACTACCAAAACTACTCCAAAACCACAATCTCGTGTCATAAGGGACAGTAGTAAAATTGGCGGTGTCGGGCCTATTGAAGATGTAACACCAGCTCAAGATGTCATAGATATTGGTGAAGGACATATCTTCCCTAAAGGCTACTGTACTTGGTATGTTGCCCAAAAGTTACCAGGTAGAATTCCATGGGGAGGCAATGCGAATGCTTGGATTAAAAACAGCAAGGCTTATGGCGCGGTAGTAGATATGGATCCTGCTCCTGGAACAATTTTAGTTACAAATGACAGCAGAAGATACGGACATGTAGCATTTATTGAAGAAGTAACTCCAACAACGATTATTGTCTCAGAAATGAACTACGTTAAATTCGGTAAAGTTAACCGCAGAGAAATCCCTCGCAACAGTTCCAGTATAAAAGGGATAATTCACCCATAATTTAGCAATACCTATCCAAAAATTAAGTATGGTAAAGCCCCACCCAGCTGAAATAACAGGTTTTGAAAGCTGTATTAGCTTCTCCTGACCCAAACCACTAATATATTACGAAGCTCACTCTACTTTCACAAATAAAAACTCCCCCTTGTATTCCAGGGGGAGTTTTTTAAGTTTACTACTTGCCATATCTACTGCACTACTGTTCCATTCCCATAACCACCAGTACCTGAAACGTCAGAAGTGCGAATTTCATCAGTACTCGCAGAAACCTCTTGCCCTGTAAATAAATCCTTAGCGGTAAAATTAATAGTTTTAACCAATGAAGGCGACTGACCTATTTGAGAACTAGATGGATTTAACCTGACTTGAAATTCTAAAAACTTCACCTGAGTAAACTTGCCAGTATACGCTGCCAAACTACCAAAATTCCAAGTTAATTTTCCGGTACTCGGATCGTACTGAGCATTCTTTGCCTCAGCTGTATTATAACTACCTTCAACTAAGCCACCCGGCCCAAGAGGTATAAATGCAGTTAAAATACCGTTACTAAAGTCATTGCTGGAATTCACCAAGGATAATTTAACTTTATATATTGTACTGCCACCGGATTTTGGAGGCAGATCACCAGACACAAATGATAACAATTTGGTAATTGAAGTCGGGCTAGAAACTTTTAGGGTTAAAGGTCCGCCTGGGAAAAAAGTATCATATTCATTCGACTTAATTTTAATACTTGAAATAATACTTAAATTCTTAGTAGAGTCTTTAGTTGCCGGGTTATTCACACTAACAGAAAAAGATAGTTGTCCAGACTCATTTGGAGCAAGATTTTCCAACTGTGGAATACTCGAAGCATTCCAAACTATAGTATTATTATTGATCTGACCACCCTGAGCCCGAATTGAAGCAAGGTCTAGGACTTTTGTATCCAAATTCAATACTATATTTACTCCGGTTGCCACTGTACTCCCATTATTCTGATAACGAATAGTAAAATTCAAATTATCTCCAGGTTTGACTATCCCATTCGATCCTTCATGAGTTTGACTAACCAACAACGGTAAACTGGAAATTCCAGTAGTAAAACTTGAACTATTTTGAGTGAAGAACTTACCGTCTTCCCCTAGGATTAAAAATTCCGCTACCGCAGTCTTGCTTTCTCCGGTATTAACGCCAGCATCAAAAGTACCTTGAATCTGAATGGCCCCTTCACCTGCCTGAGCCAAAGTACCAATACTCCATGTATCATTACCTAAATCGGGCACAGGATTACTGTTGCTAAACTTAAATCCTTCAGGATAAGTCATTTTTACCCTGGCATTTTTAATATCAGATTTGGAGTTATTCGTGTATTTCACATTATAAATTACCAACTGAGCGTTATTGGTATTACTCGGGCCTTGTAGCTCAATTAAAACATCGGAAGCAACTAAACGCACCATAGATACCTGACTTTTAGTGAACTCTGAACTAAAATTACTATAAGTATAATGTAGTTTTAAATTCAAAGTTTTTTCGTCATTCACGTTGCCGATAACTTTAGACTTGATAAAGACAACGGCATTTTGACCTGAAATTAAATCTGGCACTTTAAATAGCGTACCTGATAAATTTTCAGGTTCTGGACTACTACTAACAAAAGATATGCCGTCCCCATACGCTAATTCCAACTCAAGATTAACCAATTTTTGGGTATCATTATTCTTAAGTGTGACCTTATAGACAGTCTCACTTCCACTGGCAACAACTTCCGGTACTTCCACATTTATAAGAATATTTGCTTCTTTTGGAGCAACCGGAGCCGGAGTACGGAATGCTAAATATCCCAGCATTCCGATTATGGCACTGCCAATTAAAATAGCCCAAACATAATATTTGTTTGCGCTGTAAAAACCTTTAAATCCGCCTAAGTCCGCACTTTCCCGCTCTTCAGAATAAGCAATTTTATCTCTTAGCTCAGAATCTAAAATCCGAGTTTCTACCGTTTTTTGTGTAAAACCATTACTAGCTTTATCTAAGGGCTGTTTTTTTGTTTCATCGTTTACCCCGTTAGAATTTACCATATTTTTTCTTTTAATAGCTTACAATTATTACATATATTATAGCATAATTAGGAGTCCAAATATTTCTCAGACTTTAAAGTTCTTTCCAATTGATATTCAATAAATTGAGATAATAAATTTTGTAGCTCACTGAGCTTGGATTGAGTGGAGATTGCCGACACGGTAGAAAATTCAGCTTTGATAATATTTAAGAATAACTGGTAGGTTTGTACTGACACCAAATATGAATCAACACTACTCACTTCGGAAAAACCACCCCTAGCTGGGGTAAAATATATTTTATCAGCCAAAATTAATTCCGAAAAATAATCCACACCAAAACCAGAGACCTGTAATATTCCAATTTTAAATTTAGCAAGCCCTAAACTTAAGATATCTGGTTCGCGATTTTCTTCTAAAAAGTCTAAAAAGTCTAGGAATAACTGATATAATTTTTCATTTTTTTGCTCATCTGGAGTAAACTTTAACATTAGTTCCATTCCCAAAAATGCGACTTTCAAACTATCTAAATCCTCCCTAAGTTTTGAAAATACCTTCATCGGCTCCACACCAATAATTTTTGGCAATTTCGAACCCGAAGCTACCACCACTTCCACTAAAAACAAAGTCTGCAGTTTTTGCTGCAGCTTTGAAAGATTTTTTTTTACAGATTTCGCCAAGAACCGCACCTTACCTTGTTCTTTAGTATAGAAAGTAATTATCTCATCACCTTCTCCAAAGGCCTGTTTCTTTAAAATTATAGCGTTGTATTTTTGCTCACGTGACATATTCTAAATTTTTATCATCCCCAACCAAATTGCCTTGCTGTCCACTTGAGTTTGAGTTTCAAAGTCAACTTCCACTTCAAAGCTTTTATTTATTTGGTTTACAAAAGTTTTCTTGCGATCCAACATATTCAACAAAGCATCTTCTAACACATCTTCCTGAGTGTTGTAATATAAATCCACCAATTCCCCGACTTTTAATCCGCTTTGTTTTCTTAAATCCTGAACTTGTCTTTCCAATTCTCTGGCAATACCCTCAAACTTTAATTCCGGAGTTAAAACAAAATTTATAGCCAACTTAAAATCCGGTCCGTCTCTTAGAATGTAACCGTTCTTTGGAGCAAAATCGCTTCGACCACTAACCATTTTAACATTCAGCTCTTCGGCCAATACCTGCTCCAATTCAGGAGAAAGTAATTTATTATTAGCCAAATGATATTCCAATTCTGCCAAAGGTTGTCTGACTTTAACATTTTGTTCCTTGCGCATAGACAATCCAGATTCCACCAAAGCGCGAATAATATTTACATCTTCTATAATAGACATGTCTGGCTCGGAAATCTGTGGCCAAAGATTTAAATGAACCGACTCCTTACCGGTTAAATCTTTATAAATAAACTCCGACAAAAATGGCATAAATGGCGCGAGCAGTTTTGAAGTTTCCACCAAAACTGTTCCAAGTGTATTTAAAGCATCTTTTGAACCCTGATCACCATTTTTAATCCTATCTCGACTTCTTCTTAAATACCAAGTGGAAAGCTCGCTAATAAATAACAAAATCTCTTTGCCGGCCTTAACAGTATTATAACTATCCATTTGTTTGGTAACTTCAGCTACCGTCTTAGCTAATTTGGCTAAAATCCACTTGTCTAAAACATGACTTAAATTACTTGTCGTTTGCTCTGTACTAATTACTGATTTTTCATACATTCGAAAGAAACTCCAAACATTGTAAACCAACAAATTTACTTTGCGACTAACATCACTCACACCTTTTTCGCTAAAATTAAAATCATCCCCGTTCATAACCGGGCTGGTCAACAAATAAAAACGAATCGCGTCTATACCGTATTTTTCTATAAGAATCCAAGGGTCGGGATAATTATTTTTACTCTTGGACATTTTATTACCGTCTTCAGCTAAAATATTTCCAGTAGTAACTACATTTTTAAAAGGGGCTCTGCCGTGAACCGTGCTTGAAACCACGTGCATAACGTAAAACCAAGCGCGAGTTTGGGCAATATATTCCGCAACAAAATCTGCCGGGAATCGTTGTTTAAACAACTCCTGGTTTTCAAATGGATAATGAAGTTCTGCAAAAGGCATGGAAGCACTCTCTACCCAACAGTCCACCACTTCCGGAACTCTGGTCATTTCCGAGGCACATTTTTCACACTTCAGTTTCACTTGGTCAATATACGGACGATGCAAATCTATATTGGTCAAATTCAATCCGGCATCAGCTGTAGGATAGACTTCTGCAAAGTTGATAGATTTTTTAGAAAGTTCCTCAATTGAACCTACACAAATTACGTCCTTACAGGAAAGGTTGGAACATTTCCAAAACGGCAACGGTGTTGCCCAATAACGGTTTCTAGAAATATTCCAGTCCGGCGCCTGTTCCATACTCTTACCAAAACGGCCATCTTTCAAGTGCGCAGGGTACCAATTAATGCTTTCATTGTTTTTTAACAAATCAGCTTTGACTGTTTGAATATTAATAAACCAGGCTGGCAAAGCATTATAAAATAACGGTGTAGAGCAACGATAGCAATGCGGATAGCTATGCATGAAGTTTTGCGTTTTGTAAATTTTACCCGCAATATTTAATTCCTTCAAAATAATTCTGTCGGCATCTTTAAAAAATACCCCTCGTAAATTTTCCGGGGCAACCGGTAAATAACGACCCTGATGGTCCAGCATATCCTGCCTAGGCAAACCTTTTTCTTTGGCAAGTTGATAATCTTCTTCTCCATACATGGCAGCATTGTGAACAATACCCGTACCATCGGTTGTAGTTACAAATTCAGCACTATAAATCCTGTGTGCTCGATTTGTCGTATCTTGAATTACACCGGAATACAATGGCTCGTAAGACAAACCTTCCAAAGCACGGGCAGGAAATTCCATAATAACTTCATAGGCTCCTTCCAAAACTGACAAACGTTCTTTGGCCAAAATATAACGTTCTCCATTTTCCTGCTCAACCATTACGTAAGTAATGTTGGGGCCAATATTTAACGACGTGTTACCTGGTAAAGTCCAAGGTGTAGTTGTCCAAGCCAAAGCAAAAGTTCGGTCGTTAGTTAAATCGTTAATAATCCTCTGACCCTTAGGTAATTTAAACTTTGCATAAACCGAAGTTTCATTAATGTCACGATAACTGTTATCCATGGCTACTTCGAAATTGGAAATTGGCGTTTCACAGCGGGAGCAATAAAGTAATACTTTTCTGTCTTCGTAAATTAAATCTTTTTTCCAAATTTGCTGAAGCGACCACCAGACACTTTCCATATAGGTCGTGTCCATGGTTTTATAAGAATTATCAAAATCCACCCAGCGACCCATACGCTTTACAGTTTTTCCCCATTCGTCGGCAAATTTTAAAACGTTCTCCCTGCAGGCTTGGTTAAATTTTTCTACGCCATATTCTTCAATTTGTTTTTTACCAGATATTTTTAAGGCCTGTTCAACAATATTTTCTATAGGCAAGCCGTGGCAATCCCAACCCCAACGTCTACGCACAAAACGTCCCTTCATAGTTTGGTAGCGTGGAATAGCATCTTTTATTGTAGAAGCTAAAATATGTCCGTAATGTGGCAGTCCTGTTGCAAAAGGCGGACCATCATAAAAAATATAAGGTTCTTTATCTTTAGACTGCTCTAAGGATTTTTCAAAAATCTTATTATCTTCCCAAAATTTTAAAACTTCTTTTTCAAGTTCGTTAAAATTTGGCCCACCAGCGGGAGGAATTGGTGCTTTAGCTGTTAATTTTTCTTCCATATTCTTTATACTTAATTCTAATTATTTTATCCGCGTTATTTTTTTATCTCAGTGTAACTGTGGTTTTACATTTCTTCCGGGGCTTCTATACCTAGCAGATATAGGCCGTTAGATATAACTTGGGCAGTTGCTGTAATTAACTGCAATCGAAAATTTTTAATTGCTTCGTCTGTTTCAGAAAGCACAGGAACCTCTTGGTAAAAAGAATTAAAAGTCTGTGCCAGTTCAAACAAATAATTACACAAATTATTTGGGAAATAATCCAACGTCACTTGATCAACCACTTCTGGAAACTGAGTAAGTTTGCGTAAAACAGATAGCTCATGTGTTGTAAGTTGTAAGTTGTAAGTTGTAGAGTCACTTGTCACTTGTAACTTGTCACTAGTTGCTTTCCTCAAAATTCCATGTATTCTCGCATGTGTATATTGCAAATAAGGCCCCGTATTTCCTTCGAATGAAAGTGCCTTGTCCCATGTAAAAATAATTTCTGTTTTACGGTTATGTGAAAGGTCAAAGTATTTTATTGCAGAAATTCCAACCAACTTGGCAATTGCTTCTTTATTTGGCAGTTTGGAATTTTTTTCATTTATAATATCCAATGCTCTTTTTTGAGCTTCATCTATTAAATTTTGCAGAGCTATTGTTGTACCTTTACGGGTAGATATAGCCCCTTCCGGCAAGCTCATAAAACCAAACGGCAAATGCAAATACGTTGCCTTGTTTTTGGTGTAGCCGGCTCTCTGAGAAATTTCAAAAACCTGATTAAAATGATGTGCCTGTCTATCATCTACAACATACAAAGCCTTTTCCAATTTCATCTCGCTCATTCTATATTTCACCGTTGCCAAGTCACGTAACAAATAAGTGGTCGCCCCATCCCCTTTAACTAAAACAGCTACACCTAATTTTGCGTCCTCTAAATTAACTATTTGAGCACCTTCGGACTCCACTAATAAATTTTTAAACTTAAGGTCCTCTAGCACTGCTTGCATTTTATCTTCATAAAAACTTTCGCCGAGATTATGATCAAAGGGTAACAAGTCTAGCAATCGGCTATAACGTTCAAAGTCTTCCAGAGAAACCCTGACAAACCACTGCCACAATTCACGATTCTCAACATCACCTTGTTCCAACTTGGCAAATTCCTCTTTACCCTTTTCGTGTAGTTCTTTATCTTCCTCAATCTGCTTAGACATTCCTACGTATAAAGTATTCAGCTCGTTAATAGGATCTTTTTCTATATTTTCTTTCTTTCCTCCGCTACTAATATATTGCTTATAAGCAAAAAGTAAAATTCCAAATTGTGTTCCCCAATCTCCAATATGCGTATCAGATATGGCTCTATATCCTTGTGAACGTAAAATTCTTAAAAGACAATCACCAATTACCGCACTGCGCAAATGTCCAACATGCGGAGGCTTGGCTACATTGTTGGCAAAATATTCAACTAATACCGACTTACCTTCTCCGCTCACTGAACAGCCATAAAATTGTCCTTGTTCTAAAATTCTATTCAAAAAATCCAATAAATATTTTTGAGAAAGAGTGAAATTTATAAAACCAGCCTTCTCTTCAATTTTTTGTATTTTACCTTCCAAATCCTGCTTATTAATTTCTGCAATAACCCTCTCGGCTACCTCTTTAGGGCTTTCCTTTAGCTTTTTAGCCAAAATTAAACTGGCATTACAAGAATAATCCCCCAAGCTAGCATCCGGTGGTATGGTAATGCTCAAACTTTCTAAGAGATCTGTGTACTTCAGACTAGAAAGCGCTGAAGAAAGCAAATGATTTATATAATTTTTCGGTGTTACACTGGTCATAGCCTGTATATCTATTTTAAGAATATATCACTTATCTAAAAATGGTCTAAAATATAATAAATTTATACTTTCCGTAAAGTTTCACAAAATTTTAAACTCAATTTACGGAGCAGAATATGCTTTTATTATAGCATAAATTGGCAAAATAAGTGAAACAAGGTAGAATTAAGACATGAATAACAAAGCCAAATCAGATAATTCCAAACCGCTTGCGGACAACCGTCGGGCTTTTTACGATTATGACATAAAAGATAACTTTAACGCCGGTTTGGTTTTGACCGGTGCCGAAGTAAAAAGCGTAAAACAAGGCAACGTCTCCTTAACTGGTGCTTACGTTACTGTCTCCCCTCGCGGTGCGAGTTTAGTTAACTGCCATATCGGGCCTTACAAGTATGCCCCAAACGAAAAATACAACCCCACCCAAACCAGAAAACTTTTGCTTAACAAGTCAGAAATTAATAACTTGCTCGCCAAAGAAAAAGGATTGACAATAATTCCACTTGAAATTTACCAAGGTGTACGTGGTCTGTTAAAAATTCGTATTGGACTTGGAAAAGCTCGTAAAAAAACCGACAAGCGAGAATATCTAAAAAAGAGAGATGCAAAAAAAGAAATAAGAGAAGCTTATTAAAAATTTAACTGCCGTGTTAAATACAAAATCAAATTTTTTAATACCCATTATAATAATATTACAGCATTAGAACTTGTTTTAAATGTTAGTCTTTATACCGTTTCAGTCTATGAACCCAAAACTAAAAGAAAAAATTTATCTTGTTAGTATAGTTCTGCTTATCGCGCTTTGCGCACAGTTTTATTATTCTTATAAATACCTGCCTGCTAATCAAATTGAAGTATATTACAACCAAGACCGAGCTTTAAATTTAGAACTAATAAATAAAATCCGCGACGCGGACAAATTTGTATATTTTGCTATTTACACCTTTACCAGGCAAGATATTGCCCAAGCTCTACTGGCTGCCAAATATAGAGGATTGAGTGTAGTTGGCGTTACCGATAGAAGTCAGTACGCCAAAGTGGAACAGCAAAAAAAAATTATTGACGACTTACAAAAGATGGGTATACCAATCTACTTCCAAGACCACTCAGCAATTATGCATTTAAAGGTTCTAGTGACCGAAAAAGCTTACATCTCGGGTAGCTTTAACTGGACCAGCTCTGCTACAAATTTAAACGACGAAATTCTAGAAATCGGTCGAGACGAAAGCGTTAGACAAAAATATCAAAATATCTTGGAAGAAATATTTAAAAAATACTCAAATCTATGATATAATATACTTATATTTAACTAACCAAAAAAATAAACTTCAATGGAAAATCAACAACAATCAAACTCAACCCCTTCGCAGTCACAAACTGGTTTCTTAAAACAAATGGAAGAATTTTTTTACACGTACATACACCAAAAAGCACCATTCCATATACCAGCCAATGCTAAAGAATGGATAGTTAAATATGGACCTTGGGTAATGTTAGCGGTTATGGTTTTAACTATCCCCCTTATTCTGGTCGCGTTAGGATTAAGTGCCTTTGTCGCCCCATTAGCAATGATGTACGGTCGCACTAAAGCAGGTGTCGGTTTTATTATCGGCCAAGTAATTTCTTTAGCAACACTGGTTATGGAAGCCTTTGCATTACCCGGACTTTTTGCCCGTTCATTGAAATCCTGGTACCTGGTCTATTACGCCTGTTTAATCAGCGCCATTGGCGGAATAATCATGGGTAATATTTTCGGTACCATTATTGGCACAGTTATTTCCTTATACTTCCTGTTTGAAATAAAGGAATACTACAAATAGTTAAAAGTTCAATAAATATATGAGCGACTTTCTTAAACAAGATATATTCTTTTTCATTACCACCATTGCTGTAGGAATTTTAACAATTCTGATAGCAATTTTAATAATTTATATTATTAAAATTTCCAAGGATGTAAAATATATTTCCCACAAAGCCAAAAATGAAGCAGATTTAATCTCTCAGGATTTATCCGAACTCCGTGATAATATTAAAGAGAAAGGTTCTCACCTCAAACATTTCATAAGTTTCTTTAATAACTTAAGCAAGAAAAAGAAAGATAAATAACCTATAAATATATGAAAAAAACAACACTAGGAAAAGTTGCTGGGGGCTTAGGTCTTGCAGCATTGGCGGCAGGAGTAGCTACCACATATTTTTTCTCCGGAGCTGAAGGAAAAAAACGAAAAAAAGCAGTTGGCGCCTGGGGCGAAAAAGCGAAAAAAGAAATGCTTGCCAAAATTAAGCAAATGAAAAACTTAAGCAAGGATGCTTACTTAGAAGCTACCAATGAGATTCTTTCCAAATATAAACAAGTGAAAAATATTGACCCTTCGGAACTTAGCGCATTAGGCAAAGAGCTAAAAGGCCATTGGGATCAAATTTCTAAGGATTTAAAGAAAGCAGGTAAAAAAACCGTAACCACCATTACAAAAAAAGTAACTCCAAAAAAACCGGCAACCAAATCTAAACCTACCAATAAAAAATAAGCTTTAATGCACATTCGACAAGAAACTACTTTATATTTTATTCGCCATGGAGAAACTGTTAGTAATAAAAATCGTATCCGACAAGGTGTGAAAATTGACGACTATTTGGACACCGAAGGCGTAAAGCAAATAGAAAATATTACTAAAATTGTTCAGCAGCTAAACTTGGACGTACTCTACACTTCTTACCTGCACCGAGCAGAAGAATCTGCAGCACTAATCAACAAAAATTTAAAGGAACCGTTACAAATTTTTCACGACTATCGCTTACGCGAACGAGATTTTGGTAGTCTCACTGGCAAAAGCCGAGACGAATGGGACCAAATCCTACCTAATAATCGAGAACTAGAAAATCTGCAAATTTATGACTACCGCCCCTTTGGTGGTGAAAGCATAGAAAATGTCAGACAAAGAGGGATTAGTGCTATTCTGGATATTATTGAGAACAATGAACATAAAAATGTTGGTATTATAACCCATAACGGCATTATTCGGTTACTACTGTTTCATTTTCCGGAAATCCCCAGAATTTACCGAGGCGTGGGTGACGAACATAAAGACATTGCCAATGGCGACATTTATGAATGGACAATTACCAAAGGTACCCTTGCTAATTTAAAATCACTACTAAAAAATCCCCCGGCTTAACCGCAGAGGGATTTTTAGTAGTGAAGCAAATTCAATACTTCTAGCTCTACTGCAAGAAACCTTTAACTTACTAACTCATTCTTTTCCTAGCATTTTCAACTCTTTCCTGGTCCACCGCTTCCTTATAATTTTTAATAGCAGTAACTAAATTCTTTTTTAATTTACTTATTTTTAGCTTATATTTAGAAACTGCTGATTTTATTCGCTCTTTAGGTTTACTAAATTTTTTTGTCTTAATCATACATATATTATACAATATTATTTGTACTCCTTAAGTATATTATCAACAACTCAAATTTATGGGTCCAAAAGAATTTCCAGGTCAGCCCGAGAAAAATAACAAAAATATAGCAAGAATTGCAGAAATAGACTTGCTAATTGGGAATAAGCAATTCCGCGTCGCGGATTATCCTATCTTAATAGAGGAGAAAAAGAAAATTTTAGTCAGCTTAACGGAAACCGAGATTAAAGAACTGGTGGATTATACTATGGCAATAATCCGCAATGAACGCACTCGAGAAGAGACTGAAAATGCCATCCGACAGACAATTAACGACTTAAAAAATAATCTTTAAATATCAAAGGCGAGAGTAGAGCTCTCGCCTTTTTTGTGCACTTTTCCAAGGCGCACCGCCTAAGGTAGCGACCAGTCGGCAAAACCTTACTGTGATTCAGACTCTGGCGAGCTAACCGCCATCCCGCGCAAACGGATTAAGTCCGCTTCAGACAAGTCAGAAAATGGATCTTTGCCTATTGCCTGAGCAATAGCTTGTTCGATTGCCTGGTCAAGCTCCATACCGCTAATTTCATCGACTCTGGGACACAACTCAATTAGCTCGTAGAGACTAAAACTGACTAGAAGCGAACACCTGCAGAACTGACAATAACCCACAACTTGCAAGGTGGCATTTTGAGCCAGATCCAGGTTTAGAATTTGCAGTGGAGCACCGCAGTTACACACGTTGCGTAAAGCTGGCAGATTCATAACACCCCCGGTAGCTAGTCAATGCATTTTTGACAAGTGCATTTACAGTTTCGAGTTAACACCATAAGCAGTGCAAAAGTTACATTCATCCTCCAAAGTATATTCCTATTGTAACACCCAATAACTATTAATAAAAGTTTAATGTAAATTAAAATGCTGTCTGTTCACTATAGTGAATCGACAGCATTTGTGACAACCTTACTTGCCTAGGCACCCCAGCGCAACACCAGGCTATGGCTGTTTTGTGAGACAACCGTCAATACCTCCATTATTGCAGCGGAAGGCGTAGAAACATAGTTCAGGCCAAGCTCCGCCCTGATCTGTTGTTCTACATTTCCGCACTGCGCCCCAGCACTCATGAAAATGGGGTGATTTTGAGTATCCACCAACGTAAACATTCCGTTGGCAGGAAAATTAAATTCCAAAACGTCTTGACCTACCATACTACCCTCTTTCCACATTCAGTTTTCTGTTAAGCATCCACACGAACGCGAATCACGGTTACAAATTCCTCGCAGACAACAATCTGCAAACGACTTTGACTTAAAATCAATCGCCACTGAACCTCAGCCTGTTCCACAAAGCTTAATGGCGGACTAACCTTAAACCACTTAACCTCGCCTACGGGCAATCCCTGACACTGCTCATGCAGTGCTTTGGCAACATCTACCAGCTTCATTCCCCACTCCTTGTAGTTTTGATTGCAAAAATATTATTCTACATCTTCTAATTATAAAAATCAAACAAAAAACTTAAATTAAATAAATACCGTATCTTGAATTTATTATTAAAAAATGCTACCATACTACTTGGTTCGTAATACAGAATAAACTGGGGATGACGGATTTTGACAGGACTTTAACATCTTTTTATATGCAAGACGAGCTAAGCCTAGGTGACTCGTAAATCCGCCAGGGCAAAACCAATGCAAACTCTGCTTGGAACAAGGTAGTAGCCGCATTTCAAAATGCCCAGTTACAACCTGTGCTTGCCTAATTTATTAGGTAAACACCTCGCACTTAAACGCGTCCTCGTTTAAGATTCGCGGGTTTATTAAGGACTGCTTTTTACCGGTCTAATGTGCACTGGTAAAACTAAGCTACGTACATTAACCTCTTTTGCTATTTGTTTACTTATTGCTTAAGAGGTCATTAAAGTAAACTAATCTTGTGAACAATGAAAAGCTGAACAGGTTTTGGACCCGGGTTTAACTCCCGGCATCTCCACCAAAAGGAAAAAGATTAAACTTTTTGTTGTAAAAGCCCATAAATACTATGGGTTTTTAGTTTGCCCAAAAATCGTATTTTGCTAGAGGGTTTGAATCTGGCAAACCAATTTCCCTTAAATAAAACAAAAAGAGCTGGTCGGGCTCTTTAGATGCTCGCCTCCTACGAGCTTTAACGACCTTTTTAGGACAAACTACCAAGAAGAAGCACGACGCTGACAGACGACCGGGGTCGCTTTTTTCAACGCTTCGGTGAGTGAGCCGACCGTGGCCACGTCATCCGGGATCTGAAAAACGTCGTTGACGATTTCCCAGCCCAACGACTGTCCAAGTTTCCTCCGGGTCTCGCTATCAGCAGGCACGGTAGTCTCGTTGTTGATATTCGCCGTCCTCAGCTTCAGGGTGTTGGAGATCTGGTAGATGACGAGGAAACGAATCTTCTCGTCACGGTCCTTGGTGTCACGAGCCTTCTTGTAGGTCTCGCAAACCTCGTCTACCCGATCCTCTTCCTGTTCCGCAGCAAGCCAGTCGTTTTCGGAAGTACCGGGCGTGCCGTCTTTCGACCGTTGCTCGGAAAGAAAGTATGCCCGAACGCCGATGCAGTGCAACCGCTGCTGTTCTTTGGTCATGGTTTTCCATCGGTCAGATGGTAGCCACCAACTATTTGCCATATATGGAGCCTCCTTATTCAGAAATCCGCAATAAAGTATTTAAGCATTAAAATGACAGTTCGTCAATGTAAGCTAAATTTAGGAACTCCAGTTGCAGTCTTAACTTAAGATTAAAGGGCGCCGGAAAAATTCTCCGGTGCCCTTTTGGTGGTGATTAGTCGTCGTGTCCGTTACAGACACAACTTACGCTTGTGGGGGTCAGTTCGCCCCGGTTACGGGCTTCGACCCAGACTTTGAGACCTGGTTCGAGTTGTTCGCCCCACACATTCTCGAGAAGCATGATCGTGTGAGCAATGGCCGTGTCGAGCGTCGCGTCGTCGAACGAGTTCTTGTCGAGCGGGTCGTGATGAACATAGCAGCCAATGTGTGCGGTGCAAAAATTCATATACCACCGCGTACACAGAATCGCGGAGTGGAACGCTTCGTCCACCGGTCCATGGAACATTAGATAATTTTCGGTGCGTGTAGTCGCCCCGATACAAAGCCATTGGATCCACGCCTTCACGAGTTCCAAGGCCTCGACTTCGGTGGTTGCATGGTTGCGCTGTACGAGCGTATGAAGTACAGGACCGAAATCCTGTCGCATCATAATTTGCTTATACAGTTCGACGGCGGTAGGTTTAGGGTTACGAAGTTTGATGGGGACGGTAGATACCGGTACCTCATCAAAACGAGCGGCTGATCCCATAACAAACATCCTCCAGCTGGTTGTAATATTCCAAGTCGTCACTTGGTTTGTTAAATTATACATATTTCAATTAAATTTGTACAGATATACGTGAGTATTTTTTTATGACTACAATGCCGGAAAACCATCTGCATTTAATAACAAAACATACTTTCCTTACCTCTCTTTTCTATCCGCCAAAAAAATAATATTGTAATACATGGGAGCTGGTTAAAACATAATAAATTAATACCAAATTATGCCAAAATATTTTAAACTCTTACCTCCTGTATTCTATATTCTTGTTCAAAATGCTATAATTCCAAAAACTTCCCTGCCATGAGGTATGAAGGAAGCACACGCCTTAAGGAGGCCATGGATGAATCAGCATAGCACTGTCCAGCAATTTTTAATTATTGGTCTTAATTTCCTTGGACTGGATTTTCACAAGCTACTACAAACACTCGCCGGCCTCGCAGGCCTAACAACTCAACACTTTGTAGTCCTTTCATGGTACGCGAGTGGAAGGGTGGAAGTAAAAACCACATTCCCCTTCCAAACCAAAATTGGTAAAGGCAAAGCAATCCAAGGCTGCTTCGGCACCATTTTCCAATTCAAAGACGGCACACTTGTTTATTTTGGCAACTCCGGCGTACAAATCAAACCAAACACAAATAAGTGGGAAGTAATAGAAACGTCAACCAACACCGTAGGAGCCTGTATAACTGAACTTGGACTAGAGAGTACCGGTATAGTTGGCGCACTAAGCTTGAATGCAAACGGTAGCGACTCAACTAAAATTGTTACTGTGTACATGGACGAACAAAAAATTATAGATTACATTCTGTCTGCTATATATAGAGTAAACAGAAATAAGTTAGCAACACAAATTGCCTGCACTGCAATGCAAAACAAACTCGAGTAACAACACTTATGCGAGAAATATCAAAATACGCTACGGACGAAACTTCACATTGAGGAATCTGGACGTAGCGTTTTTAATTTGTTGTATGGGGAGTCTTTATTTTAAACTTTATTTCTTTTTACTAAAATTGTTTTAACAATTCTTAAAGTTACCTCTTTGGCGAACATGGTTATATTTGCGTAGTTCACAAAATCCCCTTCTTTTGGAAAACGCCCCAATTGGTCCAAGATAAAACCGGAAACGGTATTATAATCTTGATTCTCGGGTAATTCAGTTTTAAAAAATCTGTTAAAATCCACCACGGAAATTTCACCGGCTACAATAAAGTCATCACCTTCCTTTTTTATACTTTTATCCACCTCGTCGGTTTCATCGGTTATATCCCCGACTATCTCTTCCAAAATATCTTCCATAGTTACTAACCCGACAATTTCTCCGTGTTCATCTGTAACCAATGCCATTTGAGATTTCTTTCTTTGCAGACGCTGAAGCACTTCGCTAATTTTCATAGTGCTTGGCACAAAATAAGCCGGTACCAAAAAGTCGTTTAAATTTAAATTTTCACTTCCTTGACCAAACTTGGCTAACAAGCGTTTAGTATATAAAATTCCAACTATGTTATTAATATCCCGTTCGTACACCGGAATCCTGGAATAACCAGAATCAATAGATTTGTAAACTATCTCTTTTGCTGGTTGGTGAATATTAAAAGACACCATTGTTGTTCGCGGAACCATTATTTTTTCCACGCTTAAATCAGAAAAATCAAAAACATTTTCAATAATATTATGTTCGTGGGGTTCTATTGTTCCAGCACTCCGACCTTCCGAAAGCAAGCTTCTTATTTCTTCTTCCGAAAGTCTGCTTTCTGTAAAAGTCGTGGAATCCTTAAAAATTTTTAAAAATAAATTGGAAGTAACATTTAAAATTTGTATTAAGACAAAACTTATTTTAGATAACCACCAAATAGGATATGCCGAAAATAATGCCATAGGTTCAGCAAAACGCAAACCTAAAGATTTTGGAATTAACTCCCCAATGGCAATGTTAATATAGGCGACCAAGGCTACCACCAAAGCAAAACTAATGGCATAGGAATGTACCTGTATAAATTCCAAGTTGACCTGAGCCAATATAGAGCTCAAACGTTCCGCTATATTAGAACCGGCAAAAGCCGAAGCCCCAATAGTTAAAAATGAAATTCCAATTTGGATAGTTGCAAAAAGACTTTCGGGATTTCGTTGAAGCAATTGCACAATTTTTGCTCGCCTACTGCCTAGCTTTGCCAAACTTAAAATTTTGGTCTTTCTCACAGTAATTAAAGCAATTTCACTCATGGAAAAAAAACCGTTTAGCAAAGTTAGAATTACTACTATAAATATCTCCCAGATCATTAAATTTAGATTATCGGCTTAATCAACCTTATTATACTACTTATTAAGCAAAAAATGAACCGTGTACTACAGGCTCCCCTGTAACAGAGCTGAACTTATTTTCTTCTGGTTTTTTATTAAGTTCTAGTTATTCTAAAATATCAAAAATTACAGGTACAAACTTTTCTACCATTTTGGCATAACCTTTTTCATTGGGATGAATTGTGTCTGACATTAAACTTTTATCTCCCAAAACTCCGCTAAATATATTAGGGACAAAACCCACTTGCTCCTCCTCGGCAATATTTTCATAATCACTACTATAATTCCCAAAAATTGTTGCGTTAAACCCTGCGAGAACCACCCCCGCACCCTGCGCCTTAATTTGAGCAACTATACTTGAAATATTTGCTAAGGTTTGTGCTTTTGGCACTCGACGTAAAAAATCATTACCGCCTAGCACAATTATTACCAACTTAGGATCCTTTTGTAATACATCTTTATTAAGTCTGACTAAACCCATTTCAGTAGTATCACCACTTACCCCTGCGTTAATTACAGGCAACCCAATTTTATCACTCAGCAGACTAGGCAAGCTCTTGCCTTCATTCGCACCCACACCTTTTACCAAACTGTCACCAAAGAATATTATATTTGTTCCAAAACTGGGTTTTATAGGTTCATATCCGCTTTTAAAATACCAGAACAACCCCCCGACAAATATCACAACTAAAATGATTATTAAGTATCTTTGCATGCTAGTATTATAACAAACAATTGGTAAAATTTATTATATCTGCTATTATACCCGTTATGGAAACTACAAAAAACAATTTTAAATATTACGATATTATAACTGGCCTTTTTGTGGCTGTACTTATAATTTCAAATATCGTGTCTACAAAAGTCGCAAAAATTGGCCCATTTAATTTTGACGGTGGAAATATTTTGTTCCCAATTGCCTATATTTTTGGTGATATTTTAACTGAGGTCTACGGTTACGCAAAATCACGCAGAATTATTTGGATTGGTTTTGGCTCACTGGCACTTATGGCTTTGGCCTTTGTTATAGTGCAACAACTTCCTCCGGCGCAAGATTGGCCAAACCAACAGGCTTACGAATCTATTCTAGGCTTCGTCCCCCGTTTGGTAATTGCTAGTATGGTTGCATATTTCTTAGGGGAGTTTTCCAACTCTTACATTTTGGCAAAAATGAAAATCTGGTCCAACGGAAAAAAACTTTGGCAAAGAACTATTGGTTCCACCCTGGTTGGCGAAGCAATAGACACAAGCTTATTTTCCTTAATTGCTTTTTATGGAGTTATCCCAATGGGTGGACTTTTAAATTTAATGGCAACAATTTACGTGTTTAAAGTCTCCTACGAAATTCTTGCCACACCATTTACTTATAAAATTGTAAATTTCTTAAAAAAAGCAGAAGGTGTAGATGTATACGACACGAATACAAACTTCAATCCTTTTAAGGTTCAGTAAGCACTTTGTTTGATAACCTAAAAAATTATACTGCTAAATAAATAACGCCACCTTAGGAAACCTGTAGCAGGTCCCACTAGGTGGCGTTTTGTGTTGGTGATGGATGCAGTCCTCACTTCTGGCACTTCATGGGGCGAAGGTAGTTGCCGATAATGAACTGGTCGTCGTCGGCTACCTTGTACTCGAAGCAGAACGTTCCAGTATGAAATTCGGACGACTTGTAAAAGTCGTTAAAATGTTTCTGACCCGGCCAGATTACATTTACTTCATACCCGCCAGAAAGCCCGCCAGGACTCTCGATCGATATCGTCACTGCCTGATACTTTGGGTCAAATGACATTGACCCAACCTGGCTTGCCTTATTTGTGTTTACCACTTCAAAAATTAGTGGCTTGCCCTCCTGCTCAAAGAACAACTTCTTCTGGGTCTCACCCGAGACCCAAATGCGAATTGTGTTAGGCTCTTTGGTTCTCTGTTCCTTCTGCATTATCATCAGAAGGCACCCTATGAGCAACATGACAATGCCTAGAACACCACCTTTTACAGGTTCCATTTTAATTTCCTCCGCTGATTTGTGGGTTCAGCTCCCGTTGAGGTGTACCACTGAACAACTTAACTTACCATAATATATGGGTTAAAATCAAGTCTAAATAACCTTGACGTAAACACTTAACCGTGGTATACTTATAGGGCAAATATTTATCTATAGAAAAATCGTCGAGTTTCGAAATAAATTCTCTTTGCAACTTTATACACTAAATTAAATTTACAACCATGACTGGTATTATCAAAAAGCTTACCGACAAAGGTTTTGGCTTCATCACTGTTGAAGGCCAAGAGAAAGATTTATTCTTTCACAGCAAATCTTTGGTTGGAGTACAATTTTCAGAACTTCACGAAGGTGACACTGTCTCTTTTGAAGTAGAAGATTCTCCAAAAGGTCCTAACGCTGTCAACGTACAACGCGCTTAATCGCGAAGACCTAAAAAACCTCCCCGACGAACATCGGGGAGGTTTTTTGTTTGTTCAATATGTCATTAAAATTTTCAGCCATTCGCTAAATCTTTACTCATCTAACAAGTCTTGAATTCATATAATTTAAAATGATATAATAGACAAATGGAACTACATAAATACGCAACTAAAGACGAAGCCACCGCAGGAGCCGGAGAAAAACTCCACCAATTATTAATGTCTAATAAAGACAAGCCTGTTTTATTACTTCTTTCTGGTGGTTCAGCTTTGTCTATATTAGACTATGTTAGCAAACAAGGTACTGGTGACCATTTAACCATAGCTATGATAGATGAACGCTTTTCTAACAATACGACAATAAACAACTTTGCACAGTTTCAAAAAACTGATTTTTATACTTTTGCTTTAGAAATGGAAACTAATTTTTTTGGAAGCCTACCAAGAAAAGACGAAACCAAAGAAATGCTGGCAACACGGTTAGAAAATAATATTAAAAATTGGAAAACAGAAAATTCTTCAGGTGTTATTTTTGCCGTACTTGGTATGGGTGCGGACGGGCATACTGCTGGAATTTTCCCAATAGTAGATGAAAATAAATTTAACTCTTTATTTAATTCTGAATCTTGGGTTACTTCTTATACCACACCAGAAGAAAATATTTGTAGAGAACGAGTTTCTGCAATCCTCTCCTTACTTAAAATATTTGATAGCACAATAGTATTTGTGTGTGGACAAGACAAAAAACAAAAATTTGATTTTGTTACAAAAAAATTAGGTACAATAAACCTCCTCCCTGCCCTTGTTTGGCACGAAATGAACAATGTGGAAGTTTTTACAGATATCTAGACAGTGACGAGTAACTAGTTACAAGTGACGAGTTAAACAACAAGGGGAATCTTTGCTTTAAGCAAAGATTCCCCTTGTTGTTTATTAAAAAATAAATGCCTTCCTAACCCACTCCCACCGAGTGAATAAGGAAGGCATTGTAAATAACCTTCAGTCTTTATAGTTCATTTCCCGCCAAAAAACCCCCAAACGAACCAGAACCCAACGCAAAGGAGAATTTTGAAAGATAAGAGGTCCGTGGTAATCGCAAATAAGCATACCGCCACCTAAGTTCTGCTGGTCAGGTTCCCACATTCCATAAAACGACACGAATTGACCACCGATATAGGGAGGCGTATCCCTTCTCGGATAACAGATCTGTTTGAGGCCTTGAGGTGTCAAAACAATTGAAAACTGCTCTGTTGAAACCCGAACCTTCCCTCTTATTAACATGTCGCCCTCAATTCTCACATCTTTATAGACGTGGTGCTAACTAAAAAATAAATTTTAATTACTACCACGTCTACAAATACCCACCTTTAAATTTTATACATTAATATACACCTAAAAAGCCTTGCTGTCAAAGGCGGGTTAGTGGCAAGTTGCGAGTTACTAATGACAAGTAAAAAATTACATTAGCCCTAAAGCATAAAGAAGCAAAGCACTACGGACGTAAAGTCCGTTTTTTGCTTGTTGAAAATATCTGGCATTTGGCAACGAGTCTACTTCAATATCTATTTCATCTATTCTAGGAAGTGGATTTAAGACAATTGCCTTACTGCCAACTAAATGTTCTTTTCTCAAAGTAAAAAGCTTTCTATTATTTTCAAAATCTTCTCGATTTTCAAAACGCTCTTCTTGCAAACGATTAACATAAATTACATCCGCCCCACCAATAGCGTCTAAATTCTCTTTGAGTTCAACACTAATTCCTAAATTTTTTATTTCGTCTACCAGTTCTTGTTTTGGCGCCAAACTCTTTGGCGAGACAAAAATAAATTTATTATTTGGAAATATAGCCAATAATTTAGATAGTGATTTTATAGTTCTAGAATGGTAAGGGTCAAAACCAAAAACTATTTTTAAATTATCTAGTCTGCCTAAATCTTTTTTTATTGTGTATAAATCGTATAGCGCTTGAGAGGGATGCTCATTCCCTCCATCTCCCCCATTTATTACTGGAATTTCAGCTACTTTTGAAGCTCGCTCTACCGAACCCTCAACAGGGTGACGAATAACCACAGCATCCGCATAACAGTTTATCATTCGCATAGTGTCTTCTATACTCTCACCTTTTACCCCAGAGGAACTTGTTTTAGCATTCTCCACTGAAATAACTCCTGCACCTAACTTTAAGGAGGCCGATTCAAAAGACAGCCTGGTTCTTGTGCTTGGCTCAAAAAATATTGTGGCAATAACTTTCCCGGTTAAAACTTTCGGCATTCCGGTAGTGGAGTTTACAATAGCAAGCTCATTTGCTTTTGCAAAAATTTTTTCCAAAAGTTCTGGGTTGGCAAATTGTTGACCTGTTAATATATGTTTCATAATTTTAGTGTATAGGTTTTAGATTATTTGACTACATACTTCTTACTACAAGCTAGTTAAATATTCCTTATAACTCTTAATTTCCAAATCACCAATATTATAATTTTCTAAAGCCTTTATAAAAGCTCTGGCTAAATGCAGGTCGGTAAACAAAGGTATTTGATTATCCACTGTCGCTCTTCTTATCCTAAATCCATCACCTAAATGCCTGGCAATCCTCTCCGGTTCTATTCGCGGGTCTTCCTGACTTAAGTTGACCACGAACGCCACTTCTTTGCTTTCTATTATATCCAAGAAATTTGGTTTGCTATTTTTTATATTTTTTTCTGAAACTTTTGTAACCGCTTCACACATAACCCCTTGTGCAGTTAAAAATTCCGCGGTAGTATCGGTCGCATAAATTTTATAACCTAAACTATTCAAAGAATTTGCGGCTTCTAAAAACTTAGCCTTGTTAATTTGTCCGCCCAAAGAAAGCAAAATAGATTTTTTATTTCCCGATCCGCCTCTGGCGGAAAAATTAAAAGTACTTGCGCTTAATATAGATTTAAGTAATGCGTCATTGTAATCTTTTCCAAAGGCTGCAACTTCTCCAGTGGAGGACATTTCCACTCTAAGGATTGGGTCGGCACCAGACAGTCTAGCAAAGGAAAATTGCGGAGACTTTACCACTACAGCATTTGGATACTCATAAACCTGCTTAATACCTTTGCCAAAAAAAGCATCCACAGAAAGCTCGGGCAAGTTTATGTCCATTGCCTTAGACAGCATTGGAAAAGTTCTACTTGCTCTTAAGTTTATTTCAATAACAAAAGGTTTATTGTCTTTAACCAAAAATTGAATATTAAATGGTCCAGTTATTTTAAGTTCACTGGCTAATTTTTGAGAAATTACTTTTAATTGGTGCTCGGTAGAACGGTAAACTCTTTGAGTTGGATAAACTATAGTTGCATCTCCACTATGCACTCCGGCATTTTCCACATGTTCACTAACACCGTAAATTAAAATTTTACCATTTTGTGCCACGGCATCAAACTCTAGTTCTTTGGCATTTTCAATAAACTTTGAAATAGTTACAGGATGTTCAGGACTCACCTTCACAGCCTTACCTACAAAGTTTTCAAGTTGCTGTTTGTTATAACACACGCTCATTGCGCTACCCGACAACACATACGAAGGTCTAACTAATACTGGGAAACCTTCTTTTTGAGCAAACTTCTCAGCGTCTGGAATATTTATAAAACTCTGCCATTTTGGTTGAAGTATCCCTAACTTGTCTAACATTGCAGAAAACTTATTCCGGTCTTCAGCCCTATCAATATTTTGAGCAGTCGTGCCAAGTAATTTAAAACCGGCAATATTTAATTTTCTACTTAAATTATTTGGCCTTTGCCCGCCTACAGAAATAATTATGCCAAAGGACGACTCAAAATCATAAATATCTGCCACAGTTTCAAACGATAAATTTTCAAAATACAATCTATCACTCATATCATAATCTGTAGAAACGGTTTCTGGATTACAGTTTATAATTACCGACTTTTTATGGTGTTTTTTAAGCCCCATGGCAGCATGTACGCATGACCAGTCAAACTCCACGCTCGAACCAATATGATACGGGCCTCCGCCTAAAACCATAACCGCACTACTTCCCAAAGGCTTCACGTCGTCATGCCCGCCATGATAAGTTAAATATAAATAATTCGTTTGCGCCGGGACTTCTCCGGCTAAAGTATCTATTTGAAAAATAGACGGCAAAACTTTCAATTTCTTTCGAAGCTCTCTAACTTCCAATTCCTTTTTAGAAATAAGCTCACCTATTTTTTTATCGGAAAAACCTAACTGTTTTAATTCTACCAATTTTTCAAAGTTTAGTTCATTATTTTTTTGCAATTTAACTTCTGCTTTTACAATATTAACTAAACAATTTAAAAACCATTTATCTATACCTGTTATACTATGAAGCCTGGCTACACTTATTCCCTGCTTTAAACTTTCTGCAACTGCAAAAATTCTTCTTGGTGTTGGTGTGTGTGTAAAATATTTTATTTCTTCTCCATTCTTAAATCCATTATCTGTCACTCCTTCGTTTTGTCCAGTTTGCATACGAATTGCTTTTTGAATGGCTTCTTCAAAATTTCTTCCAATCGCCATAACTTCACCTACAGACTTCATTGCGCTACCAATTTTTTCCTCGGCGCCCTTAAATTTTTCCAAATCCCAACGAGGAAGTTTTACTACTACATAGTCAAGCGCCGGTTCAAAAAAACTTTGTGTAACTTTGGTAATTTTATTTTTAATTTCTAACAAACTTTTTCCTAACGCTAATTTTGCGGCAACATAAGCAAGTGGATAACCCGTGGCTTTAGAAGCCAGTGCACTAGAACGAGACAAACGAGCATTAACCTCAATAACATAATAATCCAGCTTTCCATTTTTTGGATTTGGATTTAATGCATACTGTACATTGCACTCACCAACTATTTTTAAACTTTGAACAATTTTAATACTCGCCTCACGAAGTCCATGATATTCTGCATTAGATAATGTTTGACTTGGCGCAATTACAATGGAGTCCCCCGTATGAATTCCAAGAGGGTCAAAATTTTCCATATTACAAACAGTAACTGTATTATTCAACCTATCTCTAACAACTTCATACTCCACTTCTTTAAAATGATGTAAATATTTTTCTATTAACACCTGTGGGCTAATTGCTAAGGCACCATTAACTATTTCTTTTAACTCTTTACTATTTTTAGCCACACCACTCTTTTGTCCGCCAAGTGCAAAAGCAGCACGAACCATAACTGGAAAACCAACCTTTTTTGCTACAACCTCTGCTTGTTTTAAGCTTGTTGCACTTCCACTTGGAGGCACTGGTATACCAATAGATTTTAAGTGGTCTGCAAATAATTGCCTGTCTTCAGTAAGTTCAATAGATTTTACTTGCGTACCCAAAACTTCTACCCTGTATTTTTTTAATATGCCTTTTTCTTGCAGTTTAAGACCACAATTAAGCGCGGTTTGTCCGCCAAAAGACAAAAATATTCCATCCGGTCTTTCTTTGGCAATTACTTTTTCTACAAAATAATCATTCACGGGAAGAAAATAAACTTCATCTGCCAAAAATTTGGAAGTTTGTATTGTGGCAATATTTGGGTTTACCAATATTACTTTTATTTTTTCTTCTTTCAATGCTTTAATTGCTTGACTCCCAGAATAATCAAACTCCCCTGCCTCACCTATTTTTAATGCACCAGAACCTAATACTAAAATTTTTTTAAATTTTTTCATAAATTTTTAACGAAATTACGAATATGCGAATCTTGCAAATGACAACTAATCCTATATTTTTAGCATTAGTTGTCATTCGTATTATTGGTTAATCATATTCGTTTTATAAAATAATCAAAAATCCAGTCGGCATCGGTTGGTCCAGGCGTTGCTTCCGGGTGAAACTGTACAGACATAACCGGTAAATTTTTATGTATAATTCCTTCATTAGTTTTATCATTGGCATTATAAAACCACTGTTTAAAACCTTTAGGAATTTTTCCTACCGCAAAACCATGGTTTTGCGTAGTTAGTACACATTGCTTTGTACCCTGCATTACACATGGCTGATTTTGTCCGCGATGTCCAAATTTTAATTTGTAGGTTGTACCACCATTAGCCAAAGCTAAAATTTGGTTCCCTAAACAAATTCCAAGAGTTGGAATTTTTTTCTTCATTACAAGTTTTACATTTTCTATTGTCTCGGTAACTTTGCTTGGGTCACCAGGACCGTTGGAAATTAGCACTGCATGAATTTTTTGTTTGAGCTTCAGCGGATTAAAATTCCATGGCACTACAATTACCTTTAAACCCTTAGCCACTAATCTTTTTTGAATATTATTTTTTGCTCCACAATCTATAACCGCAATTATTTTTTTGTCTTTACCATAAATTGTTGGTTTTTTACAAGAAACTTCTGCCACTAAATTTCTAAGATTTGGGTCACTAAAATCTACATCTTTATTATTTATTACAATTTTTCCTAAAGTTGAACCTTGCGTTCTAAGTTTTAAAGTTAAACCCCTGGTATCTTTAACTTCTAAAGCAGGAATCCCTTCCTTTTTAAGCCATTGTCCTAAACTTAACTTACTTTGATAGTGTGAGGGCTTAGCATTGTAGTTACAAACTATAACTCCTGCCACTTGAATTTTACCTGACTCCCAAAACTTTTTTTCTGGTACTCCATAGTTACCTAGAATTGGATAGGTAAAAACTAAAATCTGACCTCTAAAAGAAGGATCAGTTAAACTTTCAGGATACCCAACCATACCAGTAGTAAAAACTACTTCACCAGAAATAGATTTTTCAGCACCAAAACTTTTCCCCTCGTACACACTACCATTTTTTAATACTAGTTTAGTTTTCATAAACTTTTCCTTTAATAATTACACTTTTCACTCTACCTGGGAACTTCATTCCTTCAAACGGGGACCATTTACTCTTAGTTTTAAGTTTATCTCTTCTAACTTCCGTAGGGGTGTTTAAATCTATAACGGTAAGTGAGCCTGCATTTCCAACTTTTATTTCTCCGTATTTGAATAGTGAAAATTCATTAATAAATTTAGCTGGATTATAACTACAAACTCTTAGTACTTCTGCTGGGGTAAAATTACAATCCTTTATAAGCCAAGTTACAAAATTTCCATAAGTATCTAAATGAGGCATGCCAGATATGCCTTTCTCTTTTTCCTCCAATGTGTGCGGTGCGTGGTCAGTGGCTAAATAATCAATACTGCCATTTTTTAAAGCTTGAATAAGGTCTAGCCTACTTGCTCGACCCTGACGAATTGGTGGATTAACTTGGAGTAACTTATCGTGTAAACTCGTCGAAGGCGGGTCAAAATATAAATGATGTGGTGTAACTTCCACAGAAACCTGAACCCCTCTTTTTTTTGCATCAATAATTTTCTGTAACCCTTCCATTGTTGAACAATGGCAAATTTTTCCTACAATCTTATATTTTTCAATCATTTGCAGGGCAAAATCCACTGCCGAAACTTCAGCAATTTCCGGACGTTTGCTTTGGTGCAAAACTTGAGTTGTATTTTCATTTAAAATTTTTGGGTCTTCACAATGGAAACTTACAAATTGCCCAGAGTACTTTGCTAAAACTTTTTCCAAGTCTTCAAAGCTTTCAAAAAATAAATCCCCTACAGATTTTCCCATAAAAACTTTGTATGGTACTTTTCTTTGTAAAGGATTAGTTACTGGGCCAATACCGGCGTACAGAACAACTTCTACTGCAGATTTTTTTGTTAATTCTTGTTTTGCTTGGTAACTTTCTTCATCTACCGGTGGGACTATATTATTTGGCATATCTGCAAAAGCAACCACCCCACCGTTAATTGCGGCGAATCCGGCTGTTGTAAAATTTTCCTTATATTCCTGAATATGGTCCATACTTTCGCGTGCATGGACATGAAGGTCTATAAATCCCGGAAAAATAAACTCATCTTGCAATACTACATCCGCCGTTCCTGTTTCTTGGGTTACAGAAGTAATTAAACCACTGTCTCCAATTTCAATACGCCCGCGGGAGGTGATATCAGAATATACAATTTTTCCTTCAATTGTTAGCATTTTATGGTCAAAAAAATAACCCCATTCCCTATACAAGGGCGGGGTTTACACTATAAATTTGTTGCGGTTAATAAATATTTTCATGTATAAATTTGACTGGTCTTTAAGTAAGATACCAGAGGAAAAAATAGCTGTCAACATGAATATTTTACAATATCTATTATTTATTGATATTATAACTAAATTTTGCTAAAATTAGCCTCGTATCTGTAGGAGGACAAATGAATAAACTACAATGGCTCATTCGAGTAACAAGACCAGCCGGTTTTATGGCCGTAGGGTTAGCAACCTGGACAGCAGCGATAGTGAGCAACGGTCCGAACATTTTTAGCACTAATAAAGTGGCGGCGACAGTAAGTATGGCTCTTCTCTGCCTGGCCGCAAGCGTTTTTCATTTCGGCGCAGCCAATAAAATGTACGCGAGAAAAGTCTGGGATATTATTCCTATAAAAAATCCGTGGGTGCTGATAACTAGCGGACTCTCGCTTTTCGCGGCGTCGCTTTTGGTAGCGTGGAATTTCCTACCCCACACTTGCGCACTGGTTATAGCATCTAACATAGTCGTCCTTATTCTTTACTCTAGGACACTAAGCGCTAGATGGTGGACAAAAAATTGGTGTATGGCATACATATGTAGCACACCAATGCTCCTAGGTTGGCTTGCTGGTAGCCACCCAAGCCCGTTACTGCCACCGGTCATAGGCTGCGCATTTTGCCTGTATTGGTCTAAAGAGATTATTAAAGATGTCCATGACATTCGCGCGAACTGTGGAATACGGGTCACACTGCCAATTCGGTTCGGCATCCGCGGAGCATTAAGGGTTGGTGCAATACTTGCGACACTTGGAACAGTCTGTAGTTGCACTATTGTGCTTTACTTACCTCTTAACTTCCCTGCCTGCGTCGCCATTCTACTAGCCATAGGTCTGTTTGGCTTCACAAGCTGGAAACTATTTTTCAGCACAGACCCCGGAAAAACTAACAAGATGATTACTGTAGGTTCATATTGCCTTATAGCCAGCATTTTGTTCAGCAGGTTGTAACACGAACCCCAAAAGCCGGCTACCGTAAGGAATGCCGGCTCTTAATTTTTAATTTTATGGTATAATTTAAATATACAAAAGTCTAAAGAAATAAAAAATTGTCTGAACAAATACCAGAAAAAATAGTAGGACCCACTCCTAACGCGTTTAAAAAAACTTTTATGGCGTCCGAGGATTTTGCCAAATCTATAATTCAAAACACCCCCTTAAAAAAAGCTGAGCAATACTGGAAAGACTTAGGACCTGGACTTACCACCGGAGCGGCCGATGATGACCCAAGCGGAATAGCTACTTACTCCCAAACCGGAGCCCAATACGGCTTCAGCATGTTATGGCTGGCGGCTTTTTCATTCCCTCTAATGGCTGTAGTCCAGGAAATGTGTGCGCGCATAGGCATTGTCACCGGCCGAGGATTAGCTGGTAATATTCGTATTCATTATTCCAAAAAAGTTTTATACTTTTGTACTGCCCTACTTTTTATTGCCAACACAGTTAATATTGGAGCAGATTTAGGAGCCATGGCAAAAGCCACTCAATTAATTTTTCCTACCTTAAACTTTGCGGTATTAATCATATTTTTTACATTAACTATTTTACTATTACAAATTTTTACAAGCTACAAGCAATATGCAAAATATTTAAAATATCTGGCGCTCTCCCTATTTGCTTACGTAATTTCAGCTTTTTTTATAGATATAAACGGCAAAGAATTATTTTTTCATACTATTATCCCTAATTTGGAATTAAACAGAAATTCCATTTTTTTAATTTGTGCCATTTTAGGAACAACCATATCTCCTTATTTATTTTTCTGGCAAACCAGCCAGGAAGTTGAAGAACAAATTCTCGAAGGTAAAACTAGTATCAAGCTTAGACAATCTATCACCACCGACGCCGAATTGAGCAAAATGAAAAAAGATGTTTGGAGCGGCATGTTCCTCTCTAACCTTGTTATGTTTTTTATTATTGTTACTTGTGCCAGCACTCTTTATAGTAATGGTATTACCAATATTCAGACCGCATCAGACGCCGCTTTAGCCTTAAAGCCATTTGCCGGATCTTACGCTTTTCTACTTTTTTCACTCGGAATTATTGGCACCGGGTTTTTAGCAGTACCGGTTTTGGCTGGCTCCAACGCTTATGCAATGTCAGAATCTTTTGGCTGGAAACAGGGACTCTACAGAAAACTGAAAGGTGCTTATCCTTTTTATGGAGTAATATCCGTTTCTATGTTGCTTGGACTCTTAATGAATTTCATTGGCTTAGACCCAATTAAAACCTTAATTTATTCCGCGGTATTAAATGGCTTAGTTGCACCCATTATTCTTGTATTAATTGTGCAAATTAGTGGAAATCATAAAATTATGAATTCCCGAGCTAACGGCAAATTTACAAATATCTTAGGATGGCTTATTTCCATTCTAATGATTTTAGTCGGAGTGACCACCATAGGCATACTAATTATGCCAAATTAACCCCTGTTCAAAGACCAGGCAACCCAAAGACTTCACGTTGACAAAAACCACCCATTACGCTATAATTAGCGAAGTTTGAAACTTAAAATAAATCCAAATACTAAGTGTTAAAAGTAAGACTAAATCATCAAATAAAAGCTCCAACCTTACGCGTTATCAGTGAAGCAGGCGAACAAGTAGGTATCATGCCTACTTCTGAAGCCCTAGCTCTAGCTAATCAGTATGGTCTAGATTTAGTTGAGGTTTCTCCGGTTGCAAACCCTCCAGTGGCTAAACTTATCGATTTTGCTAAATACAAGTACCAGCAAAAGAAAATTGAGCAGTTACAAAAGAAAAAAGCAAAGAAAACCGAAGTGAAAACCATTTGGATATCTATGAGAATTTCCGAACACGATATGGAAATTAAGGCGAATAAGGTCACAGAGTTCCTTACAGACGGAGATTTGGTTAGAATTGAACTTCGCATGCGTGGTCGTGAACAAGCCTTTGGCGATCAAGGCAGAATCAATTTGAATAAATTTTTAACTTTTATTAAAACTCCATTTAGACCGGAAGTCCCAGCCAAAAGAATGGGCGGAACATGGTCTATAACAGTAGCACCAAGTAAATAATTAACTCGTATTTAGCCTATAACCTAATAGCTAAAACCTAACACCTAATATTATGCCCAAAGTAAAAACCCACAAAGGAACATCCAAAAGAATTAGAAAAACCGCATCCGGCAAATTAATGGCACGCACCACCGGACAAGGACATTTTAACTCTCGCGAATCCGGTAAAACCAGAAAGAATAAAAGAAGAGATTTAATGCTCGGTCGAGTGCATCAAAAACTAACCCAAGCTATTCCTTACAAATAATCAATCAGTAACTCAGCTAATCAATGTCTAAGCTTCCAGCTTACACATTGACCGCTTACCCACTAAACATATGGCCAGAATCAAACGCGGCGTTGCCGCTCACAAGCGAAGAAAAAATTTAATTAAAAGGACCAAAGGTTTTGATAACAGACGATCTACTAACTTCGTAGCAGCTCGCGAAGCCCTCTTAAAAGCAGACTCCTACGCTTACAGAGATAGAAGAAACCGAAAAAGAGATTTTAGAGCACTTTGGCTTATTCGAGCTAATGCAGCCCTAAGAGAAAATGGTACCACCTGGAGCAAGTTTGCGGGAATGTTAAAAAAGCATGGCATAACTATCAACCGCAAAATGTTTGCAGAACTAGCAGTTAAGCATCCTGAAGTATTCAATACTATGGTAACAACTGTTAAATAACTATAAAAACCCCGAGGTTCTCACCTCGGGGTTTTTATATGACTTCAATATTAATTACTACAACTAGTCCAAAATTCTTGCTTCGACTAAATTCCCAACTGGCACTGCCATGTCTGCAACATTTGCTGGAACTACTTGAGAAAAGTCACCTGGGATATGCCACGAATTATATACACTTAAACTTGGATATCCATGCAATTGATTATCTTCTCCTACCCAGTAAACAGTACCATTTCTATTAATGTCTGTGCCTGACTGATGAGTTTCGGTAAAACTATTTAATTCAGCAGCTTTTGGCAAGCTCTGAAGTTCAGGATCCGTAACGAGAAGCACGGAGGAAAACTTAAAACCTAAGCCAGTAAATACAGTTGCAGAAGTAAAAGCATATCTTTGCTCTTTTGAAATAAGATACACTGTCTGGTCTTGACTGCTCTTTACTAAACTTCCATTTCCTGGAGTAAGTAAAGTAGTTTTTGGAAGAACTAAGTCAGAGGCACTTGCAGGCTTAGCCATAGCAAAAGTAAAACCATAACTACTAAGCATGCCTGGGTTAGTTATGCCACGGAGTTGATTATTTTGGACTAAGTAGTAAGTACCAAGGTTATTTATAAGTCGGAGCCTAGGGCCAGTACCAGCAGTAGAAGGAGTCTGAATTGTAGGGTTTCCCTGGTTAACCTGGGTAACCCCGGCTTTAGGAGTCGCTATAACACTTTGTGAAGGAGTAACTGCTATTCCAGAAATTAGTACAGGGTAAGTAGCGTAGTAATAGTTTTTACCATTCACAAGACCAGTATCTACAAAAGAAGTACCGGTACCTTCATATATTTTTATTCCATCGGTGATTGACGTTGGAACTAAACCATCCTTACGCAGAATAATGGTTCTTACAAAAGTTACATCGCTTGGAACTGACCACGACAAAGAAACTTGAGCGTCTAGAGGTACAGCTACTAAATTGCTAATGGCTGTGCCTTGAAAAGACCCCCCACCGCTACCACCCGACCCTCCGCCACCCCCTCCAAATGAAGGAGCCGACACAACACTCGTGGTAAATATCGACACATTGGAAAGATTGGCAGTATTTCCAGTCGCATCTGTTGCTTTAATAGCAACATAATACATAGTAGCAGGAGAAAGTCCAATAATTGTATAACTCTGTGTATCTCCAGCAATTTGCGGAGTTGGTTCACCTGTGGCTTGGGTTGCGCTTGCCCAGTTAGAAGTAGTAATCGGATTAATAGAATAGCGAATATCATAAGAATTGGCTATACCAACACCATCATCATTACCGGGAGCGATCCAGGAGATTACTGCCGAAGATTGGGTTACACTCGTAGCAGAAAGGCTTGAAACTGCGACAGGGGCAATAGTGTCCGGAGTTGCTAATGTAATAAAAGTATTGTTAGAAGATTCAGCACTGTTACCAGTAGCATCTTTACTCTTCACCCTAAAGTTGTATGTGGTCTGAGGAGAAAGGCCAGAAAGAGTCACGCTATGAGAAGTAACCATGGTAGTATTTAGTGTGGTTAATTGTCCATAGCTTGTGGTTATACCATAACCAACCTGAGTGTCACTATTTTCATTGGTAGTCCAAGTTATTGTGGCACCGGTTGTGCTAACTGCGGACGAGATTATGGTAGAAATAACTGGCGGGGTTATGTCGGCAACTGCTTGAGTAGTCGCACTCACACTGGATGACTGAGCTGAATTATTCCCTGCCATATCATACGCTGACACGGTATAGCTATAGGTTGTAGCAGCAGTAAGGCCCGTATTTACATATGAATTGGTAGCAGAAGTGCCTATTTGAGTACCATTTCTGAATATCTTGTAACCTGTTACTCCAACATTATCTGTACTTGCGTTCCATGAGAGATTGATCCCTGCAGATGATACCACAACAGCCGAAAGGTTGATTGGAACGGAAGGAAGAGTGGTGTCTCCTGGAGGTTGGATTATAGAACCTCCGACTTTTTTAATAACAAATACCCCAAACTCTTTATTTGTATGGACAGGCGCGAAGAATAGATTACCGACCGTAGGGTAGACTGCAGTAGAAGTCATTGGGATATTAATAGTTCCACCACTATATACACCAGTGACTACTGGAGTACCAAGATAATTTTGAGCATCACGAATTTCATACGCATCTCCAACAACAAGACCACTGCTTGAAACATTGACCAATACTGAATTTGCCTGACTCCAATTGTAGACAACTATGTTAGCGCGACCAAGTTCATAAGCGTTAGGTTCTATAAAGTGTTTATCTGTATTTGGCACTCCTCCCGCGGTATTTCTAATGTACGTACTATTTACATCAAACGGAGTAAGACGTTTCCAATCTAGATTATAGTTATAGTTACCACCACCGAGTGTATTTGGACCGGCGGGATACCCAAAATTGTAGGTAACAGTACCATTATCATTGTCGTAATAGGTATTGTTATCTATATTATAATCTGCAGTAGTCCTTCCTGAACCTGGAGATATTTTAAACATTGAAGAACCAATGTTATTACCTGAGCTCCATATTGTATTTCCTGTAACTTTTGCGGACTGGAATGGACCAATATCAAGACTGTCAATTCTTCCTGCAAGATAATTATTCTCAATCACGAGATCTATATTTTGTGTATTCCCGTAACCAAATCTCATACCACTTCCACCTCTTTTTCCACTTGCATTTTTTGGAGAATAAATATATGAATTTCGCACTGCGATATTTTTCATCGGGTAAGTGCTTACACCAATCAAAAAGTTTCCTTCTTCATTATTAAATCCAACAAAACCATCAAAGTAAACATCTTCACCGTGGGCATTATAGCCAAAAACTTTTTGCCCGGTAGCATAATTATCAAAAGAAATTATATCATTATATTTATGAAGTGTTCCACTACCATTTCTCAAGTACATACCGTGACCATGGCCTCGATCTGGAGCCCACCAACCATTAGAGTAAGTAATTACACCATTTACTTCTATATCTTTAGCAGTATCATAGGTAAATATTCCATTAACAACATCATGGATTACCAGGTTGATAAGTCTAATACCATCACCATTTATATCGATTCCAGAAGACCTGTGAATATCTGCTGGACCTGAACCAGAAATATTTGTTTGCCTTTTTGGATCTGAAGACATAACTTCAAAATCCATAAACCATGTATGCGACCCTGTAGCAACAATTACTGTTCCTCCATGAGGTTGCACAATCGCCCCAACAGGGTGAGCTACTATTGCTGAGGCACTCCACCCCCTCAGAAATGTTATAGTATTACCTTGTATGTTTGTAATATATATTTCTTCATTATCTAAACTTTGACTTCCTCCTGTTTTAAGTTTAGAAGCATCAGAAACAGTAGCGGTAACAGTGACACTATTGCTTCCATTGGTTCCGACTGGACTCGTTAGTGTCACCGAAGGGTCGTATCCATCAAGCACCGCCCACTCCCCAGGGTACGAACGGATTTTGATTGGTGCGGAAGCTGTACCATCTAAACCTATATTAAAATTCCCTACATACTTTCCACCTCGTAAATAAACTGTAGAACCTGCGGGAATAAGAGCTTTGTTTATACTTAACGCTGATATACTCCACGGATTTGTAATACTTCCATTACCCGCAGAAGAGCCATTTGGAGCAACATAGAAAACATTTCCACTCACTGGAGGCAGGACTGTACCCACGGTAACAGTTGTTGATACAGTGGCTGAACCTTGAGTGTTGGTGGCAGTAAGAGTATAGGTAGTAGTTACCGCAGGACTCACACTTCTACTTGTACCAGTCACTGTACCGATACTCTGATTAATTGAAATCGAAGTTGCTCCTGTAACACTCCAAGACAGTGTGGACGATTGTCCAAAGGTTATGGACGCAGGTGAAGCAGTAAAGGAAGAAATGACAGGCACACCAAGAACTGCTGTGGTGTTAAATGTTTGGTTTGGAGATGTAGTCAAGTTCCCTGCTGCATCTTTAGATTTTACTCTGTAATTATATACTGTATTTGCAGTCAAACCCGACAAAATAACACTATGAGAGGTGGTCATGGAAGTATTTAGTGTTGTTGACTGACCATAGCTAGTAGAGAGGCCATACTCAACTTGGGTGTCGCTATTTTCATTCGTAGACCAAGAGATTGTTGCAGAATTTGCGGTAATGCCGGAAGAAGAGATATAAGAGATGGTTGGAGCTGTTATATCGACTGGAGGAGGAACAAATCCACCTTTAGCATAAATTGTAATCGCTCCAGCTGCAGGGATGTTTGTAGAAAGCACATCTCCGGTGTTTATTACCTGATCTGCCAACTGAACATCATATTGAGTTGCGGTGACGCCATCCCCTGTAGTGTAAAATATTCCGTAAGTTCCCGCCGGTAAATTACCTATTGAGAAATTTCCACCACCTAAAGCTTTTACAACTACCACATAATTACCATTTGTATTCCTAAAAGCAATAGGGTCAAATATAACATTTACTGTTGTCGCACCTATACGAACAGCCCCAGGCCGAATATATTTAAAATACTGTCTTATAAATTTAGTTCTACCACCGACAATAATAGTTGGACTAGATGGATTTGTTGAATCTACCAAAAAATACTTACCTCCATCATCAGCATTTGTAGAAGGCCCTGCCAAAACAAATTGTGACCAGGAAGAATTATTTCCGACTTTCAAGTCATCATGAAGTGTCGTATAATTAGCCCCAATCCATTCAAGCATCGCAGGAAACTTACCAAACTGAGCAGTGCGCGCCGTCAAAGTGGCAAGATCACTATTTATTATATTTGCATAACGATGATAGGAGACCTCAGAAATATAATTAGAAGCTCCAGGAACTGCAACAACATTATTGAACCAAGTTATCGCAGCGGGACCAGAAGTAGTGGAAGGCGCCACAAATTTTGGGGTAAATCCATGAGCAGCCAGTAAATCTCCTGCTGCAACTATAGCTTGTCCAATTTGAGTTGCAGTCCATATGGTATTATCAGGTTCTAATATTACTTCCCATGAGTCGGGAACAAAACCATACTTACTCTGCATATGCTGATACGTAGCAAGCACAAATTCAGCATATTCAGAAGGACTGGTATTATGAAAAATCATTAATCCGGCAGGACAACCTCCATTTGTAACCTGAGAAGTAAATGATACGTAATTTAAATTGATATATAGTTTTTCTCCCTTCGCTTGGGATTTTTGCCTAAGTGGTTGAACAATTTTATCTATATTATCATCTAACTCAGAAAATTGAAATCCAGTAGAATTTATGGATGCAGCGTTTGAATTGTCGTTAACATGGGAATAACGATAACACCTCCAGAGAGCTGAACTTATTGTACCATTCTGAAACTGTGTCCAATAGTCTGTTGAATTTTCTGCACCACTTCTTATTTCAAGACGAACACGGTTTATCCCTAAATCATTTACAGCCATATTAAACAAGGGATCGCTGTAATTTGGAAAAGTTGCACTACTTTGATCAGCAAAAGTTGTTGCTTCCCAACCAACAATAGTCTGGTACGTAGTAGCAGGATTTAAACTAATTGTTGCTGAGGTTGTTAGAGTTACTGATTGCGTTGAAGCACTTACTGAACTTGACTGGAATGAATTATTTCCAGCAGCATCATATGCAGAAACTATATAGGAATACTGAGTTGATGCAGCAAGTCCAGTATCATTATAGGAAGTACCAGATACTGAATTTATCTGTGTTCCATTTCTAAAAATTTTGTACCCAGTTACTCCCACTGTATCTGTTGAAGCATTCCAGGAAAGGTTTATTTGCGAAGAAGATTGTGCAACCGCTGAAAGACCTGTGGGTACAGTCGGCGCAGTGGTATCTGTTGGTGGAGCAACTACACCTGTGTCATTGTAAATATCTATAATTTCTTGAGCTGATAAACCACGGTTATATATTCGCACTTCGTCAACAGAACCATTAAATGCTTCATTACTCCCTTGATCATTTCCAATAGATAAATTTTCAGTTGACTGCACGCTTTCACTTGTATTGTCTGTAGAAGTTTTAACTAATGTTCCATCTATATATAAAAAATGCTGAGAACCACTACGTCCAGTTACTATATGGCGCCATAAACCATTTAGCGGATGTGCAGGAGCTATTGTATCGGTAATGGTAGCAGGTTCATCAATACGCCAAATAAAAGACCCTGGGCTATTAAACCTTAACTGATACCCATCACTTGAGCTCCGTTTTGAAATAATTTTCTGCGCTTGAGTAGTATCCAAACCTTTTATCCAAACCGATATTGTAAAATCTTGTCCAGTGCCAAAGTTTAAAGCGGAAGGATTCCCAATAAGCACTCTATCATCTACACCATCAAATACCACACCACTTCCTATTTTACCACTGGTCCATGAAGCACCATTAGTCAACTGTCCTAAATTTCCATTACCAGAAGAATCACTGGCGACTGTTCCACTGTTTTCATCAAAATTCCAATACCCCACAAGCCCACTGGTGCTTGCACCGAGAACTTTAGGGGTATTACCAATAAAGTCATAATGCAATTCTTCATAACTCAAGGCAAAAACATTTCCGATATTCGAAATCAAGAAAATAATACTGACCATAAACTTAAAACACTTGCCTAAAATCTGTTGAGTCATATGACATGAAATTATATTTTTATATCTGCATTATATCATTAGGTCTTACTTATAGAAAATCGCGTGCTCAGCCCCCAATAAACCTGAGCGAAGTTTTATTTTGGCTTAGAGATTCATTTACAAAAGCCATTTCCAGAAGTATAATCTAGAAACCCTCCGCATTTATAGCGGAGGGTTTCTAGATAGCTATTATTTAGCTGGGGTTCCGGTTGGGTTAGCCTTGTAAGCATCTATGGCTTTAACAACGCTACCATCTGCTTTTAAGTCTTCGTAGAACAAAATTTGAGCTCTGCTAACATGCATTTCATCGGTTGGACCATGCAGTTCGTTTCCCAACTTAACTAAAGAAATTTGAGGTTGAGCTTGAGTTTCAGGTGAAGGTTGTCCGGTTGCTGGAGTTCCCTGTAGAGGAGGTTGAACTACCTGTAAGTAATAGATATCTTTTATTGTTAGGAAGTCATTCTTCATTCCTTCAATCTTACCAAAGTAAACCTGACCGTTGGTAAGGAAAACCGCTTGGTAAGAACCGGACTTGCTCATAGATACGCTTCCGCCCTTGCTGAATAATTTATCTCTAAATAATACCCCTGCTACTGCAATTGCTACTATTACAACGAGCAATACTATCCAAGGCATTTTAGAACCAGATTTGGTGCCTATTTCTGGCACTCCGCCTTGATTTTGCATTTGAGGAGCTCTGTTAACTTCTGACATAAAATATATTTCCCTTTTACTAAACTTGTTTAAGTTAGTATTAATTAATATAGATAAGAATGGTCTAATGCAATAACAGCTATTTAACACCTAAAAACTTGAAGTTGCTCTAAACTTAATCCTTGTTTAATTTTATTCAAGAATAAAGAAACTTTTAGCTTCAGATAATTTCTGTTTAAAATAAAATATACTGCAGAAACTACAAAGGGCACAGAAGGCATAATAGGAACGGAAGGGTTAACAGGGCTAGATGACAATGATGGATGCTCTAAATTTGGAACCTGAACTATAATTTTTGTATTCTGAAAACTAGAATACAACGGCACAACAGACAAATTCCTTCGAGCAAAAACAGTTTTAGCTATTTCAAGCGAGAAGCAATTCGCAGGATTATTAAAGTTTACCAGTACCTGTTCCTGAACTAAATTATTTTGCTCTTGCCTGACTACCCCTTCGCAAATAACTGAGTTCTGTGTGTTTGCAAATGTCAATACTTGTGTAGCTATATTAATAGGGCTATTCACAACTTTAATTACAGCCGGGTTAGTATGGCTTATTTGTACCGTAGCTTCCTCAGCTGAATGGTCAATAAAAAGGTAAGCCAAAACACTGTAATTTGGCACAAGTAAAATTAATATTGAATATATTACCAAAGTAATGACAAAAAAACTCCTAGCTTTCTCTGCATAGGACTTACAATTCTTTGGCTGATTTAAATAAGAAATTTTATTCATAATTTGATTACCATTCTTAATCAAATTATAGCAAATTAAAACACAAACTCATATATTTTTAGGGTAAATAAAAATTCAAAAAAGCTTATAACTAAGACAAAATTTAAGCACAAAAAACCTTAAAATATAAAGCTCTTACTTATCCCCAAAAAATGTTAATATTCATACATTTATGTTATACTTTTTTTAACTAAATATATGGCTAGAATCTACAATCAACAAACTTTAAATATTTTAAGAAAAGTTGCGGAAAAACAAAAAATTTCCGCAAAACAACTTCACCTGCAAACATCAGCCAAAATCCTTTACAAAGATTTCTACAACACCCTATTCCGACTAGCTGAACAAGATTTAGTCAAAAAGGAAGATGACTTAGGATCTCTCCTTATTCATATTACCGAAGAAGGAAAAAAACTTCTATCCAGACTTGAACCATCCAAAGACGGAATTTGGAAAATTATAATCTTTGATATTCCTGAAAAACAAAAATATGTAAGGTCTATTTTAAGAGCAAAACTTAAAACCTTACATTTTAAAAAATGGCAAAACAGCATTTGGATATCTCCTTACACACTTGATAAGGAAATTGAAAAAGAAATAACCGAACTTGGAAAAAAATTCTTTATTAGGCTAATAAAAAGCACTGAAATAAATCACATAGAAGATTTAAAAAAGCTCTTTCAATAGAAAGAGCTTTTTTAAATCTAAAAAATTTTAAAATCATTTGCATTCAAGTATTAATAGTATACCTGAGTGACCCCTGTGGAATTAGAAATTAAGTTGTCTAAATAAATACTTAATATTAAAAAACATAAGGCAGTGACTACAATAAAAAATAATATTGTAAAAAATAAATATTTTAAATTATTTTGTGAATTTTTGAAACTTGAATATAACTGTTTAACTTTTTTTCTCGATAGCATATAACCATCCGCGGTGTAATTTATGTCTGGTACAAAATTTGAGTCGAAATTGGAAATAAAACTATTGGAAATATCCTTTCGGACTACTTGTTCTACAGTTCTAGAATATAATTTAATCCCTCTATGCTCACCAACAGACATATTAGCTTCAGTAATCCGATGTTCAATTCTAACTATTCGATCAGTTAACGCTGAAACAGTATTTCGTAGACTCTGAAGTTCCAAACTACTATTTCCTATCTTATATTCACCAGCTAATTGATTACTGTTACTTATATTTACTTTAATTCTTGTGGCTGGTTTTATGAAATTTTCTTTATTTGAAGTATTTAGAAAAACTTTTAAACCCGTTTGGGTAACAAGCCAATTTCTACCAATTTTAACACCCTGCAACTTCCCCTGCCTACACAATGAACTTAAGTAGTCTTGATGGTATCCAGTAAGCCTACTGGCTTCAGAAAGGGATAGATACTCATTTTTTTGGGAATTAGGCTGGCTCATAGTTATTTCAAATTTCGAGGATGAATCCTTACTACTTATTAATTTTAAATTTACATATTATCTCAACAATATCGGATAACCGAGATCTATTTATATTATATACTCAAACCGGTAAATATATAATATTCTAC